>NZ_FWZT01000003.1:0-300000 GCF_900177345.1 Pseudobacteriovorax antillogorgiicola
AAATAAAACTGAAACCATATTTCGAACCCGAATACTCAGGTCGACTAATACATTAGGAGCGAAAAAAATCTAGAAGTTAAGTTTTAGGGTAGCTTGTCTAATAAAATTTCGGATTTGGGTTATCAACATGAAAAACAGGTGACGCTGCCTGCAATAGTTTTTTATCCTTTTCTGGATGTCCAACCATCTCTTCTAACATTGCCTTATAGGGAGCCCAGTAGGGAGGGATCGTTTCTTGAAAGGTAAAAAGGTTGGAAACCCCAACATAGTCCACCGCGCACTTATATAGGTCAGGGGTGAATGTAATTCCAGCTAGTGTCGCATAGCCGCCGTAACTGGCACCATATATAGCAACCCGCTCTCGATCCGCGTAGCCCTCATTAATCAGCCACTTAACCCCATCAGTAATGTCATCTTGCATGGATCGCCCCCACTCTTTGAATGACATTTCCCAGAATTTTCGTCCGTAGCCGGTGGAGCCCCTAAAGTTCATTTGAAGAACACCGTATCCACGATTGGCTAGAAATTGGACCTCCCGATTGTAGCCCCAACGATCGCGGGCCCAGGGACCGCCATGAGGATTAATCACGAAAGGCAGATTCCTCGGATTCTTCCCCACCGGAAGGGTCAAGTAACCATGGATTTTGACTCCATCGCGGGCTGTATAGGTGATTGGCTTCATTTCAGCCATATACTTTTCCTTTAGCCAAGGGGAAACCTCAGCAATCTTTTTCAGCTGGTCCGATGATTTGCGATAGAGATAGTAGGCACCTAATGAGCGATCGCTAAAAGAACGAACCACATAAACAGATTCATCCCTGTCATAACTAGAGATACCAACGACGTACTTTGGCAGCTTAGATTCGATGGACTTTCTGACCTTTTTCCACTCATCGTCAAAGTAAGTCCATTTAGGCTTGTCTTCATAGGCCATTGCAGCAATAAGGCGCTTCTTTTTCTTACTATAGACCAGTCTCTCGACATCAACCTTCGGAGATTCAAAGATGAGTTTGGTCTCAAGTGCTTTTTCTGGATCAAACTCAAAGTAGGCTAATTTATCGCGGTTTCGATTCGAAGCAACGATCAGCTTTTTATTATCGAAGGTGAAAAGAATTGGTGCAATAGACTCTTTAAAGTTTGTGGTAAGGAGCCTCTGGAACTTTTCTTTTTCAGACTTACGATAGAATAGTGAGGTGTTCACGCCATCCGTAGATGAGGCTACGCGCAATTGGCCTTTATGATCGGTTAGATATCCGGTGTACATTCCAGGGTTTTCCAAGATCAGAGTCTTTTTCCCGGTATGGACATTCACTCTAAACACGTCGAAAATTTCTCTTTTTCGCTCATTTAAGCCCACTATAATGTGAGATTCATCGATTTGATCTAAGGCATCGATGAGTTGGGTTTTAACCCCTTTAATTTGGGTAAGAGGTGTTTCCTTTCCGGTTTTAGGATCAACAGCGGTGAGGAAGAAGTTTTCGTCACCGCCATTGTCACGGATATAAATAATTTTGCCTGCTTTCCAAAAAAACGTATTTATATCCCGATCGGTAATCGAGGTGAGACGCTTACTGTCAGTAAAATCTGAAACCGGTGATACGAAGATGTTCATCCGGTTTTGATGTTCCTTTAAAAAGGCCAGATACTTACCATTCCCAGAAATTTGATACTGATTCACTTCTGGATTTCTAAAAAAGTCTTTCAGATCGACTAAAGGGGGCTGTTTTTGTCCCTTCAGTGGACTGTTGATCTCATCATTTTTAGAGCTTGCACATGAGACAGCTAATGCTAACCATGACATACAAATAAATTTATTCTTCCAATGACTTAACAATGTTTTCTCCTCTACAGCAATCATGCCGTAGAGTGTAAGATACAAATTATGAGAGCTAGATAAGGTCTATGTCACATTAATAATTCGAATCTCTCATGGTTTCTCAGCCACTAAAGGCCTGAAATATTTGTAAGGCCCTAGGCTTAGCTAGCTTCTTTGAGGACAACAGTCATGGTCGTCCCATGGTCATTAGGGTGATCCTCTTCATCTTTCGAATCAATTCTTAGCTGACCGCCGTATTTTTCTACATAAGATTTAACAATGGTCATACCGAAACCGGTCCCCTTTTCTCCCTCGGTACCCTGTCGACTTGTGGGCTTACCCACTTCAAAAAGATCCGTAAGCAGCTTATCGGGTATACCGATCCCTTGATCGATAAGACGGATAGCGATCCCATGATCCTTTTCTCTTGAAACCACAATAACGATCTTACCACCATGAGGACTAAACTTTATAGCATTTGACATAAGATTGTTCAGGACTTCGTTGACAAGACTAACTTTCTCAGCCATGGCAATGAAATCCTGCTCGTCTGAAAAGGTCACGTCTAAACTGATTTCTTTCTTTGCTAAGCGTTCTTCAAAGGCAAAGCACATGTCATCCAAGGCTTCTCGCAAGTTGATAGGAACCAGATCCATAGCCTCTTTGCCGTCTTTAATAGCCTGCATATGCTTGATGTGGTTTAGTATTCTTTCTTGGGTTTCAACCGCACGGATAATCTTGAGAATCAACCTTTGGCCCGCACTATCATCTTCTGGAACCCGACGACTCAAAAGCTCAGCGGCACCAACGATAATCGAAAGAGGGTTGGCGATATCATGGGAGATCACCTTCACCAGTTGCTTGGTTTCCTGGACCTGAGCCTTTAATTCCTGATTGGTATCATCTAAACTCTTAGTTTTTTCGTCCACCTGCTCTTGCAAGTCTCTTGAAAGATAGGTCACCTGTTTAAGTGAAAGTGCATGAAAGTAGCCTTGCAGGAGCGACTGCGTAATGACAAAGCAAATTGAAAAATAGGGAGTAAGATAGGCACTATTGATGACTCTCTCGTTATAGAGAATATCGTTCACTACTCCTAGGGTCAAAATAACGAAACTGATCAACGAAGCCATGCCACCTGCTTCACGATTTTTAGTTGCAACCCACAAGCGACTCACAACATGAAAGACGGTGAGCGAAATATAGGTCTGTAGGGCGTATACAAAGGCGGTGTAGACTTGAGGTTGGAAATAGAGGCCCAGGCATAGTAGGGTAAAACCCATGACTGAATAGATCCGCAAAACAATTTTATATCGGAAGGGGTAAAGAGTATCGATATAAAAGAAAAACAACCAGGGTATGATCACACTTGTCAGATAACGCGTTCGATGGCGGCTTATATAACTCATATATTCAGAAGAATTGATGTCGGATACAGCAAGGATGCTGGAGTGATTGATAAAAAAAGCTAAACAGATCAGCCCCCACCATAAATTTTCCCGTGAGCGTGGCCGCTGAATAAATAAGCCGAGATGATAGATCCCAAACATCAGTAGAATGCCAAAGATCGCCCCACCCAATAGATTTTGCTTGGTTTCGTATAGGTTAATATAGGCCGGTGACGCTAGGGTTACCGAATCACGAATGCCACTGCGACTGTGGGTCGCATTCGACACCTGAATAATGAGCAACAGCTCGGATTCATCGGGAACGATGACCTCATTCACTTCCAGATAGCTCGGTTCCGATCGCAATGGATCAGAATCGACCCTTCCCGACGCCCCTACCATCTGGACCCTATCACGGCTTTTTATAAAATAGCGCCCACTCGTATAGACGTTAGGAATCATAACACCTAGCTCGCGATCTGTTTGCAAACCACGAATCACAGCAACAAAGGTACCAACAAAAGATTGCCCCACAGGCACGATAGAGTCTTGAGGAATATCGACGACGTCCCAAGCCTGAAGATTTTGATAGTCCACATCCTGGGGGTCGACGAGTTCACCACGCTTCAAGTACCAATGTCCATCAAGATAGAGGGGCTCGTCTTGCGTCCAAGAGCTTGCATCGAACACCTGCGCCATGACAAGATCTGCTAACAGAAGGCAAACCAAGCTCAACAAGATGTGACAACGTGCAGTCAAGCGTCGTCCCTCCCTGCCGAGCGACCATAAGTCATCATCATTGTTTGATCAGTAGCAAGGATGGCGCCAGGCAGCATCTCTTGCCAGAGGTTCTCACCATCGATCTGCTCCGAGGAGAACAAAAGATGGTTGACATACCCTGACCGACTTGGAGACTCACAAACTTCGTTAAAGCTGGGGCAGCTCTCCCGATCCGGGCATTTATTCTTGTAGGTGGAGTACCATAACGGTTGCCCACCGTGGTGGGCCGCCATGGCCTCTCCATTTGTGATGATAAACGTAAGGTAAGTTAAGCTGGGTTTACTGTGCTGTCGTTCGTAGGGGCCGATAATGTCGCAAATCTTATTGACCGCAATCTTGATCGCTGCCACCAACGTCGTTGCTGTTATAGATCTCTCACGGAGGCTAACCTTGCGAGCAAGTTCTGCGAGGATAATAAAGAAAATAACTTCACTATCTGTATTACCTAGAATAAAGCGCCTCATTCCCATGGGAATCAAAGCCAATAGCTCATCTCGATAGGAATCGAATTGATTGATATTGCCATTGTGGGCAAAGACCCATTTGCCATATTGAAAGGGATGAGTGTTCGCGACATTAACGGTTCCTAAAGTAGCCTTTCGCAGATGGGCGAGAACAGTTTGCGATGCAACAAGGCCACTGACCTTTTGAAAGAGGTGATCGTTGATTGCCGACGACTCCGACTTCATGACATGAGGGGAGCCTTCAATGTAATAGGCTACCCCCCAACCATCAGGATGATCGGAACTAAGGGTCATAAACGAATTTTCTGCTCCCACGAGAGAGCTGTGTACCTGGCTCTGGATCACGGAGCGAAAGCCAAACAAGCGACACATATATAGACTCCTGGTGCTTTCCTACTGGTCGGAAGAATCTTGAAAAACTAAAGGTTTAAAGATGTTAGGCCGGATGAGAGGCAAGCGAACTGAATGGGTTGATCATAAGGCTCTGCCGGAACCCGGCTGATAAACTGCTTATCAAAAACTGGACAAATAGTGGTCAAATCTGGGTGTTTAGCTAAAAAGCGATCATAGAAACCGCCGCCATAGCCAAGGCGATAGCCTCTTTTATCAATCGCCAAGCACGGCACTAGAACGATGTCGCCCGTTGCTGGCTCGACAGTAGCGGTGTCTCTAGGTTCTAGGATTCCGACACGGTTTTCATTAAAAACCCCATCTTTGGGCCATTCGAAAAACTCCATGATTCCGGCCTTCCAATCTAGAACCTTAGGCACCGCAAGACTGAGCCCCGATTGCAAACACATCTGGTGCACAGGCTCTAGGTCAAGCTCATCTTGGACTGCAAGATAGCTGAGAATGCGCCCCTTGTGATTTCGATCTAAAAGGTAAGAGATGAGATGCTTATGGATCGCAGTTTCTTGGTCCTTGCGTTGGGGCAGTGTCTTTCTGAGGACACGCATGTCATTTCGTAGCTGCTGCTTTTTATCCATGATTCCTCCTGACTCAATATAGCGAGCCAGGAAGGAATTGCAATGGGAGGATGAACAGCCTAGCTATTCGCCTTCTTGTCTTGGAGAATTTTTTCCATCTCTTTCATATACTCATTCGCCTTATTGATCATCGGTGTGTAGGCGTCTGGCTTCGTCATATCGAGGCCTGCATCGATGAATAACTCATGAGGATATTTCGAGCCACCGGCACCTAGCATCGTCAGGTACCGGTCCAAGGCTTCCTTGTCACCAGCTAGAATCTTTTCTGCAAAGTTGAAAGCCGCTGCAATCGAGGTGGAATAAGTATAAACGTAGAAGCCGTAGTAGAAGTGGGGAACGAACGCCCATTCAGTGTGGTAGCTGGGGTCAATGTGAACAACACCCTCTTTATGACCATAGTAACGCTGTAGGATGTTCCCGTAGATCTCTGAAATTTTCTGCCCAGAAAGAGCCTCACCCTTCTCCACGGCATCATGTAGCTTCAGCTCAAACTCAGCAAACTGAGTTTGTCTGAAAAACGTGGTTCTCAAAAAGTTCATTGCATAGTCTAAGTAGAAGAGTCGCTCGCCATCAGTTTTCGCGTTCTTCAAACTATGATCCAATAGCAGTACCTCATTGACGATTGCCGCAGTTTCCGCCACAAATGTCGCGTAGCGAGCTTTTGCAAAGTCTTGCTTCTCATTGCTCAGGACAGAATGTAAGGCGTGACCCCATTCATGGGCATAGGTCGAAGCAGAGTTATAATCATCCTGGTGATTTAAGAAAACATAGGGATGAACATCATACGCAACACCACTCATGAACGCGCCACCACGCTTGCCCTTTCTTGGGTAAAGATCCATCCATGCCTTGCCTGTCGCATCTTTCAAGCGCTCTTGATAGTCACCCCCTAAAGGAGCCACTGCCGCTAGCAGATCCTTTCGAGACTGATCGATAGTGTAGTCTTTGTCGATCTTAAGCAGGGTGGGATATAAATCATGGTACTCCATGGTTTTCAAACCCATGATGTCTTTCTTTAACTTCAGGTAACGATGAAGGGTAGGAAGATTTTTTTCCACTTGGCTTACTAGGTTGCGATAAACTTCTTCAGGAAGTTGGTTGCTACCGAGGGCAGCGCTTAGGGCATTCGGGTAGTTTCTTATTTTGGCAGTGGTCACACGATTCTGGACACTTTGATAGAGGGTCAAGCCAAAGGTTCTCTCGTACTGCTTTAGAGTACTATAGAACGCTTCAAAAACCATTTTCCGATCATCTCTGTTTTTAGACTGCCGAACCTTGCCATAACCAGCAGCGTTGGCTACCACCTTCGACCCGTCGCTCAAGGTGACGGTAGGATACTCAATATCAGCGTTCGATAGCATGCTATAGACGCCAACAGAGCCTCCAGCAAGTGGTTGCATCGCCGATAGAATCTTCTCTTCTTTCTGGCTCAAAATATGCTTCGCCTGAATTCTCGCATTTCGTAAATACTGATCGAATGCTTTGAGTTTCTTATTTTCAACTAAAAAGCGCTTCAATTTCGTTTCGGGTAGAGTCGCCAACTCTGGCTCGACAAAGGCAAACTGGGTTTGGATATCTCGACTCAAGCTTTGGGTTAGCTGACTTTGTTCGATATGGGTCCTGTTCTGACTGTCGCTAGCCATTTGCAAACTCGCCCAAGTCGAAATCCGGTAAAGTTCCTTACGAACACCCGATATTTTGCTGAGGCAAGAGTAAAGGTTCTTAGAATTCGCGAGCATCGTCCCCTTGCAGCTATCCACTTGTTTAGCGTCACCCTTGACTTCGTCTATTGCTTTCAGCCAAGCGCTTTTAGATGGGTAAAGCTCGGTGAGATCCCACTCGGGTCCTTTTGTTTCGGCCCATGCCGGACTGCTTGCACTCGCAACAATGGCGATGGAGCATAAAAACTTTGGTATCATGTTATTCCCCTTGATAGCATGTCATATTGATTGTGAAGATACTTGCCAAGCCGCAAAATAGTCGCCTGCCCGTCTGTTTCATAACATGTATAAAATTAAGCATTCCTAAGGCTTTAGGCAATGAGCCAGAGATCACAGCCCACTTTCACTGAGGGAGCGACACACTTTTCAGACTGAATGAGTGGGTAATCTTCAGGGCTGGGATAAAAAAAGCTCCCACCAAAACTGATAGGAGCTTAGATATATTATAAAACAAAGGGCTTATTGAACGGAGACATTCCGGATATATTGCCATTCCCAACGACCTGAAACCTCTGAGAAAGCTCCGACGCGAATATCGTAAGATCCTGGGGAAACTCCCTGAAGAGCGACACTGGTTCCTGAAGTGCCAAAGCGATGCTGTGGTTGCGCGAAGCTGGCACCTGCTGCGACCATTTCTACGGAGTAACGCGCTATTTTATCCCCAGCCTGCCAGGCAACCACACCGCCGTTGGCAGCTAGACTCCCCCCTTCTGCCGGCTGCGAAACAGGGAAGCTTCGCCGCTCAGGGGCCATAACTCTAAACATTCGCACTTCACTCGCGCCATCAGCGTTAACCACTTGCCAGTACCAGGTACCAGGATAAGGATGTTCTAAAGCATAATAAGTCGCACCGTTGAGAGGTACTGACTTACTCAATGGCTGCATATTCGGGCTTCGTGAAAAGTTGATCCTATCTGCTGGACCTTCCCAAGTGAACTCTGCTGGCGCCATGGTTTCATCGTACGGTCGCCGAGCCCCGCTCTGAGGCGCGACCAAGGTGAAGTCGCCGGTCGAGACCGGAGCTTCAGCCGCAGCTTCCATTCCTGCCATGTCGTCCATACCCTCTTCCATGGGCGCCTCTCCAGACATATCTTCTTCCATCGGGGCATCGTCTTCAGCCATATTTTGGTCTTCATCATCGATCATCCCAACATCATCAAGATCTTCCGCGTCTTCTGGGAAAGCATCATCTGCCATCTCATCTGCGAATTCATCTTCGAAGGGATCACTGCCTGGATCGGTCATAATATAAGCGATGGCTGAAAGGGCTAGGATGACGACGGCACCAATCGCTATGTACTTGGTGCGATTCTCAGAGCTAAAGCTACTGCTCTTAAAGATCTGAGATACTGCATTGGTGTTTGTACCAAAGTCGCTTGAAAACTCTCCCTTCAAATCCCCTGTAAACGGATTCGTGCTGGCCTGAGTATCCGGGCTTGTGTTGGTATTAAAAGCTACGTTCGAATTCGGATCGTTATTATCGTTCATCCCCGACTCCATAGAGAGACAATGAATCACTCGACTCAATACAAGAGGCTCCAAGAGAATGCCCCTATAACAAGTGTAGTCTAATGCGCCATGTCATTTCAATATGGAGGGAAATATTTGCAGCCCTGGGATCAGTCATGAGCGGTCTGGAGGTAGTCCTCATAGCGTTTGTCGGCCATCAGGCTCTCGTGAGACCCATTCAAAATGATTCGCCCACTCTCCACAAACCAAACTTCGTCAAACAAAGAAAGCCATCGGAGTCGATGAGTGATAAACAGTAGCCCAACTTGATCATCCTTCGCTTTTTTAATGGCCAGCTTGGTGATGGTCTCCTCATTGCTGGCATCGACAGCCGAGGTTGCTTCATCCATCACTAAAAAGGAACGTTGGCGTAGCAATGCCCGGCAAAGAACCAAACGTTGCAACTGTCCACCGGAAAAATTTGAACGAACAGACGCAACGGGGCTATCAAGCCCATCGGCTAAGGACTCAATCAAATCTTTCAAGCTCAGTTGCTCTAAAAGTTGCCACATTTCATGATCACTAGCCGGAGCGGGAAGACCGTAATTAAGGTTCGCTCGAATGGTGTCAGAGAAGAAAAATGGCCGCTGGCTGACAAATGAACACTCTTGGGCAAGATCTTCCCAGCTGCAATCATCACATTCCCAGGTAAGCGGCTTGATTAATCCCACAAGTGATTTGATGAGGGTGCTTTTGCCAGAACCACTGGGCCCGACAATAGCTACCGTCTTGCCACGAACCAAGTGTAGATCTTCGCAAACGATCGCAGCCACTTGGTTATAACCACTTCGAAGGGTTCTAATTTGGATGGCATCAGGGACGGGGCGACCCTGATGGTGCAGCCTACTATCCTCGAATTGGGACGCTAGCTGAAAGATCGAAAGGCTTTCTTTAAGGGCTCCTGCGGTTTCTTGAATCCGAGCGAACTGCTCCCCCAAAACTTTAAGAGGCTTCAAAAGAAGGCCCAATGCACCAAAAAATTGAATGAGTTCCGCAGGGCCAAAATCGGGAATCCAAATGCTTTGTGCCATCAGAAAAAGAACGACAGCAAAGATGACAAAGCCACTAAACTCCGTTGCAGGACCCATTACAGCCCGTAAAAAGATACTTTTGCGGATCATCTTGTAGTAGTCATCATTGAGGCGATCGAATAGCTCCAGCTCTCGCCTTTCACCACCCTGCGCACGAATAAAGTTAAATCGTTGCCTCAATGACAGAATACGAGCAGACATGCCTGCCAACCGCCTTTGCCAAGCATCTGCATAGGCAGATATCTTGCGTCCCTTTCTCCCTAGATAGACGAAGAAAAATGGAGAAAGCAGCAACAGCACCAATGCGGTAGGCCAGTGGAGCAAAAACATTACGAAAAATGCCGAGACGATCAATACCGAGTCTTTGACCACACTTGATAGAACCTCGGAAAATCGCGATTGGAGATAAAGAACATCGTTCATGACCAATGACATCCAATCACCAGGCATCCGGCGAGAAATTTCGCTATATGGCATCCCTACTACAGCAGCAAACAAGCGGTCTCGGTAACGCTTGGCAACATGAAATGCCAAAGCCTGCTGGTTGTAATGGAAAAAAAAGGAAGATAGGCCTTTTACCAGAGCTGCAACAAACATGGCCGCGGGCACACCGTAGGTTAACTGCTGCCGCTCGATCGTAATACCACCAAGTCTTGGTATGACTTCCATGATGCTTTCTGGCAGCAGGGCACTTAAATGAATCATCCCCGCTTCAACACCAAGCCCGAACAGGCCCTTGAAAAATGGCCCCACTAGCAGAATCAACAGACTCTGGGAGCTTGAGAGCCCGAGAAGTGCAACGATGATAATAAAAACACGACTGGGTTGATCAAATATAGGGGAAATAAAAAGCGCCCGAAATCTCTCACGGGCGCTACCTGGCAATCTTAAGTTGGATATCATGCGCTTTGAGCACCTTTACTGCGTTTTTTCAAATTCCATTGGACAATCGATTGGCCAATGATGTCTGCCGCGTTCTCAGCGGCAAAGCCCTTAAGTTTTTTACGCAAAACTTTCAATTTATCAACTGCAAGGTCTCGCTTGGCATCATCTGTGATCCAATCAAGAAGCTGACGAGCCACAGGGCCGGGATCAGTCCCGATGTGAACATCAGGGCCAAGCTGCGACTTAGCAACTTGATTGGCAAGACATACCGGCTCTTGGCGCTGATCCCCGTGATAGCAGGCAACAAAGGGAATACGACTGAGCCCAGCCTCAAGAGAGCTTGCACCGATGCCAGTCATAGCCACCCTAGACAGGGATAAAAGCTCTAAACTCATGCCTTCGACCATAGTGAAATTGCCATAGGTCATGATTTTTTTGCCAGTGCCTGGCAATGAGGCGAGCTTTATTTTTTTGGGATCAAATAGCTTTGCTTGAGCTTTTTGGTAGAGATACGCTGTGAGTGGCACAACAAATTGCATCTGGGGCAATTCTTTGCGGATGTGGGCGCTAATCTCCTCCATAAATGGCAGAATGGTGCGGGCTGATTCCAAATGGGACCCAGGGAGAAAGCTCATCAACATCTGATCAGGGTCGAGCCCCAAGGCTTCTGCACTAACTTTCACACGATCCACTCGATCTCGGTGAGGAGAGCCGATGAAGTCATACTCCACTCCCGCGTCAGCCACAATTTTCTCGCACTCGGGGAACATGCCCAGAACCGCGCTCAAAACCCCTTTCAGGTCTTCTGCGGTAACTCCCTGCCAGCCACTCATAGGCGTCATCCCATAAACAACAACTGGGATCGCACGACTTTTAAAATATTTTGCCAGATGGTGGTGAAATGGAGAGTAGCCAACAAGAATCGCGACTTGGGGGGCTAATTGATCGATCTCGTCAATGATCGTCTCGGCTAGTTTCTTACTCTCTGCAGTGACCAGGCCGTCCTCATGTAGCCGGTGATCCATACAGTCTTTCAAATTTGAAATATTAGGAATTCTTGTTCTCTCGGTTGCAGCCCCTGTGATCCCGTAACCCTCTACCTTACTGTATCGCTCCCGAATGGCTAAAACCAGCTCGGCCGCAAGAACATCCGCTGATGGTGAGCGACCAGAAATAAAATAGGTAGGTCGTTTCAACGACAAACTCCTCTTTCGCTGCTGCGCAGAAAGTCAAGGAAAACGGATCGTTCTTCTGCATCCTCAACGTCCTGGACAATTTTCTCAATGGCATCTTCGAGTGTCAGGTTATCATTATAGAGGATTTTGAACATATTTTTAACAAGGGAAATCCGCTCTCGTGGCATACCTGAGCGGCGAAGGCCAACGACATTCAGGCCGCTGATCCGGGCGCGATCCCCTTGTACCATGCAATAGGGAGGAACATCTTGCACTACGATGGCCCCAGCTGCGATCATAGCCCGATCGCCAAAGCGGCAAAATTGATGAGCTCCAGACATACCGCCGAAGACAACTTGGTTGCCAATGACCACATGACCTGCTAGCTGAACGCCATTCGCAAAAACACAGTTACTGCCAATATGGCAGTCATGAGCAACATGGGAATAGACCATGATTAAGTTATTGTCGCCCATGGTGGTCTCACCGCCACCGCCGACGGTCCCACAAGAAATATTGACATACTCGCGAATATTATTATTTTTACCAATCTTGACGATGGTCTCTTCACCCTCGTACTTGAGGTCCTGAGGATCTGATCCTACTGTGGCAAATGGGAAGATTCGACTTGCCTCGCCAACGGTGGTCGTACCAGAGATGATAGCTCCCGCTCCAATCTGAACGTTTTTCCCCAGGGAGACCCGCGGGCCAACAATGGCATTCGGCCCTATCACAACACCCCGATCCAACTGAGCTTCCTTTGCTACAATGGCGCTTGGGTGGATCTGTGTATCTCCGACTCGGCTGGTCTGAGGTTCAAAGCTTGAATAATCGAACATCCTGATACCCTTCTTTAAGTGCTCTTTTTTCTCTAAAAAGAAAAGACTCCGAATATAAGGAGCCTTTTCTTGCTTTGCAATGACGAATTGGTTACGGAAACATGATCATATGCCTCTTTAGTACATCAGTACTGATCTACTCTTCAGCAGCTGGAATCGGCTAAAACTCCACTTTTGCTTCTAAAACCAACTCGCCCTTTCCGTCTCAGCGGTGTCACACCACCCCGACTCTATTTCAAGACAGACGCCAACTAAGCCAATTTAGCTGTAAACTTAGCGATCGCAGCCATTTCTCCATTCACAGATGCTTCACCGGAGAACCAGAAGAAGTCCTTGCGGGACTTTAACAACTTCACATCAAGCTCTAAGACATCACCTGGAACGACCATGCGGCGGAAGCGACTTTCGGTGACTTCCGTGAGTAAACAGGTATCGCAGGCTTCGCCTTTGCTTACCTTCCCAAGAATGGCTGATGCCTGCGCCAACGCTTCGATCATGAGAACCCCTGGCATGACAGGGTTCCCAGGAAAATGACCCTGCAATATAGGCTCACATACTGATACTGCCTTACAGCCTTTGATAAAGTCGTAAGCTTTGTAGTCGTGAACCCGATCGATCAATAGGAACGGGTAGCGGTGTGGCAGATGTCGTTGAATTTCAATTACATCCATAGAGTTAGGAACACTCATTGCCGACTCCGCATTCTTGGTTCCTCCAACGATAGGTTCATGAATCCTGGAACCACTCGATCCCGGTTGGACCGTCATATCAGCCATTTACTTAACCCTCCTTGGAGCCTTCAGTCATAGATATCTACTTTTTAGCAGACTTGCTTTTATTCGATGCTTTACCGAATTTTTCTACGACCTCTTTGGTTAAGTCAACCGGATCTTTCAAATAAAGTAAACCGGCGCTATTGGCCTCAAAGACCATCTCATAGCCACGGCTTTTAGCTAGATCATTAACGAACCGACTGACGGATACGGCAATTTTTTGTGTTGCCATTTGTTCCTTTCGCTTGATCTCCTGCTGGAACTGCATCTCGTCATTACGAAGAGCCATAAACTTTTGCTGAAACTCCATTTGCTTCTTCTTTCGAGCCTCTTCACTAAGGAGCGGCGACTGCTCTTGCCAATCCTTGTTCATTTTATCAAGCTCTTGCTTACGACCCAAAAGTTCTTTCTCTTTGGCTTTGATCTCTTTTTCAAGGTCAGCCCGCGCTTTCTTGCCTTCCTCTACATTGAGAATCACTGCTTGCATGTCAACAACAGCATAGCGAGCGCTCTTAGGAGAATTCGCGACAGACACTCCGTTGGTAGCCCCTAAGGCGATTGTCAACAACACAGCCAAACGACCAACCCAAACAGATTCCATAATCTTCGCAACTTTCATCGAGACACCTTTCTAATATTAATATCCTAAGTAGAAAATAAATTCTAAATCACCAAGATCCCCATCGACAATAGGGTAAGCCCACTCAAATCGGAATGGCGCTACAGGTGTGATCCATCGGAAACCAAATCCAACATCACTAGAGAAGTCCTTAAACTCCACCGGCTCGTCCTCGGAATAAACCCGCCCCGTATCGTAGAACAGTAGTCCCTTAATATTTGCCTGCTGGATCACAGGGAAGAAGTACTCCAATTGGAAAAGCGCCTGCTTGTTACCACCATAGGCCACCTCACTAGGGAATCCACCTGGAGCGCGAATAATAGTAAACTTTTGACCTACCGACCGATAATCGTAACCGCGAAGGTTTTCAGGACCACCTAAAACGTACCGCTCAAATAAAGGTATCTGTTCGTCGCCCATTGGCCATAAAAAGCCAAACAAGCTGTGAAACTTGAAGTAAGTCCGATAGGTGTCGGTAAAATCGATGGGGAAATAATAGGCACCGTCGAACAAAGTCTCGTAGTAATTCCGATCGCCGCCGAGCAAGCCGCCGGTAATTTCCTGACTTAAACGGACACTGGAACCTTCGGAAGGATCGATATAGTTGTTGGTATCATTACGAGAAAGACTCAGGACAACAGAGTGAGACTGACCGTCCTGATCGAAGTTACGAAGAATGAAGACATCTGAGTCCTGCGTAATCTTGGTGAATTTTACAGCTATGGCGGCACGAATCAGTTCGATAATTCTTCGACCAACAGAAACGCTCACTCCATTGCGAGACTCTTGCACCTGAACACCGTCAGAAGTCAGAAGTCGCACCTCGTTTCTGGTAAAGCCATTGACGCCAAAAGACCAGTAAGAATCGTTAACTCTGGGGTTTCTGAAGCCAAGCTCAAGAGAGTAGTTATTCCCACCGTTCCATCGCCCCGTAAAACTGGTTTTCCAACCATAGCCACTTTGGTTTTCCTCACTATAACGCCCTTGACCGAAGAAGCGGTTTTCATCGCTATCGGAACTCGGACTAAAGCCCAAAGCAGCTTGCAACTGACCGGTTGGCTTTTCCTTCACTCTAAACTTGTAGTTCAGCACATTGGCTTTTTCAGGGTCGCGCTTCTTAATCGTTTGAACTTCCTCGAAGAAACCCAAACGTTCGATATTTCGCTTTGATAAGTTGAGTCTGGTACCGCTATAGAGCTCCCCATCTGTAACCTCAAGCTCTCGTCGGATGACGTTATCGCGGGTCTTTGTGTTTCCAACGAAGGTAAACTCACCAAAGTAGACTTTTTCACCCTTATCAATGTCGTAGACCAGGTGAACGAGCTTCTTCTCGCGATCGAATCGTGGTTTTGGATTCACGTCAGCAAAGGCATACCCCTTATCACCATAGCGATCGATGAGCATCTCGATATCTTTGCGGAAAAGGCTAAAGCGGAATAAATCACCATCTTTCAACTGCATCCAATCTCGTAGCTCGTCCTTTTCGTAGAGCAAGTCCCCTGCAAAATCAATCGAGCCGATACTGTATTGAATACCCTCTTCTACCTCGAAAGTGATTCGCACAAACTCTCGATCGGAATCCATAACCGTGACTGGCTTAGCGACTTTAACCTCAGCAAAGCCTTGATCTTTGTATAGGTAGGCCATGAACTCAGTATCACGCTTAAGAAAATCGTCATTGTATACAGAACCCGGTGCCGAGAACGTTGAACTGCGGGTATAGGGCTGGGAAAAGAACTGATTGATAAGCTCACTATCGGAGAAGTATTCGTTGCCCAAGATGTGCACATCGCCGACCAGGACTTTACCACCTTCGTCGACTATGATTTCAAGCTTCACCTGCTGGGGGTTGTCTGGCACTGGCACCAGTTTGAAACTAGCCTTTGCTAGGTAAAACCCCTTCTCTAGATAGGCTTTTTCGATCATCCGCACATCGTTGGTTATGGCGCCTTCGTCAACGATGGTAAACAGCTCTGTCTCCATCTTTTCCTTGAAGTCGTCTTCACCCAGTTCATCCATCCCGATGTAGACAATCTCAACTACGGACGGTTTTTCCTTAACCTCAATGATAACTTCAACACCACCGGAAACCTTATCTTTGTAGAATCGAACGTCCGAGAAATAACCTAGATCATAAAGAGAAAGGATATCATCACGAACCACTGCCGAGGATAAGCCCTTCCCGACTTGGGTTTGCAGGATTGTAAGAATCGCTTCCGATTCCACCTTTGCATTACCTCTAACTGTCATCTTCTTGATGATTTCGGCTGCTGTCGCCGACATAGGGACGAGGAGGAGAAGTAAACCAATTATAAGACGTTTCACCAAGACCCTCCAAGTTCCTTGATTGCCCCATCCTCCATTATGACGTGGTCGGGCAACCTTTTGGCAAGCTCCATATCGTGGGTCACTAACAACATTGTCACACCATTTTTTCGACATAATTCCAACAACAGTCCTTCCACAGTTTCAGCGCTCTTCTTATCTAAGTTGCCCGTAGGCTCGTCAGCTAATAATACAGGTGGCTCCATGAGAAGAGCGCGAGCAATCGCAACCCTTTGCTGCTCACCACCCGACAATTCGGCAGGCCTATGATCGATCCGTTGACCGAGTTCAACCGACTCAAGCAGAAACCTTGCTCGTTTAGCAACAGCCTGCTTGACGCCCCCTGCCACAAGTCCCGGCATCATAACATTTTCCAATGCAGAAAACTCCGGTAAAAGGTTGTTCATCTGGAAGACAAAACCCACTGTCCGATTGCGATAGTAGGATGCCACCTGGTCGCTCACCGTCGAAACGTCCTTACCATCGAGAATCACTTGACCTGCTGTGGGTCGATCCAACGTTCCTGTGACGTGGAGCAGAGTACTTTTTCCCGACCCAGAGCGACCGGTAACAGAAACAACCTGCCCTTTTTTTATCTTCAAACTGACGTCTCGCAGAGCTTGAACCTTCTGCTTAGTCAATTCGTAGGTCTTATGGATGTTGTTAAGTTGAATAATTGGATGATTAGAACTCACGAATACCTCAACCCCGAAGACGGATTTTGTCTAGACGCTGTAAGCGCAGGATACAAAGCTCCTAGCACTGTCAGCATAAATGCCATAATACAAATCACAGCATACTCGAATGGCAAAAACTTAACTGGTAGGCCGCGAATCGAATTTAGATTGGCAGGCATATCAATGTAGCGAGACTCATGAAGAATAAAACAGACCCCAAGCCCCAGAGCAAGACCAAGTAGTATGCCCAAAAAGCCGATAGTTCCCCCTTGGAACATATACAGACGAGCAATATCCTTCTGCGTCATCCCCAAGGAACGCATCAAACAGACTTGGGTTTTCTTGTGAAAGACCGTCATCATCATAGTTCCAGAAATAGAAAACACAGCGACCAAAACGATCAGCATAAGGATGGCACCCATCGTGTACTTTTCGAGCTGGAGTGCGAAAAGAAGGGCACTATTTGCATCCTTCCAAGTTCTGAAATTTAACTGCCCAAACTGTGCCTTGAGTCGACTCACAATACCATCAACATCGTAGGGGTCATCCGCATTCACAGCAATGCCAGTCACAAAGTTTTCAATGTCCAAGTAAGGGTCATAATCAGGCATAAACTTGCGACCCTCCTCTAGGCGAACCACCGCCCACTTTGAATCGTAGGTGAAGATGCGACTGCGAAAAATAGCGGTCACAACGTAGGTTCTAGTAATCGTTCCACCTGAAAAAAGCACAGCACCTGATGCTGCCTGGGGAGATAATATCGTAACCTCATCACCTAAATCGGCCCCGAGCTGACCAGCAACCCCTTCACCAAGCATAATGCCGGGGAAGCTCGACCGATTTTCTTCTAGGCTGAGCAAAGGCCTGTGATTCTCGTTGATACTTTCAAGGTCACCATCAACAACAGTTTCGTGAAAGGCCCACATGGAATTGTCAAATTTTGTATCGACTCCAACCAGATTGACCGCAGCTAAGTGCTTGCCTTGTTTGATGACAACATCCCCTTGGGTAAAAGGAGAAAAACCATGGCCATCACGAATAGCTGTTTTCAGTTGATCGAGGGGCACATCGTTCAGGCTAAAACCAAGGATTGGATTTTCAGCGAGGATTTCGAGATGAGGCTGCCCGCGGAGCATCTTACCTTTTAAATCCTGTTCGAACCCTCCCATCACCGATAAAACGATAATCAATGCCGCCACACCTAAGGTCACGCCGAGGATTGAAAAAACAGTCATAAAGGAGAGGCCTTGCTTTGATCGCGACGCGATCAATTGCCTCCACGCTGCCCACTGTAGAAATTTTAGTTTTGATCCCATGACCGCCAATACAACTCCGACACTAAATAGTTCCCGTGAGGCACCAAGAAGACCTTGAGTGATAATATGTTGGTTTCCCAACAATTTTCAATATAAGCTTGCATAATTGCCACTACTTTTCGATGTTTTTTTTCTTGATACCGCCCTTTTTACCGGCCCAGCCCAGTTAACCCTCAGTCAAATTCTTTCCCGCAAGAAATCCACTTCTTGGCTAGTTTCGCCTTTTTGCCGTGTCCGAAATCACCCCGCGAAGGA
Organism: Pseudobacteriovorax antillogorgiicola; assembly: GCF_900177345.1. Taxonomy (NCBI): domain Bacteria; kingdom Pseudomonadati; phylum Bdellovibrionota; class Oligoflexia; order Oligoflexales; family Pseudobacteriovoracaceae; genus Pseudobacteriovorax; species Pseudobacteriovorax antillogorgiicola. The sequence continues at coordinate 18,557 of NZ_FWZT01000003.1, forward strand.
GCGCCACACCTCTGACGATCAGGGCTCTTATCTCGTATTTTCATAAGAGAATCAGGGCGCTACATTTTACGGCATAGTACTGGCTCAAGGGGATTGCTAGTTTTTGACGAAAGGGAACTGAACTTGAACCACAGGGAAATCTTGGACATGAAAATACTGGTGACGGGGGCAACAGGGCTTATCGGCAGCATGCTATGCCGTAAGCTATGCCAAGAAGGGCATGAAGTACGAATCCTATCGCGGCGCAAGGACCCTAGCTTTCACGGGCTACCGGTTCGAGCATTTCAATGGAAAAACCCACAAGACAGGCCACCGAGAGAAGCCTTCGAAGAGTTAGACTCGGTCATAAATCTCATGGGCGAGCCCATCCTTGGGGGAATTTACACGAAAGCCAAGGAGAAGGCTATTTGGGATTCCCGCGTGCTTGCGACTCAACAGATTGCTAAGGCTTTGAAGGACGCTGGAAGCAATCTAAAGTCGTATGTCGGCGCATCGGCGATTGGCTATTACCCGTTCACATCAAGCACACAGAGGGAAGGCATGCCCGCAGGAGACCACAATCTCGCGAGGCTTTGCCAGGCATGGGAAGCTGCTCACAAACAGGTCAATCAGTGTGAACACCAAAGCATCGTTCGCATCGGTCTCGTGCTAAGCGCAATGTCACCGATGTTTCAAGCGACCATCCGATCTGGGCTCTGGCACACCTTGCCACAGTTCGGCTCAGGAGATCAGTATCAGAGCTGGATTCACATCGATGATCTAACAAATCTCTTTTTAGAAGCGTGTCATGGACGAATCGAAGGAGAGATCAACGGGGTAGCTGGCGCCACCACCAGCCGTGAACTAAACGAGCAGATGGGATCTTACTTTAGAGGCCCCATGATCAAGATTCCCGTGCCGAGCTTTATTCTGAAAGCTGTGGCAGGCCCTCCGGCCGATGTTTTGGTCAAGGGCCAGAGAATCGAATCGACTGCTTTGACTAAAAGCAAATTTAAGCTCCGATACACCGACGCTAACCTCGACGCAGCTTTAAAAAATTGTCTAAACCTCAGTAAGAATCCGAGAACAGGCGTACTAGAACCCTGCTTTCGATTTGAAGCGTTTCAATACCTTCCGAAGGACACAGAGGTGGTCTGGCCATTTTTTAGCGACCCGTACAACCTAGAAAAAATCACGCCAAAAATGCTAAAGTTCCATATCACTAACATCAACACCAAAGAAATTCAGGCTGAAAGTTTGATCGAATATAAGTTACGGCTGAGAGGAATACCCATTCGCTGGAAAACTCTGATCGAGTCTTACGACCCGAATAAGAGCTTTGTGGACACACAGCTGAAGGGACCCTACAGAATTTGGCACCACACCCACACGTTCGAGTCTTGCGGCCAAGGCACTCTCATGACAGATCGGGTCAACTATCAACTGCCACTGCTGCCATTCGGCATGGTCGCACTGCCCATTATTGCCAAGGATATTAAGGAGATATTCAACTATCGGCAGACCGTTATCAAAGATATTTTCAAAGTCGCTTAAAGACGTCCCAATAGCGGATCAGCCGCACCTTGCTGCCTCCCTCTCGGGAGGCTTTATTTTCCTAGTCTCCCCTCCGTTCGTTTCCGAAACTCAATAAGTAGCCTTAAACTTAAGGATTTTTGTTTGGTGAAACTCAAAATTTACACCATTCTCCTATTGAATTTGATTGCCAGCCTTCCAAGCTTTGGTGAGACTTTAGGCGTCTTTACATCAAGCATGACCCAAGCTCGGCAACTGAAGCGCAACTTAAGGCAAGACCCCCTACTCAAAGACCATCGCATACTAGTCTTCTCTCGCCAGCGAGACTTCGATCGAGCGGCAAAGTTCGAGAAGTTTGATTTCACCATCTTACCCTCTCGATATCCCGTTAGATCGGACCAATATGAGGCCTTGTTTCAATTGACTAGGCAGGGAGCTGCTACGTTTCGATATCAAATTATCACCTTGGAAGAGCGTTGGCGGGATATCAAGAGCTCTCCGCCAATCCTTGGAGCTTTCGATGAGTTGGGCCGACGCAACATGAATCAATTCGCGAAATCTATTTTCCCGAAATACCAATTCAAGCGAATTAAGCTCAGCGGCAAGCTCAAGGATTTATACCCCATGTTAGCCTTAGGTAATGTGGAAGTCATCATGATCGATCCCCAGGTTTTAGAAACCATCCGCAAAGATTCAAAGGCCACGCCGATCTTAATCGATCAATCGGAGCCTGTGGCTCTGCCAAAGATCTTTGTTAAGAAGGGCCATAAAAGCCCTCTCAATACCACTCTTGCAAACCTTAAAAAAGCAACCCTTCAAGCCTTAGGGGTGGATGATCTGAAGCGGATCACATCCGAAGGAGGGACATCACGATGAGAACACTCCAGCGACTCATTACTACTTGCTTATTGCTGACTGCAGGCATAGTAATACTCGCGCCTCAAGCTCTCTACAGCGATACGAAGCCGACAATACTTGTTGTTCGTCAACAACAACAATTATTCGAAGACTTCTACAAGATATTAGAAGTCGAGCTAGGTTCGTATCAACTCCATGATTTTATTCTTAAACCAAAACCGGACTACGATCGATTCAAAGCGGAAATCAACCAACGAAAGCCACAGCTACTGATTCTGCTGGATAACACCTCAATTGACTTCGCCCAGCGTTATAACAGAAAGGCAGCGAATCCCATTTTTGCGGTGGCGACTATGGGATTAAATCTCAAACATGTCCTGCAAGCTTCAAATTTCATTTCAGGGGTCGCCTTTGAGGTGCCTATTTACACATCGATTGTAGCCTTGCGATCCATCAGTAAGAAGCCTATCCGGCGAGTGCTCACCGTTTATCGCAAGGATGAATTTGCAGCCTTTATTGCCGATGCACGACACCAACTGAAGCGGGAGCAGATCATTCTATCTGGATTCGCAGTTGATCAATATATGGGAAATAGCGAGTCACTGAACCGCGCCCTCAAGAAAACCCTTCGTACCCGTCACGGCAAAAAACAATTCGATGCAATATGGGTGATGTCCGACAACCGCCTAATGAATCGCAATAACTTTCGCGACCTTTGGCTTCCTAAAGCTCAGGAACTGGACATTCCCTTTGTTTGCGGCTTGAAGTACCTCGCAAAGCCAGATCTCGACTTCTGTACCTTCGCAGCAACCCCAGACCTCAAAGATCTCGGTGCCCAGATTGCCGACCAGGTACTTCTCATACTAGATGAAGGTCACCACCCCAAGGAACTTGGTGTTGAGTATCTGCTCTCCCCTCAATTTACCATCAATAAGCGTAAGGCTCAGGCCATCGACTTCGAATTCTCGGTGGAACAGGAAGGCTCGATCGAGGTGGTCGAATGATGAGCCTTTCGAACTCGATCCGAGCGAAGACTATCGGTTTTGCACTTTCGGTGGTGTTGCTCTCGACCCTTTTTATTTCTGTGGGCCTATATTTTTCCATAAGTCAGCTGGTAGAACAATTTAGCGATGAATCAAGCAAACAATTTCAACTTATGGAAAATCAATTGCTCGCCGGGTCGGAAGAAACTCGTGCGAAGATAAAGGCTATTTTTGAAGAGCAAGCCCTAAGGAAGGCCAAGAACACCATCATTCGCGACGCTCTCGTCCTGAAGGTCCCTTTTTTAGAAAACTCCCACTCCTCCATCAATACCTATCTTGACGAAATTGTAGCGATCGACGCAGATATCGTATCGGCACTGTTTTTCTCAGTAGAGGATGGGCGGGCAAAGGCTTGGTTTCTTAAACAAGCGAACCTCACACAACCGATTAGCTACCAAACCCTCTATGATCAGGACTCTAAGGCCTGGATTTCCTACGACGAGCAAGGGCGCGAGTTTCTGCGGGTTCCTGACCACACCGCACCGCAAATTATGGCAAGTCAGGGACTGTCGATGCATCGTCGAACCCTTAAACTGGAGCAAAGCGGTCCGCCAATTCCAGTTTATGAGATCTCGATTCCAGTTTTTGAGGGAGAAAAAGATGATCTTCGTGAACTTATGGAGGATGGTGAGCCCATTGGTTTCCTAAGGTATCACTACTCCTTAGCAGGACTGCAAACTGCTGTTCAAACGGAAAAACAGCTGGCACAAAATAAATTACAGGATCTACAAAACAGGATTGCCAACATAAAACGTTCGTCTGTTGATGCAACTCAAGAATCAATCCGCAACTCCATCATCCTGACCCTTGTGGTCTTAGGTGGCGCTGTGACCGTTGCAATCTTCATTAGCTTTTTGATGTCTCGTCGATTTATAGAGCCGATTCTAAATTTGCAACAAGCTGCACAGCGAATCTCAGAAGGGAACTACCGTGATAGCATTGTTCCTGAAACACAAGACGAGTTAGGTTCGCTCGCTGCATCCTTTGAGAAAATGAGAATTGAAGTCAAGGACTACACAGAAAACCTTCAAACTATGGTCGATGAAAGGACTCACTGGCTTAATGAGACCCTGATGGAACTAGCAAAAACAAATCGTAGTATGAAAGTTCTTTTGGATCACATCAACCAAGGCGTTTTCGTGATAGGACGTCGTTACAAGGCTCTCGACGAGCACTCGCACAAGCTATGCCTGATTCTAGAGACAGACTTGATTGCAGGAGAAACCATAGATAGCCTGCTTCTTGACCACTCAAATCTTAGACCTGAAGCAAAATTGGCCGTCCGTTCATTGCTAAACGCCTCTCTCAATGAAAATACATTAAACTTTGTCGCCAATGCCCACATATTACCCAAAGAGATCATTTACCAACGGGGTGACAGCTCAAGCAAAATTATCGAAATCGAGTGGAATATGATCGAAGATGATAGCGACTGCGTTGCTGCTATTCTGGTGACCGTGCACGACGTTACCGAGTTAAGACAGCTACAACGTGAAAGCGTCGAGAAGCAAAAGGTTATTCAATACATCGAAGAGATGATTGAAACAGAAAGCCGTTCATTCATAACCTTTATTGACCAAGCTATTCATACTTTGCATCATGCATTGCAAGTCATTTCAGAGAGTAGCACACCCTCGTTACAGGATGCTAAAACCATCTTTCGTCAGCTTCATACAATTAAAGGTAACGCCGCAACTATCGGCCTTCGCATCTTATCCCAAGTGGTTCACGAAGCGGAGATTCCGTTCAAGCGAATTATCGATGGCCAAACCACCACGCGGGAGGATATTCTCCCTGCCATGAGAGACGTTTCACACTGCCTGGAGGAGTATAGCCGTATTCACAATGAAGTTTTAAAGCGAGATAGTGGATTAGAAGGCTATGATGATCTTAAGCTACAATCTGTGACTCTTTTGCTCGAACTCAATCATTGGCAGGATATTGACTACCAGATGCTCGATGAAGTCATTCATGGCCAAAAGATCTATACAGCAATTCTCGCGCCGTACTGCAAACGTTTGATCGACGCCCACCGTGCATCCGATCGAGTTACCGTGCATTGGCAGGCACCCTTTCCTATTTTCCTTGAGGCCCATCGCTACTTTAAAGTCAGAGATTGCCTGACTCACCTGATTCGTAACTCTATCGATCATGGGCTCAGTAAATCCGACGACGATCAGCAAATCGTGGTATCGATCACATTCGAGCCCTATGATCATTTTTTGCGAATTCACTACCGGGATGATGGACAAGGAATTTCTCTTCGGCAAATTAGGGCCAAAGCCGAAGAGCGCCGTCTAGCATTAGATCAGAGAAGTCTTCAGGAAGTAGCAGACTTAATTTTTGAACCTGGTTTTAGCACCAGTGATACTGCTACTGATGTTTCGGGCCGTGGCATGGGCATGGACATCGTGCGACACGAACTAGAGTCTCTGGGAGGCTCTATTGCCGTTAAAGTGGATGAGAATACGGCCGAAGATCGACTTCCCATCCACTTTCAAATGACTATTCCACTGCACGCGAGCAATGACCACCATCAAAAAAGCTCTTAACTGAACTTAGCGATTCGGTGGGAACTTTTTAAGCTTTCGCTGCAAGCTTTGGCGACGAATTCCCAACCAGTCAGCGGCGTGGGTAATGTTGCCATTGCATTTAGCAAGAACATACTCGATGTATTCGCTCTCACGCCTAGCAAGGCTAATGCGCTCACCAGACTCTGTCTCGTTCTTAACGGGATCGTCCTCTTCCACAACATCCAAAAGCGCGTCTACCACCTGGTCCATAGAAACTGGCTTCGTTAGGTAGTTCGCAGCACCAAATTTCATTGCTTCTACCGCTGTGGAAATGGTTCCATAGCCAGTAAAGAGAACAACCCGCATGTCGGGGCGACCTTCTTTGAGCCGTTTCAAACATTCAAGACCAGAGTCCTGATTAAGTCTCAGATCAACTAAGCCATACTGAGTGGATTCCAGCCTATCTTTGTCGAGGTTTTTCCAATTATCAGACCCATAAGCCTCAAAGCCTCGCGCTCCGAGTTCAAGGATAAGGCTCTCGCGAAAATCCTCATCGTCCTCTAGAACCAACAATTTTGGTCTTGCATTATCTTCCATAATTCTTCCTCGATATTCTAAATGAAATCCTTGCACCTTTATCTAAATTTTCGACGTCCAAGCGCCCACCAAGCAATTGGCTAATAAGCTGGGCATGATAGATTCCAAGCCCACTTCCGCCAACTTTTTGAGAGTTAAAAGGTTCGCCAAAATATTCCAAAACTTCTGGAGGAAACCCAGGGCCTTCGTCGTCGATTGAAAATGTGATGTACTTATCATCGTGGCTCAACGACAGGCGTACACAACCGCACTTATCATCCATGGCTTCGGCGGCGTTATCCAATAGATCTAGTACCACCTGGGTGACAGCACCAACAGGCAGTGCCACCATGTAGGTCGGAAAATCATGAGACCGTATCCGAATCCGACCATTGTTCTCGCTTCTAAGCCAAGAGTCAGCGGTTTCATCGATCAACTTACCGAAATCAACCGTTTCCAAAACTGTTTTCTCAGGATCTACCTGGATATCCGCCAGCTTTTTCAACGCTGACTGTGCTTTCTTCAGAGAAACCTGAATCGATTCGATATTGTCGATGAGGTCATCATCGGTGCCTTCATAATCCCGCTTAATTCGGTCGAATCTGATGCCAATGTTATTGAGCGGAGTCGCAAGCTGATGGCAAACGCCAGACGATATGGCTCCAATCGCACGCAATCGATCCATGCGCAACCGGGCTCGCTTTAGATGCTCCACCTGCTCGCCCTGCTGAAAAAGCTTCGTAATCAACGATCCACAAATCATCATTAAGCTCACTCCGACCACAGATTCGACCACCATGTCAACGAATGGCTGGGTCCAGGGAACGGCGTTGGGAATGTCCCTTCGAAACACTTTTTGTAGCAGAACAATGTCGACGATTAACACCGATCCATAGATCATCGAGTGCTGTGATCGCAAGGCCATCGACGCGAGCGTCGCGTAAATAAAGATCAGAGAGCTAAATGGATTATTCCAACCGCCTGTCATGGCGAGTAGAGTTGATAATTGGATCAGATCGAAATATAGGCCGACAAGTACCAGCTGCCTTGGATGGAAGTCCCAAGGTGAATCTTTCCTATAAATGTAATTAAAGATCACATTGTATAGAGGAACCAAGCCCATCACGAAAATGTACCAGAGAATATTGCTCTGATCGACAAAGCCGAGAAGCAGTGCAGGAATAAGACTGATAAACTGCAATATACTCACCAACCACCGTAGGCGAGTAAACCATTGCAGCAAATCGATATCTTCACCAGGATTCTTGAGCTGTTCCAGCCAACGTTTCAACCGCAAGCTCCTTTCCGCATCGTCTTCAACTTCCGCACTCCCCACTGGAAGCCCCATCTTAGCAAGAGTCAATTGTTTCCCCAATGTTAAATTCGAGCCTAATCGAATAAAGCACGAGTGGCTTGGTTACGTGCGTCCACACACAATTCTATATATGTAAACCTAGTCGTCATCGGTGCTTTCGAGAGACTGGTTTCCGACGGAAGCAACGAACCTCTCTTTCGGAGAGGCACGTCAGTTAAAGAGCTTTACGGTGCACAGACGCACCGGTCGAACCAGCTTTCCCCGTTTTTATAGACGATTAACCGCTCAGGGACAGCGCCTCCTATTGTGGCCACCAGTCCATACGACATACTCAGCGTGAGAGCTTTTGCCAAGTCACTAAGTTTTCTGTAGGATCTTACTATCGATGACTCTCTCGGAGCGCAGACTCCATGACCTGCCAACCATATCTTTACTTCGATTGCCAAACGACCCATGCCAGCCCGAAGCATGGCAGGATACTTGAGGCAGCCTGGGCTGTAGGAGATGAAAAAGGTGCCGTTGTTTCTGGAACACAGCAATGCGCTCTTATCGGCGACCAGCCGCCGCAAATCACGGGACAAATTCGAAAGCTTACAGGTATCGAAGTGGATGCCTGGAACCACGAAACGGCAATTTCTGAGGATGACTTAGCAAACACAATTGGTCGCAAGCTCAAAGAAAACCCCAGGCTGACTATTGTGATTCACTACGCTCAGTTTGAGCGCCGCTTTCTCCAGGGCCTGCTACCCGATCTCGATTGGTCGCAGCTAAACATTCTATGCAGCCACCGTTTTTCAAAGCTGCTGATTCAGAACCTGCCGTCTTATAGCCTCCGCGCTGTGGCAGGATTCCTCGGCCACTCCATGGAAGAAAAAAAACGCTCTAATGACCACCTCAACGGCACTGTAATCGTGTGGCAAGAGCTACTTCGACGCATGGCCAGCCTTGGAATAAGCCCTCACGACTTCCAAAAACTTATGGCAAAGAAATCTATCCAGCGAGTTCAGCCCGCGATCAAGAAATTCGGTCAGATCATATCTCCAGAAATTCGACTCGGAGTCCCAAGCACCCCAGGAATCTATCGATTCTACGACCGATCACGGCGGGTCTTATATGTGGGGAAAGCCAAAAACCTCAAGAATCGGGTCAACTCCTACTTTCGCGGACGAACCAGCAAGGGCAGCCGTTTGAACGAGATGTTGAGTCAGGTTCAAGGCCTTGATTGGTTGGAAGCAAGGAGCGAGTTTGAAGCTCTGCTCCTTGAAAACCGAACCATAAAAACCTACGAGCCCCCTTACAATAGACAGCTAAAAACAGAGCAACGGACGATTACCCCATTGACCAGCCAAGAACTCGGCCTAACAAAAACATCGGCTATCACTGTGGGCTATTTCACAGGGCTCGAACAAAAAACAAGGTTTGTGACTCTCTGGCACTTTATGGGACATTGCACCAATACCATCCAAAATGATTTCACCTTGCCCTGGCCCGTAGCAGGCACTGATGATCAAGATGCCTTCATTCACGAGACCCTACGGCTACTCCATGGCAAACTATCGGCTTTGACCACAACTGGTCGTCATAAAGAAATGCTTGCTGCATGGCGCAAGTATCGCATCGATCACCAACGAGAACTGGAAGACAAGAAGCAAAAGACGAAAGCTGACGAGATCGAAATTGAACCGAAGATTCCAGACCAAAAGCAGCAAGCCCCGACTGCAGACGAATATAGCGAACAGCTTTGGCAATGGCTCCTGCAAACCTTACATCGCTGCCGACAAACCCTCATCTATCGGCAACTCAATCACAGCCATTGGATATTTGAAAGGAAGACTGGTGGTTGGGCAGATTTAAGAGTCGGACAAGGCCAATTTGAAATTCACTATCCTGCTAAAAAGCCAGCGATTCCAAACTCCCCAAAAGCTCCCTTGGCGCAGCCTCTGTCAGTGACGAGCTACGATCAGGGAGCCCTTTTGTACCAGCATATGAGGCGGCTATGGAGGCATGGCCAAGACTTTCATATTGCCCTTCCTTACCAATCACCCATCACGCCCTCATCCGTAGCCACTTTCTTGGCTTAACCGCCACTTTTACGTATATTCCTGCACAAGAAGTTGGTGAATTGCTGATATTTCCGAATTAATTCCATAGAGAAGCTTCCTACCTTCGGACTTTCTATGATATTGACTTTAGTCAAGTTGATACTGAACCCTGACGGAGGCGTTAATTAGGCATGTCTGTGAAGAATTCTGAGTACGATCATAAAGCGATCGAATCACGGTGGCAAAAATTTTGGCTTGAAAACAAGACATTCAAGACCTCGGATGATAGAAGCAAACCAAAGTACTACGTTCTGGATATGTTTCCCTACCCCTCTGGTTCTGGCTTGCACGTTGGTCACCCGGAAGGCTACACAGCTACAGATATCGTCGCCCGATACAAGCGAATGAAAGGGTTCAATGTTCTCCACCCAATGGGCTGGGACGCCTTCGGACTACCTGCCGAACAGCACGCAGTAAAAACCGGAACTCATCCCAAGGACACGACCAAAACCAATGTGGATAACTTTCGTCGTCAGATTCAATCGATAGGCCTGTCCTACGATTGGGATCGCGAGATCAACACCACCGATGAAAAGTATTATAAGTGGACCCAATGGATCTTTTTGAAGCTCTACGAACAAGGGCTTGCCTACCAGTCTTGGGAGCCAGTGAACTGGTGCCCGGCGCTGGGTACAGTGCTTGCCAACGAAGAGGTCATCGACGGCAAGTCTGAAGTCGGAGACTTCCCTGTTATCAAAAAGCCGATGCGCCAGTGGGTACTCAAAATCACAGCTTACGCAGAGAAGCTCCTTGAAGACCTTGACCTGTTGGATTGGCCCGAGTCCATCAAAGACATGCAACGTAATTGGATAGGTAAAAGCGTCGGCGCAGAAGTAAAGTTTGCCGTAAAAGGCTGTGACTCAGATTTCACTGTTTTTACTACCCGGCCGGATACGCTGTTCGGAGCTACCTTCTGTGTGCTTGCTCCGGAGCATAGCCTAGTGAAAAAGATTAGTAGCGCAGAACAACGCTCGGTGGTGGAAGATTATGTCACGCAGGCTCAAAATCGTTCTGAACGAGATCGCATGACTTCGACTGAGAAGACAGGAGTTTTCACTGGGGCCTATGCAATCAATCCCGCTAATGGCGAAGAGCTACCGATCTACATTGCTGACTATGTCATCGCAAGCTATGGCCACGGAGCGATCATGGCTGTTCCTGGCCACGATGAGCGTGATCATGAGTTCGCAAAAAAGTACAACATCGCCATCAAGCGAGTTCTTGAAGGTGGACCTGAAAATATCGAAGACGAAGCTCATGTTGGCGACGGCACCATCGTCAACTCAGATTTCTTAAATGGCAAGTCAAAAGACGATGGTATTGCCGCCATGAGCCAGTGGCTTGAAGATAAGTCTCTCGGTAAGAAAACTGTAACTTACAAGCTTCGTGACTGGCTGTTCTCCCGGCAACGTTACTGGGGAGAGCCGATGCCAATTGCCCTCGACAAAGATGGCAAAGAGGTGGCTGTTGAAGAATCTGAACTACCCATTGTTCTTCCTGATATGAGCGAATTCAAGCCAACAGGTGATGGTGAGCCGCCATTGGCCAATGCCAAAGAATGGCTCACTTACGAAAAAGATGGCAAAACCTACACTCGCGAAACCAATACGATGCCTCAGTGGGCAGGATCGTGCTGGTACTACCTACGATACATCGATCCTAACAACGATGAAGCGCCTTGGGGTAAGGAAAAAGAAAACTACTGGATGCCAGTAGATCTTTATGTGGGTGGCGTCGAGCATGCTGTACTTCACCTACTCTATGCCCGATTCTGGCATAAGGTCTTGTATGACCTTGGTCTTGTCTCCACTAAAGAGCCCTTCCAGAAGCTAGTCAATCAGGGCATGATCCTTGGCGAAAATGGCGAAAAGATGTCCAAGAGCCGAGGCAATGTCGTAAACCCCGATGATGTGATTGAACAGTGGGGAGCCGATGCGTTCAGACTCTATGAAATGTTCATGGGTCCTTTAGAAGCAACGAAACCTTGGAAAACTGATGGGATCAACGGCACTTCACGCTTTATCAAACGCCTTTGGCGATTGCTAGTTGATGACGATGGTCACGCCAAGCAAACCCAGGGTAGCGAGTCGGAAGCCTTCACAAAAGCACTTCACAAAACCATCAAAAAGGTGAGTGAAGACACCGAAGCGATGGCTTTTAATACCGCGATTTCTGCCATGATGGAGCTAAGCAACCTAGCCTATAAAGAGGATGCGGGAATTCGTCGGGAAAGCGCCGAAACCATGATTCGCCTCATTAGTCCTTATGCGCCACATGTTGCAGAGGAGCTATGGTCTCTCTACGGACACGACGAGAGCATCAGCTACGAGCCGTGGCCACAATACGATCCTGCCTTGTGTGTAGAGAACTTGGTCACCGTTTCACTGCAAGTCAACGGTAAATTTCGAGGCACCATTGAAGTTGCCAAGGATGCGGCCCAGGATGAAGTCCTTGCGATGGCTAAGGCTGTACCCGCTGTCGCTAAGTTTCTAGATGGTAAGGAGATCAAGAAAGAGATCTTTGTACCAGGAAAGATTGTGAACTTTGTCGCCAAATAGGCTACTAGGATAGGAGATCGACTCCTATCCTCACCCCCCAAGCCAATGACTTCAATCTAACAACATGGTGCTCCTTCTTGCCAATAGAGAAGCCTAGACGCATCTTATCCTTCACTGAGTCTGGCAAGGTTTGAAGGCTCATGATATGCTGCCGGAGAAGCCTTTACCTGGAGAATTGTGAGCTATGAAGCAAACCGGAACTCTTACTGTAATCATTTCTATGGCTGTTGGGATTTTTGGCCAGACACTGGCCTCGCACTTAAAGATCCCTGCGATCATCCTACTTCTATTCCTTGGGGTCTCAATCGGTCCCGATGGACTTGGGTTGATTGACCCATCACGACTCGGCAATCTTTTAGCAACCATCGTTGGTTTCGCAGTGGCTGTCATTCTTTTCGAAGGGGGACTCCAACTTGAAGTACGACGACTTAGGCGACAGGCCACTGTCATCCAAAGGCTGATAGGCTCAGGAGCGATCATCACTGCTGTCCTAGCATCTCTGACTTGCTATTATATCATGGGCTGGGAGTGGCAGATTTGCCTTCTCTTCGGAACACTTGTCATCGTAACAGGCCCCACTGTCGTCACTCCACTGCTGAGGCGTATCAAAGCAAATCGCCGCCTCCATACCATTTTAGAGGCAGAGGGTGTGCTTATCGACCCCGTTGGAGCGATCATTGCTGTGGCGGCATTAGATTTCGTCATCGGCAGTCAAGCGACCGATGCCTTCTGGGATACCATGTTATTTCTGATCTCTACCTTGGCCTTTGGCTTTTTAGCGGGAGTGGCAGGTGGCTTTCTCATTGGCTACTCCTTAAAACTGAACAAGCTCATCCCCCGAGATCTAGAAAACATGTATACGCTGGCTCTTGTGATTCTACTCTTCGAGGTATGTAATCAGGTGCTTCACGAAAGTGGGATCATGGCAGTGACCGTAGCCGGAATCATTGTTGGTAATATGAAACTACCAGCCACCCACCGGCTGTTGCATTTCAAAGAACAGCTTACCATTATGTTAATTGGCTTCCTATTCGTTCTCCTAGCTGCGGATATTCGCATGGTAGATGTCATAGCCTTGGGTTGGCCAGGAATCGGCGTCGTGCTGAGCTTGATCTTTATCGTCCGCCCCATAAACGTTCTCTGGTCCGCCCGTGGGAGCCGCCTCAGCTGGAATGAAAGACTGTTTATGTGTTGGCTAGCACCGCGAGGAATCGTCGCCGCTGCTGTTGCATCCCTATTTGCCTTTGACTTAAGTCGAGCCGAAATCGGCGGGGGCACAGAGATGAGAGCGCTGGTATTTTTGGTCATTGCCTCTACAGTTGTGATGCAAGGCCTAAGTGCGGGGCCTATCGCCTCGTTGCTCAAGGTGAGGCGTAAGAGCAATTGGGGCTACGTAATCATCGGAGCCAACCAGGTTTCGCGGGTACTAGCTAAAATTCTATCGTTTAACAAAGAAGATGTTGTGCTGGTCGATTCTAATAGCGCTAGTTTCTACGAAGCATCTGAAGAGGGCTTTCGAGTGATCTATGGCAATGCATTGGAGGAATCGGTTCTTATGAGAGCAGGTATTGATGTGCGGCGCTCTGTGATCGCTTCTACGCCGAACAATGACCTCAATATCATGGCCCTAAAGCGGACCAAGGATTTTGACCACAATATCCGCGTGTGCATCGCCACCCAGCGGAACTCGCATGTGGACGAAAAGGTTGTAAAATCTATGGAGGCTCGAACCTTGTTCGGTTGCCGGACCGATTTTAACCTATGGCTCCATCGAATTTCTCAAGGCACAGCAGTGGTCTGGAAACTACGGACAGAGCAAGGCGCTAAGTTCAAACTCTCGTCAGATAATATTGCAGATGGCCCCAACAACGATCGCTCCGTCTTGTTTCTGGCCGCCAAACCGAAGGGATATTGGGAGCCAGCATTCGATGGCATGGAAATCGGGGAAAACCAAGAACTCTTCGCATTAGTTTACACCGATCTTACAGAAGAAAACGTCCTTGACTGGCTCGCCGAGTATAAAATATCACGCCTTGAAGCTACTAAGATCGATGACTTAAAGTTGGTTTCTCCGGAATCGGATCACTAACAAACGTTAAACAGGGGCTAGGAGGCTTGGCGAAAGTCGTTCTCCAACCCCACACGAGGCTCTCTGATCTTACTCTTAGGTTTTGAATGGTGTGGTGGCTTAGGAGGAGGTTTTGTCGCTTGTTTTCCAGGTTGAGGCTTTCCACCGAGAACCGCACACTCAAGCTTGCCAAGTTCCCTGCTCATATACTGCGCCTGTCGATCGAGCTGCAACGAAGCAGAGGCTGTTCGATCGGCAATCTCTGAGTTTTCCATAGTAGCACTATCAATCTCATCCATAGCCTGCGATATGTTTTGAATCCCTTCAGCCTGCTCCCGCGAGGCCTCTAAGATCTCTTCCATGGATCGATTCACATGGGTTGCGTGGTCAACAACTTCGGCAAGAATGGACTCACAACGATCTGATATTCCTGCACCAGCATCAACTTTGGCACTGGTTTCAGCCATCACTTTCGTAAGAGACGCTCTAGATTCCTGCACTATCTGATCAACATCTTCCTGGCTTTGCTGGAGAAGGCTGCTGATATCCTTGGCTGCCTTGCCACTTAAAGTCGCCAGATTGCCAATTTCCTGAGCTACCACAGCGAAGCCAAGCCCTTCTTTTCCAGCGCGAGCCGCCTCAACGGATGCATTGAATGATAGCAGCTTGGTTTGAAAGACGATGTCATTTATCACACCAGTTTTACTGCGGATCTCATGAATGATCTTGACAGTCTGACTCATTCGATCATTATTTTTGCTCGACTGTTCACTCAATTGTTCAAGAGACGACTTGATCTCTAACATGGACTGCCGCATTTCTGCGACCACCTCTCGCCCTTCATGGGAAATGTCGTGACTCGTTTTGGAATTCTGGGCGGCTTTCTCCGCATGATCCAGTGACCTCCGAACCATTGCCGTGATCTCGTTCAGAGTGGCCACGGTTTCTTGTATGGCAGACCCTTGCTCAACCACAGCACTGCTCAAGACTCGGGATGCATCTCCAAGCTCTGAACTGGATTGACGATTCGCTCGATTGGCCTTTCGAAGCTTCCGGCTGGTAACACCAAGGTCTTTGACAATGCGCATCACGGCAATAGTGGATAGAATTGAAATCACAAGTATCAAAACAACGATGAATACATAAAAAATCTCAAGCTGAACCTTCAGAGCTTGATTTTGAACAATTCTATTTTCCGCAAACTCGTGGACGTCAGTTCTGATTTGCTTCAAGTTGTTGATGAGCTGACGACGCTTTTCGACAAGCCCCTCGTGCGCCCGACGCAGATCACCATGGTTTTTTTTCAGTCGATTCAACTGTTCTAAATAGCCTTGACTGAGGCGCTTCAGCTGCCGACGCTCTCCCCGTGAAAATGTGTAGTCCTGAGACAAGAAGCTCTGGAATCGCTTACCAAGAGATTCAGCTTGTATGAACCACTTGTCATCTCGAAATATTTGAAAATTCTTTTCTTGCTCTCTCATCCGCAAAAGATGAACCAATGCCTGGTTCTTGCGCCAAGACTGGCTCTTTTCAATAGCCCTTGCCATGCTGCTTGCTGATTTCGTAAGCGCACCTATCAGCCCTTCGTCTAGGCTGCCTTCAAGGTCCTTATATTGAATTTGATTACTGATAATCTCACGGTAGGCCTGAGACGCTTTTGCGAATGACTGGATGTAGACTTGATTGATTCCGTTTTGCCGATCTTCGCTGAGAATTTCAATGGCATGGTTTATCTTGGAAAAGTGGTTCTCGATAACCCCTAGGCGCTGCTCCAACCGCGCACCGTCTGTTGCTAACTCTAGTGCTTGAACTTCGTGGAGACTCGACTCGATAATCGCCAGCTCAGAACTCGCCAACTCGACTTCGATAATTGTACTTTCATAGGCATCCGACAGCTCCAACGAGTACCAAACCCCAAGAACTGCGCCTATAATTGAAAACCCACTCAGACAAAGTAGTGAAAAACCTACTTTCCGGCTGAGAGACCAAGATCTTACAGACATCTTTCCCTCCAGCCCCAATTGTCGGTGCGCTCGGAGAAAACTTAATTCGTTCGATTGTCTACAGAAGTTTTCACCACTTAGTCGAATTCGAGACAGGTTTGGATCATTCTCAAAACCTAAGCCAATTCCCTAGCCTTAGGATACCCACGAGAGGTAGATCTATTGAGGTATCCATGAATGCAAGGCCGAATTCTTACCAAATCGGACCAAACCCTATAGTTTTAGTGACGACCGGTGGGGCGTTAATCTACTGAGTCGGAACCTTGAATTCCTTTAGAATTGCAGCATACTCGCCTGATTTTCGCATACCCGCTAAGGCCTCGTCGAAGGCTTCTAATATTTTTTTGCTATGTGGCTTCGCCTTGGGTGCTAACAGAAATAGGTCATTTACTTTTACTGGTGGCTTCAAGTACTTAAAGTCGCCCTGCTTTAGGCTTTGATTTCGATCAATTTCGTATTCAAGAACACCCTCTGCCATGACAATCAAGTCCACTCGCCCCCTGTGGAGAACCTCTAGATTCTTGGACGGGTCTAAGGCTACCCGCTTCTGCAAAAAACTCGCCCGATCAAACTCTTCGCTTGTTGCATACCCTTTACTCACACCTATTTTATATGGTGTTAGGTCTTTCAAGTCCTTCCATTTCGAACGCCCTAAGCCTTTTTTAGCTACAAAAAACGTATTGACTCTAAAAAATGGCTGGGAATAGAGGAAATCCTCTTCCCGCTCTTTCGTATAATATGCCGCGACAAGAACGTCTCGTTTGCCCTTTTCCGTGAGCTTAATCGCTCGCGACCAGTCGAGATACTCAATTTTTGCTTGGTAACCCGCTTTTTGAAATGCAGTCAGAACAATTTTACCTAAAAACCCCTGCTCAGGAATATTGTCTGCCATATATGGAGCCCAGTTGGTTGTCACCAATCGTAGCTCCTGATCTTGAGCCTCGGCCGCACCAACCCATAAAAGGCATATAACGAGCCCCAAGGCTTTGGTTCGGCAAGGCAAGTGGTCGAGAAATGAAGCAAGGTATTCCATGATTCTAACCCCTAGTCGATGTAGCAAAAAACAGGTTGCCCTATCAATATACCATGAACATCGCTCACAACAGCTTCCTTAGGTCAGGAATAAATGCTGGTGTCGTCTTCATATACTCTTCAAACCCAGGCTTGGTTTTCTTGAGTCGCTTTTCCAATAAGTCAACTCCCGATACTTTTCTTAAAAATATACTCATGATGAGTGGACCGAAGAATGTAAGGTAGCCGCCACTTGCCAAAGCCAAGACATAGTAGCCCCACCAAAGTAACCCATCTCCAAAGTAATTGGGATGCCGGGTCAAGGCCCACAAGCCTGAATCGAGAACCTGCCCCTTGTTTTCAGGGTTCGCCTTGAAGGCCTTAAGCTGACGGTCACCGACCACTTCAAATCCAAAACCTAGCAACCAGATAATCGAACCCAGAATAACCAACCAGCTGTGATCCTCGCTTAAATCTTGTGTCATGGTCCAAAAAAGAGGTGCTGATATCACAACCGACAAAAGCCATTGAAAGGCAAAGATATAAACTAGGCTCTTCCACCAAAAACCAGGGCTATTCCGCTCCCTCATCGCCTGATAGCGATAGTCCTCGCCTTTGCCAATGCTTCGCACCGCTATATGGTAGCTGAGGCGAAGCCCCCAAAGGGTTACTAAGGTAATCATTACGAACTGACTTAAACTAGGCAAGCTCCAATGCCAAAAAGCGACTTGAGCATGAACCACAAAAGATAAGCCCCAAATAGAATCGATAATACTGGCGTCTTTTTTAATGAGACTCACCAACCAACACAAAAAGAACAGGGCTGCGGAACTTAGAACGCAATCTAATAGCAAGTCGCCACTCATGAAGCACTCCATCAAGTTGATCCGTTATGAGCCGGCTCAAAAAACTCCCTTCCCATTGATCACACAGGATTCAAAGCCAAATCGGAGCGGAGTTTACAGAGGTAATTGAGCACCGAAGCATCGTGATGACCAAGATCGATTGACTGTGAAGTTAATTTTGAGCCCGACTCTATTGTTTTACAGAATTAAGGAAAGGCCCGCAAGGATTGCAAACATGCGGCACGTATGAAAAAAAGGAGGCGTTTAGGAAAATAAGCTGCGGGAAATCCCTAGCTAGAGTAGGATTTCCCCATTAGGATTATAGCCTGCGCAGATGGTTTCATCAGCAACTTGGTTTGCTGGTAGAGGTAACTCGGTTCCGGAATTCACAAATTCGCAACTTTCACTTTCAGCATTAAAATACACCAACTCAGCTTGGACATTAGTTGGTTCAGCGAATGCGAGTTCGACTACATAATCTTTGCAAAGTAATGCCACGGCCGCATCAAGCACGGCAAAAGCCACTAGCTTTCTCATCTATATTTTCTCCGATGTTTTGCTTACTAACCCGATCGGAGCCTTGTTCAGAACGACTAAGGAAATGTGGTATCTATCTGTAACAGCTAGTGTTTCGGGTACTAATTTTTCTTCGCTGAACTCTTCTAAAATGTGAAAAACGTTACGCTAAATCAGAATTCATCCTTTTTTTTACGAATCGCTGCGAAAACATCCGTTTCCGACGTCACCCTCAGACCGAGTGAGCTGGCTAGATTGCTATCATCAGCCCTGAGAAAGGGATTGAGCTGCTTCTCTCGGCCCAGAATACAGGGAATGCTGGGTCTGTTACTAGCCCTAAGCTGATGCACTTCTTGGGCATAGCCTTTCAGAGCAGCGGAATCTGGTTCGAGGCTTAAAGCGAACTTTGCATTAGCGGCTGTATACTCATGGGTGCAATACACCCTAGTTTGGTCTGGTAAGTCTCTAATTTTCTTTAGGCTGGCCCACATCTGATGAGGACTTCCTTCAAACAGCCGACCGCAACCTAGTGAAAATAAGGTGTCACCGGAAAAAAGTGCCTTTTCAGATTCAACCCAGAAGGCAATATGCCCAACGGTATGACCAGAAACCTCAATCACTTCAGCTTCCACAGCTCCCAAGGTGAGTCGGTCACCCTCCGACAGCTTGTGCTTGATGTTTGGGATGCGTTTATGATCTTCCTTAGACCCCCAAACATCAGCATCGAAACGGTCGACCAATGCCTTTATCCCGCCGGTATGATCCCAATGGTGGTGGGTCACCCAAATCGCGTCCAACCCCCAACCTTGATTGTCGAGGAAGGACTCAACAGGCTCAGCTTCAGCAGGATCAACCACTGCACAGCACCCTGTTTCTGAGTCTCTGAGAATATAAATATAGTTGTCTTCAAGCACCGGGAGCTGGTAAACGTCAAGCGACACAGGACCTCCTTATCTTTCAGCAATCGGCCCACATTCTGAACGAAAAAAGAGTGTTTGTCATCAGGCCAAAGCATGGCACACTCTTGCGTCGGCACTAAAGCTTAAAGTTTCTAGCTGACTCCAGAGGCTTTGCGCAGCTTCCCGAAGCAATTCGTGACGATTGCGATATAAAAAGAAACTAACCTCAACTGGCTTGGAAATATCCAGCAACATCAGACTACCGACACGCAAGTCGTGAGCTACTTTGTAATGGGGTACAAAACCCCAGCCTAAGCCTTCTCGAATAAGCTCTAGCTGAGATGACATCTGGTTCACCTGCCAAAGTTTGCCAGGCTGCATCCTATTGTAATCACCATCCAAATCTGGCGTAGATTTCTGATGATCCAAAGTGATTTGTGGCAGTGACTCTGCCCACAGGTGATTCGATAGAGGGCAATGGGGCACCGCTACCGGCACCAAGTCGATCGAGCCCCAAGGCAGCACTTCGAGCCCTTCAACCAGGTGCTTGTGATGGCTAATACCGATGTCAAATTCCCTGGCCAGGAGACTTCTCACGATTGTTTCCGAGTCAGAGACATTTAGATCCAAGCTGACTTCCGGAAACTGATGAGTCACATTTGAAAAAACCCGTGAAAGGGGCTTGAGTGGGCATAAACTGCTAACGCGAAGCCGCAGTTCTCGCTCCTGAGATTGGGCCAACCCTCGACAAAAACGCTCCAGATTGTCGGACTCCTCAACCAATGCTAAGGCTCGCTGATAGAGCATACGGCCTTCGGCTGTTAGTTCGGAGCGATGACGGTTGCGATCGAACAACTTAAAGCCAAGTTCATCCTCAAGAGCCTTGATTGCGTAGCTAACCGCAGATTGCGCTCGATGGAGTCTCTCCGCAGCCCCCCGGAAGCTTCCTGTATCGATGATACACAAAAGCACCTTGAGCTGGTCCAAAGTCATAGAATCCCTCCGAAACAGTTGTATCCACCTAAAATAATTGAACACAAATTTCCAAATGGAAGGAAACATCTGGCCTTTATCTTATATTTATTGACATACTTTAAATATCTATTGTCCTTTCATCACGACGGAAAAAGAGCTATATATTTCATAGGGTATGTCGTTTTAGGAACAGAAATCGAGGGATTGAAGAAAGATGATCTTGACATTTATAGGCATCCCACTTATTTTGGGCACCTCTAAGACTAAATAAGTCATTAAGACTCCATCACTTGGTAGGGAAGTGATGATTTTGGGGAAAGCGCGATAAGCGCTCTCCCTTTTTTGTTTCTGCTTTTCGGGCTAATCTTAATCGCTTTGATAAGCCTAAAGCCCTCTCGCCACCTAGAGTTCTACAGCTACTTTTTAGCAATGATCCAGACTGCGTGTACAATACCAGGAATATAGCCAAGCAATGTTAAAATAATATTGATCCAAAAGTGCTTTCCTAGGCCGACTTGAAGAAAAACTCCAAGTGGAGGTAAGATAACCGCAAATATAATTCTAATCAGGTCCATACATCACCCCTTAGTGATTTTTGTTAAAGTCGTTTCACTCGCCCTGTCTCTGCAAGCTCTATACCTGAGTCAGAATATGTCAAATAAACATTCGATCCAAACGGAAGATGCAATCGGATTTGGGCAAGGTCAATTCCATTCTCTGCTATGTTGAAAGCAAACGCCACAAGTCTCGCGCTTGCTTGCTTAATCCTCATTTGCTAGTTATCGAAATTGATTTCAATAACTACACGCAGATAGATATGACACTCATACCAACAGAAACAGAAGTCAAAGACATTCCGGGCCCCAGACCATTCCCGCTTATTGGGCACATCCCCTACGTTTTAAGTAGCAACCCTTTTGAGCGAATGATCCAGCTTTGTCGTCGCTATGGTGGACTCTTTCGCCTACAGCTGTATGAAGACAGTGTCGTAGTTGTGACCGACAGTGACATTGTTGAAGAACTGCTCGACGAGAATCGCTTTGAAAAGAGGGTTGTCGGAATACTTGACTCAATCCGCCCCATAGCTGGTGACGGCCTCATCACAGCGAGAAATGATGAAGAGAACTGGGCACGGGCACATAGAGTTCTAAAGCCCGGATTTGGCCGTCGAGCTATGAGCCACTATCTCCCCGTGATGATCCAGACCACCCGAAAGCTGGTGGATCGCTGGGCCAAGCTAGAGGGAGAATGGTTGGACGTGAACACCGATTTTACACGACTCACTATTGAGATTATCGGTTTATGTGGCTTCAACTATAGCTTTAACTGCTTCGAAAAAGAACGTTTAGATGAGTTCATCGAAACCATAGATTCCATACTCAGTGAAGCAACGATAAGCCATCAGCTACCGCCATTTATTAATCGATTAAGGCCAGGCGCAAACAAGCGAATGCGATTAAACCAAGAGGCCACAGCTAAGATTTTCGATCGTATCGTAAAAGAACGACAAGCAAAGGGGGAATGGAATCATCACGACTTCCTCGCTATGATGCTTCACGGACGGGATCCGAAGGATGGTTCGCAATTGAGTGAAGAAAACATTCGCTACCAGTTGATTAGCTTTTTGATCGCAGGCCACGAAACCACTCGCAGCTTATTATCGTTTACCCTCTTTTTTCTAAGCAAGCATCAAACAGTCTTAGACCGGGCAAGGACTCTAGTGGACCAGGTTTTTGCCGAGGGTGATCGAGATCTAAGCTTTCAAGATCTGAGCCGTCTATCGTACCTCCAACAAATTTTGAATGAGAGTCTACGACTGTGGTCGACTGCTCCGGCATTCATGGTTGGCCCAAAGGAAGAAACCATACTGAGGAACGGCTATCGAGCCCGTAAAAACGATACGTTTTTTATTTTCTTAGCTGGCCTGCACCGAGACCCTAAAATTTGGGGTCAAAATCCAGAACGATTCGATCCTGATCGCTTTGCCCCGGAAGCAGTTCGTGTTAGACCAGCCCATGGCTATCGCCCGTTTGGTAACGGGAAGAGATCTTGCATTGGTCAACACTTTGCCATGACAGAGGCCCAGATTGCACTAGCTTACATTCTGTATTTCTTCGATATCGAGGGAGACCCTTGTTACGAACTTAAAATTGATCATAGCCTTACCATTAAGCCAAAGAATTTCTATTGTCGAGTGCGTAAGCGCCGATGATCAACGCCTACAAACACGGACTAAGATCGAACTGACCATAATTTTCTCAGGCCTTGCTGAGCCATTTCTCACAATAAGCGGGTTATTGGGCTAATTTGCGTCACAACAATCGGGGTAAGGAAGGTATGACTACAATTCTTACCCAGCTTTTAAGTGAAACTCGCCGTTTGCCGTCAAGAACATAGATGGTACATTGTGTGCAGCAGAACAGTTAACCGAGACTTAATTGGATAGAGAACTGATCCTTTAACAGAAGGCCAATACCATGTCTCGATTCATACTTAGAAACACTGCATTTACAACAATTGCGATTGCAACCCTTCTCATCGGACCGCCTCTTGTTCAGCAATGTGGCTCCGAAGAATTGACTGGAAACTCTACTAATGCTGAGGGGGTCTTCACCCAAATCAACATACCGCTCGTAGTTCAGCCGCAAGATGAACTACATCCTAGTATCGAATTAAGCCTAAAGTTTCGGTTGGTGTCATGTAATTCAGGTGCCTCTTACGACGATATTAATGATGCAGAAACTGAGGCCGTCACAGTCTTTGAAAGTGATCAGCGTTGCAGAGTTGAGCTCTATAATGTCGCATTGCAAGGCGTTGATCTTGTAGCTTTAGAGCCGTTTACCGACTTTGCTGAGGGGGACCAAGCCACCTACGCGACTCCTACCGACGACTTAATAAAATTTCAGGTACTATCTCAGTTGAGTAGTCCTGTTTTACCTAGTGATAGTGTCTACTATTCGTTTAATATGTCTTTTGTCGACGACCCTATGGAGGCACCGCAAGATGCGGAGGAGGTGCTTTCTAATGAGTCTCCCAACACGACAATGCCTCCTGAACCTGAGGACCCATCTGTCGACGAATACCTTCTTGTAAAAGAAGCTCGAATTCAAATCGGACAATCGGAAAAAACCAAGGTCTATGATTTTTATCACTATGGCCGTGTCTGGTGGATCGATAGTGACAACGACTCAGTGGCTGACACTTGCCAAACAGTCGCAAATGGGCTGGTGATTTTGGATCACGACCTTCCGGTAACTGCTGAATACGGCTATGAGAGCGCATCGTGTTATGCAATAAATGTTTCCAAAGAAATTGATCAAAGCCCTTGGAACCCAAGAGGCTCTCAGCAACAAGGAAGAGATCTGCAATCTAGCTTTCTCAAGGGCATTGATATCAATAAGATTGAAGGTAAACAGTTAAAATATTTTTTTCAGTTAGTACGAAAGAGTGAACAGCTCTATCGAAAATTTAGCCGGCTGCTCCGTAAGCAAGCTGAGATCTTAGCGCTCAAGTCTGAGATCACCTCTCAAAAGAGCTATTCTGAGCTTAGAAAGATGACGGGGCATCAGAGAAAAAGCCTTGGATTTGAGTCGGATTATCGTATCTATAAACGTATTGACAGGCTAGAAAAACGTTGCGCAAGGATCAAGGCCGCGATCCAAAAGAACATGGATCGAGCAAACCGCTTGAGACATAAGCTTGGAGCGGACTTCTTAGTAGCTGACGCAATTCTCTAAGTCTGATGGGTACGTTGTCTCGTCAATGCTTAAAATTATTTAGTGTATAAGTACGGAGGCATTGCCCATGGCGGCAGGGGTGTCTTTCTGAGCAAGTTGGGTTTCTTTGGTTTAACGCGCAGTTGGGTCAGTCTGTTAGGTGGCATGTCCCAGAGCCCTTATTTAGTCCTGATCCATAAAGGAATACACTAAGAAGTCATTTATTCTTTGCCCAATTCCTGCTACGTAAATTTCATGGAGAAAAGAAAGCAATCATAAATGACGAGCATTCCCATGGACTCGATACTTCTTACCATACACCCACAAGACCCGCTGTGGTTAATCATCGCTTTTTTATGCGGCCTTCTAGCAACTTTACTTAAACTTCCTCCGTTGGTTGGCTTTCTTATCGCTGGATTTATCCTGAACGTATTTGGAGTCAAGGAAAGTGAGTTCCTTCGCATTACGGCTGATTTAGGAATCACGCTCTTACTATTTACCCTCGGGCTTAAACTTAAGCTAAGATCCCTATTAGCGAAAGAAGTCTGGGGGGTGGCAGCAAGCCATTTGGTAATCATGACGCTGACCATGGCTGGATTCTTAGCCATTCTGCACCTAATTTTCGAATTCAAATTCGATACACCCACTGCATTTTTGCTTGGCTTCGCACTCTCGTTTTCCAGTACAGTTTTCGCAGTCAAAGTGCTCGACGAAATGGGGGCGGCTAGCACACGGCACAGCAACGTATCCATTGGTGTCCTAATCGTCCAAGATATTGCAGCTGTTGCCTTCCTTGCGATTTCAGCTGGCAAATGGCCTAGTCCGTGGGCTCTGGCACTGGCTTTATTAATTCCCCTAAGACACTTTCTGCATTTTCTCTTGGATCGCTCCGGTCATGGTGAACTCCTGTTGTTATTTGGGATGACGCTAGCTGTCGGCGGTGCAGATTTGTTCGAATATGTTGATATAAAGGGAGACCTTGGCGCTCTCATTATAGGCATACTTTTTTCCGGCCACCCCAAGTCCGAGGAGCTATCCAAGGGACTCCTTGGGTTCAAAAACTTGTTTCTCGTGGGATTCTTTTTAACAGTTGGTATGACAGCATTACCGGGCTTGCAAGAGCTTCTGATTGCAATATGCATCCTAATGGTTCTACCTCTAAAGACCGTGCTATACTTTATCCTATTTTCGATCTTTGGTTTGCGTTCTCGAACGTCATGGCAATCTTCACTTAATCTCGCCAATTTCAGCGAGTTTGGACTCATAGTAAGTGCGATTGCTATGGCTAATGGCTGGCTCTCACCTTCATGGATGGCTGTCTTTGCAATCGTTCTTTCATTTTCATTTATCATATCAGCTCCCTTAGCAACAGGTGGCGACGATTTATACAACCGCTGGAACCACCTATTCAAGCGATTCAATCAAGAGCTTGCGGACCCACCTCTCAAGCAAGCGATTCCCCCCGAAGCAAGGCTATTGGTAATCGGAATGGGTCGTGTAGGAACATCTATTTATGAGTACATCGAAGAACACCTCCCCAATCAAGTACTGGGGCTCGACACTGACGAGACAAAAAACCAAGAACATTGCAGTGCAAAGCGCCAAGTCATCATTGGTGACGGCACAAATCCCGATTTTTGGCTCCAGAACCATCAACTATTGGGGCAGATACACTGGGTCATCCTAGCTCTACCTTCACCACAAGCTAATGTTTCTGCAGCCCAGCGCCTCCGTGAAAATCATTATACCGGACAAGTTGCAGCAACAATTCGCTATGAAGACGAAGCTCCACCTCTAATTGATCAAGGGGTGGTCTTTGCGTTCGACATTCACGGTGAAGCGGGACGAGGGTTTGCTGCAGACTTTCTCAAGCGAATCGATGCACTTGCCACCTAAACTGTAGTGAGGTCCAAGGAGCTGGTGGAGGTTCCGGTGGAATCAGCTCATCATTGGCTATAGAATAGCAATCGCCCTTGAACAGCTAGGTGTCACTGAGTAGTTCTAATGTACTTCGAATGGTCGAATGCCATAATGAACCTTGAAAATCGAAGCAATTTAGTCAGGCAGATTATACCAAAGCCGGGGGCTGGTAAACGATCCTACCTCAATGACTAATTCACAGAGATCAGTAGAATCTTCGCGTCTTTGCGAAATTCTGTAGATTTGGTCTTTCCCTTATATACCCCTGCTAACCCACGCGGAGCCGTAACTCTAAAGAATATCCCCATATCTGTCTTGGGAAATTCTAAGTACTCTCTACTCTCCATCTCCGGATAGTAAGTTAGGACTGGAGGTCCTAGGATTTTTGCAGCCTTGTCAACTTTCATACCTACATGGACCCCCTTGTACTTAAACTTGGGGCTAAAAACTCTAATTGAATCTATAATCGAATCTTTTTTGATGGACTCAAGACTGTTGACTTTTTCAAAAGTAAAGCCAAATAGGCTTTGCCCCCCAAGCTGAACCGATACTCCAGGAATATCGACCCCTAGTTCTTGCAGCTTTAACTCTGCATCTTTCGGCAAGAACCTCTTGGCCTGTATGAGTGTCCAGCCAACTTTAATACCATCTACAGTTCCGACACTGATCTCGTAACTTAACTTTCTGGGAGTCATTGAATCTTCAAACTTTGTCAATATTTGTGTCTCTAAAACCTTGAGCTGTTGCTTGGCAAGCGCTTCCTTCACAGCTCCTATCTTTTTATCGACAAACTTAAAATCAACGTCACCTCCAAACTTAATGGCCTTTCTTAGGCTTTTCTTGGCCCGCTCAATATGTAGTAAAGCTCTTAGGTATTCTGATGCTGCTCCGTATCCAAAGGTTCCATACATTTCATTATTTTGAAGCTTATCGACTTCGTCGAGATAGCTTTCTACCTTATCCCAGTCCTGGTTGTGAAAGGCCTTCTCAGCTAGCTCTAAGTTTTTCTTTGCTGGCGCATATCCATTTGCGAGCAGAAGGTTTGTCGATACTGAAAGAAAAAACAACAGTATGCTACTTTTCATATAAAATCTCAGCTGTTGGTGAACGCCATGCGTACTGGTAATATGCTAACAGCTCTATGACTCTTCGAAAAGAACTATGGATCGAAGATGGAAAGGTGGAAACACCTGACCAAAATGTTCAACCATCGTAGAAACACTTATGTTAATACTCCCATAAAAGCTTTTCATCAGTTTTTAGTGAGTGCCCTTCTTTCCTGCCTTTCCATCGTATTAGTAAGCTGTTAGGGATCTATCATATCAAACAAGACACGATCATCCGCTATTAGGGGCTCCAAAAGCTCCTTAATCCTTGCCAAAAAGGAAGAAGAATCTTTTGATGGGTTCCGATACCCCTAAGCAACGCCAAGGCTTCTAGAATGCCATTCACAGGACTTGTTATGCATCTTTATCATCTCTTATCAGTCTCTCTGCTCAGCACAGCATTGGTTATAAGCTGTGATCGGGGTGGCAGCGACTCGTCTCCTTGCCCTGACGACCAAGTCCTACTCAACGATGTTTGTCAGCCAGCCGAAGCAGTCACAGAAGAAGCACTTCGCCTCACTAAAGTGCGAATGACCTACCTGAATGTCCTCTACGATCTTTCGCAGCCATTTTATTTAAACAATACAATTCCCATAGAATTTGGGCTCACAGCTCAAAGTAACGACAACGCCAATCCTGGGAGAAAAGATATTCCTGTTCTATTTTCATTTATCGAAGCAGAGCCGGAAGACCCTGACAATGTGAAGGGCTGCGCATCCAACGCAATCGTTGTTGATGTAGTGGGAGATGGTCAAGAGAAGGTGGTCAAAGCCAATATATGGCCTACCACCCAATGCGGGTTCGTGGGTCCAGAAGGCAAAAAAATGCATATGAGAGTCAGTTTCGATTCAGGAGGAACCGATAGCCAGGAACTCGACTTTCCTGAGCTAACTCTTACTCCAGAGCTAGCAAGTCAAGAGGATAATGCCCTCTGCCGGAAAACACTTGACCCCAATGCTGAAGATCCAGGTATCGGCTGTTCCTATGAGTTAGAGCTTCGCGCCCTACCAGTCGTGGATGGTAAAACTGCTGTGGATATCCGCTATACGAGCTTTACCTCAGAGTCCTCTGTGGCAGTATTCACACCAAACTCGACATCCCTACGAAAGTCTGGTTTTTCGCTGACTCAAGAAGAACCAATCGATGAGACTGAAACCACAGATCCCAATGCTAACCCCGAAGAAACAGGCCAGGAATTGGATCAATTAGCCGGGGACAGTGAGTCTGAGGTTGTCGATTCAGTCGCTGCGATAAACGACGGCTCGCAATCTGAGAACTTACAAGCTGCCGTCGTGGTTCAATCAGTTTTCATACTCAACGGACGTGATCCTTATGTAACTAATATTGACCGCTCTTTAGTTCGACCCGAGGACGAGCAGGAGATCCCAGGTATCAAAGAAGACCTAACATTTGATAAGAGTGAGGAAGAGCTCGCGAGCTTAGATGCCCTCCCCTCATCAGCCGAGATAAGATTTTCAATGGCGCCTACAGATGACCAAAGTAGTTTCTTAGCTCTCACAGTTAGCAATCCCGCCGACGAAAGTGGAGAACGACTAGCCGCAGCTCCTTTGAATAATCTAAACCCAGGCACAAAAAATACATTCTCTCATGAGCTTCATATAGAGGGAGATCTTCTAGCAGCAGTCAGTGCCGGAGGTCCTTGGGCTGGCAAAAAGGACTTTACGATTCAGTCCTGCTTTGAAGCTTCTTTCGAGCAAGACGGAAATCAAGGTGAATTCAATATCAATGATTGCCAGACCATTCAGGTAGTTCTAATCCAAAGGGAAGCAAATACACTGGGAGCCTCAGAAGCGGAGCTTGGGCGAGACTTGGCAAGAAACCTAGGCAATTCTAATCGCGTCGCCCTCAGATCCGAGTTTCGCAATAATAACACTTTGAATTTAGAGACCATTAGTAGCGAAAATACAGCGTCAGCCAAAGTGGTTGGGAATATTGGCCGAAGATTTGCCGTTACGATATCAAAGGCCTTCGCCAACCAAAGCTACACTTTCTCCGAAGATATCGTAAAGACTCATGTGGGAGTCGATGCTTTTGGCAAACGGATATTCAATTATGTGGAAGAAAGTAGTCCGAATGATGAAACTCCAGACGAGAGTGGGAGAGCTAAAAAGAGCAAGAAGGAAGATCAAAAGTTTAGAGCAGCCAAAGCCTTAAAGCTCCCGACCCTGCGAGTTCCTGTTGGCCCGGTAGTCTTGTTCTTGAAGGCTCGCGTTGGTGGAAACATGGGGATCACAGCTGATTTCGAGCTCACCGCAACAACCGACCAAACCCTGTGTAAAGAGCACCTTGTCACGGATAGTAGTTTAAATCGCTGTGCCATTCTAAGTGCCAAAACAGAGCCCTCGTTCTCCTTCAATGCTAGTATTAGGGGAGGAGTTCGCCTAGGCCCCATAAGTGCCGGTATTGTGGCGAGAGTTCGCATCCTATCAACCACACTACCACTCACGGCATCCCTAGCTTGGGCTCAGAATCAAGCTGGCCAAAGCCTTATCAGTAGTAAGGCCCTTTGGGTGACCTCTACAAGGTGGCTGGAGGTTCGTATCGATGCCTTTGCAAGATTGCGGTTTTTCTTTTTTAGAGTCACAATTACCGTAAACGTCTACCGCTACCAAACCCGCCCACTTCGTATGACCTTACTCAATAGAAGTTTGGAAACGGTGGCCTTGGAGTAGCTAGGGAGGAAAGCCATGAGAGATGCTACGAAATACATCGCATATACCATCCCAATTGTGATTTTAGTCGCAATTGGATTCTTGGTTCTTGAGTTCCCCCCCAAAAATAATGAGATTCAACCGAAACCTAAAGGGCAACTCATCTGCAATTTTTCAAAGGGTGACCGTAGTGCGTTCCGATTTGAGTCAAAAGTTGCCGCTAATAATTCTCAAGTTAAACCCAGTGCAGAAGACTTCCTCCGGATGACAATATCTTTGGATGTGATTGAAAATCATAAAACCTACGCCGACCTACACCTTCGCTTCGGCGATCTGGAGCTAAAGCAGGACCTGACCCATCCAGAAGAACGAATCCTTGGCAATTTCAATGAAGGCATCGTGATGCGAATTGGCAGCGATTGCCGAATTCATAAACTAGGTTTTCCAAAAGAGTGGCAAGCTTCTACTAGGCAGTTTCTTGCGTCTCAGCTAAAAACACTTGAATTCGTTCTGCCAGCTGATCAAACCACCAAAATCTGGAATGTGAGGCAGAAAGATAGCGTCGGTTACTATTTAGCTCAATATGAGGCGCGCCCCCTTGAGCAAAAGTACAAAATCATTCGCATAGGAAAAAATTACGAAACCCAGGACATGCAACACTACTTTGGCGTCAGCTTTCGCGTGCTTGATAGTCAGGGAGAAGCCATCCTAGACCCTGGCGGAACGTGGTGGGCTCAGGTCACTGGCACCATGAGTATGGTCCTCCATACCGCTGAACAAGAAAAAATCGATTTACTTATGACCTATCAACTCGCAAGGAATCCAGATCTATACAAAATTGCTAGCAATACCGTTCTAGCAGTAAACGACTTCGACTTCCGAGAGCCCAATAGCCTTGATCAGAAAGAGAAGGAAGGCCCTGTATCAGGCCTAGAAAAAATCACCTTTTCAGAGATTAGGGAGAAGTTTTCTGGTTTGTTAAAGGGAGATGAAAAGGACTACATCAATAGCGCAGAGCATCTCGCAGACTGGCTTCGAACAAACCCGAAAGAAACGTCTAAGATTCTTCAAGCACTGAGGAGGCAGGAGTTTTCAGAAGATGAAAAGCCAGCTGTGTTCCTCGCCTTAGAATTAGCGGGTACTACAGAATCTAAGCAAGTCCTAATTGCCGTTGTAGAGGACAGTCAGTTCAAAGAACTTGATCGAGCTCAGGCGATTTCTGCTCTCGCTGACCATGGAGAACCCTCGCTAGAAGTAACCCAATTGGTTATGAACTATGCGACCGACTCTTCTTCTAGGATGCTATCTGTAGTAAGCCTGTTAGCAGTTGGGTCCATCGGGGATCGAAGTCGTGCCCAACATCAAGAAGTCGCTCAAACTGTTCAGACTTACCTAAAATCTCGTCTCGATGACGCTCAAGGCGTGAGTGAAGAAGTCAATGTACTCGATGCTATTGGTAATAGTGGTGACAATAAGTTCGATAACGATCTTAGAAAGCGACTGGACCACAAGCAACCGAGCATTCGAGCCAGTGCAGCCCTAGCCTATCGAAATATGGAGCCTGTTGTCGGAGAAACGGTAATCGTGAAGTCTCTGAATCAGGAACCTCACCCAGACGTTAGACTCTCTATGGTTGAAGCCTTACATACGTTAAAAGTCAAGTCACCAAAAGCTTTGGCAGCAGGGGCAAAATCCCTTGAAAAGGAAACGTCTAAGAAGGTAAAAACTCAGCTAGTTAATTGGCTCGGTTCCGCTAAATCTGAAACTGTGGCTAAGAACGCTTTAGTGGAAGCGTTTCATCGAGAAACCAATACTGACATTAAGCAGCATATTGGTCGCTATCTAAGTGCTAAGGATCTGCTTCGCAAGTAAATTAGAATCGTGCATTCATAAGCTAGCTCTACCATGTGTGACGTACCCTAGGCACTGTTTAAAATACTATTTAAACAGCCTAGGGCAACGCTGAGCTTAGATGCAAAGCAATCCAGGTGCAGTTTTATCCTTATCCTTTACAATTTGAGAATCAGTGCTATCGCCTACACCCATCCCCAGGCTTACAAGAGTATCAAAGATGTCAGATATTCCTGGCTCTGACGGGTTCTCAGTGATGGGACCAGGATCAACACTCATCGGACAACCACCATGGGCTGCTGATGAGAGGCTTACTGCTGCGAGTAGACTAGTAGCTGCTAGAAGTGAAGGTTTGTTCTTTTTCATATTTACTCCATAACATTATATCCAAGCCCAATGCTTGGAAGATAAAATTAAATTACAACACGTAGCTTATCAAACGCTCTTTTTTGTTCGTTGATATCGATTGAAACTGTCGACCTCATAATTGCATCCTTGAAGCAAAATGTCAGGATTCCAGGGAATAGAGCTACTCCTGATAATTCTAAAATTTCCTTAAAGCAATGATAAGAATCGTTCCAACGGCTCATCTCAAAGGCGATATTGATTGAGTACCTGGGTTTGAATACTTCCGCACCCATTTCATTAAATTGACAAGTAGCGAAATCCCTTAGATTTAGAATTGTATCTGTTCGGATATTGCGTTGACTTTGATAGGAATCAAAAGCTCTTTTAATATGATCCAACGAGAAGCCATAGGAATCTTCAAACTCATTGAGTTCATGAATTCCTGGTGAATAAGTGCCTTCGAGAATCCATCGTTCAAAGCGAATCATAACCTCTAGTAACGTAAAAAATATAGATGGCGGGCACCCATAGCTTGTAGACGCATGCTCATAGTAGGATCGAATCAAATCTTCATCAGCAATAATCCATCCGAGTTTCAACCCGGGTACCGACCATTGCTTCGATGCACTTGAAACTCTAACGACATTGGCTCGCGATCTCTGCTGACACAGAGCTTTGGTCTCACCGGCCCATTCGTGGCACTCGTCGAGTATCACTATGGTAGAAGGATCTGTCGCGTCAATCAGCCGAGCAAGATCCTCTTCCTCAATACATGCTCCCGTGGGATTGATCACAGTTTGTATCATCACCAATGGGGTATCAGGGCTCAGCGCTTCAATGAGAGAGTCGACCAGAACTCTACCATCTTGAGACTTAAGAGGAACTAACCTCACACTAGTTCGACGTGCAATTGATTCAACTAAGGGAGGATAGTTTGGTATTCCACAGAGAGAATCTTCCTTAAACTGATGTCCACCCATAGTCAAAAAATCAACTAGGGCATTTACACCTGAGGTTGCTCCCATATTGACTGCGAAGTTTCTTTCACTGTAGTTTGCACCTCTGACACGAAAATTTTCGTATCTGGCGAGTGCTTCACGAGCTGACTCTCTTCCTAAACTATCAGCATAGCCGTACCAATCCCTGTCCAATGCATAAGTGATACATTGCTTAAGAACATCAGGCAGCCCCCACAACTCCTCATTTACTGAGCCATTAGACAGGATGATATGATCATCACTTTTCAAATCCCCATAAAGCTCGTCCCTAAAAAACATATTAAACAGTTCTTTAACAAGCTTGGTTGTGGATCGAGATCTAAAAACCCATTGAGGATCAAGATCTCTCTTCGAGCGACTTTCTCGCCAGAGGCCTTGCAGATGCTGATAGCGGGAGCGCGTTCCCAATTCTGCTTCGACCCGTGATCGCCACATATTTCTTAGCTGTATAGGGTCTTCGGGGTTTTCAACTCGATTGAAAATCTCAAGAGTCGCTTCATCGATGCTAGGATCGAATATTTTGGAATCAAAGTATGATTTAGACTCACGAGCACTCAAACCACCACATTCGAAATTCTGATCTCTGCCCGGGTCGTCAAACTCAATATTACCAAATAATATTGGATAGTTATTCATCTCCTCACCTACTACCTTGATTCATGAGGAAAGTCCCACTGTACATTGGATGCTGGTTCTCAAAGCTTGATGCACTTGAAAATACATGTAGTGGAATAACCACCAGTGACTCGTCAAATGGTGTTTCAAAATGATGTGGGCACATAGGTTCTAGGATACAAACCTTGCCAGGAATCAGCTCTTCTCGATGCTGCTTTCCTTCCATTCCAACTATACTCACCCCTTTACCCTTTAAAACATAGACCACACGCACAGTGGAATGAATGTGGTGAGCCTGTTCAGCGCTATGGGCGGGAATATTTAAGTATTGGAGGGTTGGATCTCCTGGTCTAGGTGGATAGATTAACTGTTTAGTTGAGCAACCGTTAACATATGGCAAGTGGGGAAGTCCCTCAATTGAAACAGTCTGATCTGGTGGCATGAACCCCCGGATTACAATTCCCCAATGGGATGATGTAATTTTTTTAGGCCCTTTATGAACCGATACATTCTGCTTCTTATCATCGAGCAAATAGACGCAATCACCTTTTTCGACAGTGATAGTGTGCTCTCCAATATAGGTAGAGAAATGATAGAGGTGATCGCTAGGGGCTTCAAAGATGTCGCTCTCTCCAGGAGCCCAGTAGTGAGCTTTGTATAGGGCCTTAATATCTTCTTCATCTTTGGTCGATTTCAATGTTCGAATCTGCTTCATCCTATGGCTTCCTATGATTTTATTAACTATGCTAAGAGAGGATCATTTTTTTCAGACTTAGGTGAACGCTACATCAAATGCCTTCGCAAGACCTTTCCCGTTGGAGTTCTGGGAATCCTATCAACCTTCCTATAAAGGCTGGGATATACGTTTTTGGGAAAGTAGGATTCTAGCGCTTTCTCGAAAGTGTTCTTATCAATTTCATTTTTAGAGACATATAGAACAGTTATTTTATCTACACCGGACTGCGATCTTTCAGAAACACAAATTACATCATCTAAATCAACCCTGTTCCTCAGCAAGTGCTCGATTTCCTCCAGAGACACCGTAAAACCATCGATTTTCGCGATATTCTTTACCCGACCAGTGATGTGAATAAATTTTTTGCCGGACTGTGCGTCTAGGGTATAGTACCCCAAATCTTGACTGTGGAAATAGCCAGCTGTGAAACATTTCTTATTCTCAATGTCATTTTTGTAGTAGCCGTTCATAATCGATTGTCCTCGCATACATATTTCCCCAATCGTATTTGGCCCTAGCTCTCTACCACTATTATCAAGAATAAATACATCAACTCCACTGATTGCTGTACCTATTGACGGAATCTCGTTTTCAAGAATAAGGTCTTCATACTGTTCTTGAGAGGTATTAGGAGGAATCATTGTCGTAAAGTTTATAGTTTCGGAAAGGCCGTAGGCCTGCAAAACTCTTTTCCCATAGCGCGACCATATCTTCCTAGCGGTGACCCGAAACAAGGGTGCAGCTGCACTTACGAAATAGCCCAACTTATCGAGCTGCGTAGAGCTTGGAGCCTCGGCTAGAACTTCCAATATACTAGGAACTACACTACCAATATCAGGCTCAAACTTTTCGACTGCATGGATATAGCCAAATAGGGAGAATTTTGGCAATAAGATACTGTGGGCCCCAGAATAGAAGCTTCCCAATACCGTAAAGTGAAAGCCATTGACATGATGTAGCGGAAGACAAGTTAGAATCCTTTTACCTTCCAAACTATGACATTGTTTGAGCCCTTCAGCATTTGCCAGACTCTGTCGCATACTCTGACCAACTATCTTAGAACTCGCTGTAGATCCAGAAGTTGCGAAGTAGAAACAGTCCTTATCTTGATCTTCTGTATCTAGCCGAGGTTCAACAAACTTTTCTAGCTGATCAATGGCAGGGATACGAATCAAACTACATTCCACTCCGGAAGTATCAACATCTCTAGAACATAGTATATGACGAATTCTTAATTTAGATGTGATTTCACGAAGCCTTGCCTGAGGAGTCTTCGGGTCAATAAATAGAATCGGTACATTAAGTCTCATGACAGCGAATATAGTGTAGATGGACTCTGAATCAAAATGGGGCATAATTGCCAAAGCCTGCTTTGAGTCCTTCAACATTGGCTTTAGCCATGCAGCAACTCTCAAAGATCCCCAGTATAAATCGGAGTAACTGACAGACCTTGTCTGATGTTCATCCAATATAGTTATGAATGTTCCATTTTCGTTTTCCAGAAGTCGATTTTCCAAAAGAGAGGCCATAGTTTGTGAGCCTAGCCTTTGGATATGTGAGTCACACTTTCGAAGATCTGAATCAAACAGATCGTTTTTGCAAGTCTTCAATGATATTTACCACACTAGCGATTGATTTGAAATTGTCAGAGTGCAAAGTCTCTAGAGGAAAACGAATACCCATTTCTGATTCTAGTAAACTTATGAACCTCACCATTTTTAGTGATGTCATACCAACACTAGTAAGATCTCTATCAAGATCGTTCGCAGATAAAGATTCAGGGCGCTCCCCTATGACTCGATCTACAATATCTATAATCTGTTGCTGCATCTAAAGCCCCTCCAGAAACTGATACCTAGAATGCTTCTTAACTTCATCAAACTCCACTCTCTGAACCTCGATATGGACTTCGCATTCCATGCGGTCTTTAAGATAGTCTTCAACTTTCTGGAGGAGACCATCAGTACGCTTCCCATACTGAACTTCAACCAATAGTTTCATCGACTCAACTTGCGATATTCTAAACTCGTCGATGGGAAACAAGCTTGTTAGATTACCAAGACCTTTGGGAGAATATTCGAAAGAACCGAACCTAAAATTCTTTAGGACACGGCCGTCGAGCTTCTTGATGCTATAACCTTGAAATCCACAATTGCATTCACCATACTCAACGGTGCCGATATCACCTGTTCGGTACCTAAGTAGAGGCATGGCATCGTTGTAGACCGACGAGACTAAAATCTCTCCCTCGCCCTCTTGTGCAACCAGACCATCGCTCCTTTCAACTTCAACCAGAACTTGTTCATGCAGTATATGCATACTATTTTTGAGGTGACATTCGATGGCTACCGGACCAACCTCACTTAGCCCATAAGAATCATAGACTGGAGTCTCAAAAACACACTCAATAAATTGCCTTAGATCATCTGAAAGCTCTGATGAACAGGAAATAAAGCCTGCAACGTCTTTAAATGAGGCTCTTTGCGATATACTTGCTCTCTCTGCAATGTACTTCAATATGCGAGGAGATGATGAAATAATCGCAGGAGGTCTTTTTTCCACAACTTCAAAGAATCGATTAAGACTCAATTCATCCTGATCGCGAATTGTTGGACGAAGTATGAGGCCGACAATATCTCCTGGGCACGGCCAAACTCGGTTTGGAAAGTTATCTCCACCTTGTAATGCCGCGCAGAAAACATCCCGCGATAAGATTGACTCATTTAAAATCCCTAGCCTGACAGCAAACTTTATTAGTATATAGACCTGGAACTCCATAAAAAATTCAGGCGAATAGTAGCTCGTGAGAGGTTTGCCAGTGGTACCAGAAGTGGGGCGCAGCCACAACTGATCTCTCGAATACTTTGGATTAAGATATGCTGCGATATTTTCCCTGAGATCTTTTTTGCTTGTGAATGGTATCGTCTCTCGGTAGTTCTCACTGTGCCATTCTACTGATCGGTAAGCACTCACTAGAGAACTAACATTAGCCATTTCAGATCTATGCTTTAACCATTGATCGCCTACTATCTGATTCGCACTCTCACAGAACTTTGTAAGATTTTTCCGCATACTATCTTGCAGACCTAAAAGTTCGCGATATTCGTTCAAATGAAAGACATAGTGACGAAAATCACTTAAAAAATCACTCAGCGCAAGCCTATTCATGTCATCATTCTTTCATCGATTATTCGTCTTTCAAGGTAAACCATCTTTTTATCTATCTCTGATGAGTATATCTTCCTAAAACCTACTTCAAGCATGATTTCTGTAAAATTTCTGTTCACTGCTCGGGTTTCAGTTCTTACCGTCTCAGATTTGAACCCCCGTGCAAGCTTGAATGATTTCCGAAAGCACTGCATCGTGACAAAACATTTTTCCATGTTTGAAAGCCTAGGATTGACAATAGTGCGGCCTAAGTACATTGGATTATTGAGTTTGGTAAAGTATGAAACCATATCTTGGTTGAATACTGGATAGGTTGTTAAGGTAAAACTTCCCAGCCATTCGTCTTCACTTTCAAGAAGGTATACCGCCCCTTCTTCAACACGCTTGCGAGTTGATTCAAAGCGGCGTTTCGGGGTACCATTCATTACACTTGACAGTGATCTATCACTTTCAATCAATAATCTATGTATCTGATGAGGATCTGTTGCCCTTGACCAATTTAGATTCACGTTTAGTCCTCGATCAGCGCATTTTTATTCGCATTAGATGTCTAGTATTAGTTTTATCAGATCTCGCCAACACCGTCCGACCATGCATCCACCGTCTGTTATCGATCACTAAAAGTAGATTCTTCTGCCACTTTAGATAAAAAGGATCTTGTCGATACATATTGAATACTAGCTCTTCAATAGCTTGATTAATGATTTCAGGATTACGTATATCTTTGCCTAGGTATCTCCAGGGCATAGATTGAAGATAGAAGTCGCGAAATGCTAAATGTGTTCCTTCTAAGATACAGCTAGTACCCGGATAATCATACTGAAGTTGAGAAAGGATACCTCTCGTCGCTTCAGATAGATTTTTTAAGACATCTAAAACCGGTCTTAAGAGAGTATACGCTGAGTTGTTGGAGCATGAATCCTTGCAATAGAGCATGAGGTAGTTCGGTTTTAAGGAATCAGGACTCGCCGATGACTCTGTATGTAGCGTGATGAAGTCACCAGAGAAAGGCTGCAAATTAAAATCTTTAGTGCTGGATAAGCTGTTCCGAATATTCAGAACATATCGTTGAGATACATGATCTTTAACCCTAGGGTTTAACTCTTCAATGGGACTTCCCCATTCCTGAGCAAACTCTATCAATTCATGAGTACTAGGGGGTTTATCTAAGTTCAAAAGCAAAACACCTTGTTTATGGAGCAGAGTTTTAAATTCTGTTACTCTGCTCATTCCTGCATCCAGGATCTTCAGATCCTGATTCAGAATACGCTCTGCTGTGGTTCTAGTCAGTATTCGCATTCTCGCTTCATGGTTCGATAACGAGCTACATTTATAGTTTCCAGTGATCATCTGATACCATCTTCAAGGAATAGCTTATTCGCTTAAAAGCAAACTCATCTTTTCATCTTTCTGAATCAACAAGTGCAAAGTAGGATGAGGATGGCAGCAAAGCTAGGCTTTATTTAGAAAGATGTTCACCTTCTGTACTCAATTTGGGTACACAGAATACTAAGTTGAGAAAACAGTTTAGTGACTTTCGAACGAAACTTAGGTAGTAAAGCTTTAAGGTCGCGATCTTGCTACACACCTTTTGGGGACGATGATGAAGCAATTGGAAACCTGCCAAAAGCAGGCATTGGAGGCGGTGCGCTATTATGCTGAGGAAAAGAAAGCTGATTCAATCGATATCCTGCAGCATATTTCCAACATGGCGAATATTTCCTTCACTAATATAGAACGGTTCATCACTCAACTACAGACCCGAGCCTGTATCGCTCTTCACTTCCACCCAGATAGACTCGATAAGCGATCTCTTGCAGTGATAGAAGGGCTTCTCAATGATGGATCTTACCAAAGCCAGTTCGAAACTGGCATTTCCAACGGTGGTGTCACCGCACACTCAGGAGGCGCTAGGTATAGCTTTGAAAACAAACTATTCAATGGCGCCTACGAAGGATCCCTTCCTTCATCACGACCCAAATATGGAGCACTGGATCTGAAATTCTTTCCAGACGGACCCGCACCCCGTTTTGGTTCGTGTTACCTATTGCTTAAACCTCATATGAATCAATACGCAAGCTTTACCTTCTTAGATTCATTTCTCATCCCAAAAGGTAGAGCCAGTGGTAATCAATGGCATTGCCTCGTGAGCGAGCTACTGACAGAGATTTTTACCCGCGAGCATTGTGTAGGTAAATCAAATATAAGGGTCCATGAAGCGCTATCAATGATTGATAAACAGCTTATGTCGTCCTATGATGACAGCTATTTTATGCAAGCAAACAGCAGCAATCTCGATCATTATATTGAAGCTCAGGTTCATTGTGATATTGACATCAAGACTGATGTCCTAGCAATTGTTTGCGACAGATCCTTTCAATATTCGGAGTCAGCTCCACTACTAGATCTTTTTAGTCAGCAATTTAATATCGACCTATTTTGGCACAAAGGCTTTCAGCTTCCTATTGATCAAATTCCAGATAACTTTCGCGGCAATGCTATGCCAACTCTGGCAAGAAAGATCACCAAGGGTTCCCTTTCAGCAAGAGACTTTGGCTGGATTAGTCGAGAGCATAGGTTATCAAAAGATGAGGTCATTCGTGATTTTGGAGCTTACGACCCACTACAATCGATAAAATATCTTTGGCATATTTTAGTTCGGTTTGGATCTGGTTTTCAGGAACCTAGTAAAGATTAATCCCCATGACAGATTCAACTTTGTATACCTTGACAAGAGCATAATACAGTTGAATCGATGACATTATTCAACTATTAGCGAGTACTTACTATGACAGAAATTGCAAAAGATATCTATTTGGTGGATGCGGTTCTTAGCAAGACTGAATGCCAGGAGCTAATTGACCGCAGTGAAACACTTGGATTTGAACCATCGGAACTCTGCACATCCTGTGTTCCGACACGATCTGGTATTCGAAATAATGATCGTGTTGAGTTTGAAGATGAAACACTGGCCAAGACCCTTTGGAATCGATGTAAAGCAAATCTACCGAAAATATTTCACAACAACGATATAAAAGGGTTGCATGAGAACTTTCGGTTTTATAGATATGAACCAGGTCAGTCGTTCAAACCTCATACTGATAATCCTATCGAATCTCATCCGCAGTACACATCTCGCTACACCTGCCTATTTTACCTGAATGACGATTTTGATCAGGGGGAAACAGTTTTCTATAATGAGAGATTCTTTAGTGGAGAAAGAAGGGCAGATCATACGGTTCCCCCAAGGCAGGGAACTTGTCTGATTTTTAAACACGACTTATGGCATGAAGGTCGAACTCCTGATCAGAATCCTAAGTATGTTCTGCGAACAGATATACTCTACAAGGGTGACCAGGACGTAAGACTCTAATAGATCCCGCGAAGGTTCAACTGGTTCTGATACAGCTGCAGAAGCTCCTGCCGATAAAGCCCTCCGAGCAAACGGGGATTCTCTCGGCTTTCTACGACGGGCAAATAGCTGTAGTCACCATCGGTGATGGTCTCAAATGCAACGTAAAGGCTCTGATCTGGCGTTACAACTTCAGCATCGGGGTCCATGAGGTCTCTTGCTGTAATTCCTTTGGCATCATGATCTTGATGCATCAAACTTGCACTGCTTATGACTCCTAGCAGCGTGTTTTTTCGGTCAACAACTGGCAGTGTGCGCCTAGGGATGTTTCTCATGGTAGATACTATATCGCTATATGAAGCATCAACATCGATGGCGTCGCTCTCTCGTTTCATCGCTTCATTTACAAGAATGGATTGCAGAACTCCAATATCGCGCCCCCACTGCAAGTTGATTCCCTTGCGGAGCAGTTTAAGAGTATAGATGCTGCCCTTTTGCAGATGATTATGAACTGCCATGGAGAAGCCGCAGGCCATGATCAAAGGCAACACGATCTCATAGTCGTTAGTTAGCTCAAAGATCATAAAAATCGCAGTCATGGGTGCTTGGGTCGTGGCTGCTACGATAGCGCCCATGGCAACAAGCGCGTAGCCTCCCGGATGATCCGCCAAACCAGGCCAAAGTCGATTGACCAAGATTCCAAATGGTCCGCCGACGGCTCCGCCGATGACCAGCGATGGTGCAAAGACTCCCCCCGAAGCTCCTAGGGAAAGACTTAAGGATGTGAACAGAATTTTAAATGCAACCAAGATCAACCCCAGCCACATGATCCGATCAAAGTCGCTTGGGGTAATTTTGACAAAACTTTGGATAACAGGCCAAGTGTTAGGACCAGCAACCTCAGGAATAAAGAGAAGTGTCACTCCCATGATTGATCCACCCATAGCTCCTTTTAGACATCGAGGAAACGGAAGCTTGCTGGCTTTATCTTCCAAAAAGTATAGTGTACGAGTATAAGCGAGTCCCACTAGTCCGACAATGGCACCAAGGAAGCAATAGAGTAATATCTCACTAGGGCTCTGTAAGATGAACTTAAACTCCGAGAAGAGTGCATGATTATTGCCTGCGATACTCCTCGTGATGACGGTCGCAATCATCGCAGAAAATATGATTGGGCTAAGATACACAAGGCTGAGATTTCCAACGACGAGCTCCAATGCGAATGCTGTACCAGCTAACGGCGCGTTGAAAGTGGCAGCGATTCCAGCAGCGGTGCCGCAACCGACAGCCAACTTCATCCGCTTACGGTTGAATCGAAGAACTTGACCAAAACAAGAGCCCAGTGTTGCTCCGATCAGAGCTGTGGGACCCTCGCGCCCCACTGAAAAACCCCCGCCTATAGAAAGAGTGGAACAGAGAAACTTAACCAACCCAACTTTTGGTTTGATCACGCCATCGTGGGAAACGACTGCATTCATAATCTCTGGAACACCATGGCCTTCGGCTTCCGGAGCAAAACGCTCAGTTATATAGGCAACCAGTATCCCACAGACTGTGGGAATCATGATGGTGAAACCTATATTTCTAGCTGTAAGCCCCTCTGCTTCAATTGCTGCCAACCAGGGCAAAATCAAATATTCACTCGCTTCGAGAATCGCGTAGTGGAATACTACAGCCGCCAAACCAGCAGCACAGCCAATGATTCCGCCTAAGATAAGATAGCGAAGTCCGAATTCTTTTCCTTTTTTGTTAAAGAACGACGTCAAATAGTTCATGGTGTCCGTTTTTCTGAAGTGGAGTGAATGGAAGACAGCCTTAAGGGCCATTGTCAAGTGCCTAACATAACTGCAGGCGCTACGCAATAATGAGCTGAAACTTACTGTCATGATTTTTTTGGCGACTGGAGGCCATCCGCAGGGCCAATAAACGACCTTCGGCCCAGAGCCGAGAACCACAATGGAGTAATGCCACCCCATAACTCTCCCACTCCAGGCTTAGCATCAATTACCCCAAGGCCTTACCTACATTTTTCGTGACGAAGGAGAGCTTACCCCCTATAATCGGCTCAAGGGCAGCCTGCGAAAAACCGATAGGCGAACGGAACTAAGCTGCTTAACAGAGGCACGATGATTCAGCTTTTTCGAACAATCACGGCAATCATCCTGGTTCTTGCAAGCCAGGCTTCAGTGCCAACAGACTCTTTCGAAGAGCTTTTCTACCTTGAGTTAACATCATACGACTCTAAAACGGATGTTGGTCCAGATCATCTTGAAGACGATATTTTGGGCACCAATATCCTGGCTGCGCCTGAACTTTGCTTCCGCGGCTTAGGGATTCCAGAGTACAGTTCTCCAATAGTGTATTCCCAATCATGTCGGCGCCTATCGATCCGAGCCCCACCTAAATCCTAATCGAAACATTGTTTTTTTGTCTCATTGGGTTTGAAACATCAGCAATTTAGGGCAGATGAGCCTTGCTGAGCCCAATCGTATACCCGTTGCGAAAAATCTTATGGATTTAAGGATATTATATGAAGAAGAATCTTTCACCGATGGTGTTTTGGCCTATATTCCTAATATTAATGGCACTTCTGGGAGCAGACTACTACCTACACGGCTCCGTCGCGCTGGATCACGTGGTTCTGGCTTCAGCCCTGATCACCGCCTTTTTAGTAATACTATCGGACACCTTAGTGCTCAGGTCATCGGTATTTCTCGCAGTCCTTCTAGGGTTGATTGTAATCCAGTTAAGTGGGCTACCTCCCCTATTGGAGACAAATATGACTGCGTTTCTTTCCGCTTTGATCATGGGAGCAACGGCTTTCTTAGCTGACTCTGCGCGACAGCTTTCCTAGTTTATCTAGAACACGCTCTCCCGAGCGTGTTCTCACCTTACAAGATCTGGTCCGTGCGACTAACCCACAATTTATTTGAGAGCACCGAGAAAGTCTCCCTTACCAAGCTCAACCCCATTATGACGAAGAATGTTGTAGGCAGTGGTTATATGAAAGTAAAAATTGGGTAGCAAGAAGGAAAGAAGAAATGACTGGCCCTGAAAGGTCATTGTTTCTTTGCGAAGAGGCACTTCGATAACTCTTGCTTCAGAGCCATCGATCTGGTCTGGAGTGAAGTCACTAATGTAGCTCTTGGCATCATTCACCCTATCGATGAGGTCTTGAAAGCTGGTCTCGTTATCCTCCCGTTTGCTTGGCTCCACCCCAGCGAGTCTCGCAATCCCCCGTCGCGGTATGTCGGTTCCAATCTGAACCTGTCTCAACAGTGGAAACATATTAGGGTAGAGACGACTACCAAGGAGAACGGAAGGATCGATGCCCTTGGCATCAGCATACTCCTGGCCTTTATTCAAGATATTGATGAGGTTGGCAAACCCATGGATAACCGGCGGCACAGAAGCTTGGTACATAGATAGTGTCATCGTAGATTGCTCCATCTTGTTTTTAAAACCCTATCTTAGGCCCCTTCCGTTACCAACGCAATCAGCCATTGCAATGC
Source organism: Pseudobacteriovorax antillogorgiicola (assembly GCF_900177345.1). NCBI lineage: Bacteria > Pseudomonadati > Bdellovibrionota > Oligoflexia > Oligoflexales > Pseudobacteriovoracaceae > Pseudobacteriovorax > Pseudobacteriovorax antillogorgiicola. The sequence goes on from NZ_FWZT01000003.1 coordinate 63,345, forward strand.
ACAAGCACAGGGAAAAGCACACTTTGCTTCTCCCCTTTTCTTTAGTCACGGCTTTGCAACTTAGACAAGAGTCTCAGGATTTCTAGATATAACCAGATGAGAGTGACAAGCAAGCCAAATGCACCGAACCACTCCATGTATTTTGGAGCACCGCTTTCGGCACCTGCTTCAATAAAATCGAAGTCCATGACAAGATTCAATGCTGCAATGACCACAACGAATAAACTGAAACCGATTCCTATGGCTCCTGACTCATGGATATAAGGGACTGTAACACCAAAAAACCCTAAAATAATCTGCAGCAAGTAAAACAAGGCGATACCACCAGTAGCAGCTGTAATTCCCAACTTGAAATTTTCCGTCGCCTTGATCAAACCAGATTTATAAGCCATCAGAAGGGCAATAAACACCATCATCGTGAGCCCTACCGCCTGAACGACAATTCCAGGGAACCTAAGCTCAAACATTGCTGAAATACCACCAAGAAATAGCCCTTCAAGACCCGCATAGAGAGGCACTGTATATGGCGACCACTGCTTCTTGAATATGGTAACCAGGGCAACGATAAACCCTCCAATCGAACCTCCCCAGATATAGCCCATAGGAGGGACTGGTTCCGCCTGACCGAAAAAACGCTCCCAGACAAACATGGCGGCAATCAGCAGAATCATTCCAGATATGAAGCACTTATTAACAGTTCCATTCAGAGTCATGACATCTGTGCTTCTCTGGGAGTAGGGAACTGAAAACGTGTCTTGTTTTAATGCCGGATTTCCCGATCTCATCATTGTTGAAAACCTTCCTTACCTTCGAGGTGGGTACTTATAACCATTTCAATGCTCTATCTTAGCTCTGCTATCGGAACATCGCAATGGAATCGTAAGTAAAAGGCCGATGACTTTAGGGGACTGTGAAGGGTTGGCTAGCTATGCAAAGTATAAAAATGAACCTACCACCATCATAAATGTGACTACAATGGATAGGTCCGTATGTTTCGCTAAAAATTTCAGTAGATATTTTGTCTGTTTCATTCATTCCCCCTTACACCTACGAGACGAATCAAGGCCGACAATATTGCAAGTCCTACCTACTCCAGGCTTTGAATTAGAACGATCACTAACATGTATATTGTTGCTGAATAGAAGCACTTTAACTCCACTTATCAGGCTGTTAGCACGCCCATAAGACTGATTTTTAGGCAAATCCCAGATTTCGCAACTAATGCTCTTGTTTAGCCCTACCCCTAAGTGGTAGGATAAGCATGCCATTTAGGCGTAAAAAGAATCAAAATATGGAATCATTATGAAACCTTATCTTACACTTACCCTTCTTAGCCTGATCGTCGCATGCGGTTCAAATAACGGTCCTAGCAACGATGAGGCTCCTGATGGGACGGCTCCTCAGGCAGACCTCGTAGAGAGCAAAAACTGCGAGTCAGTCACATGCCAGGCAGAGGCAGAAGTTTTACGCGCTCTGAACCAGAAACGAACTGAGCTAGGGCTTGCCCCACTCTCTTGGTCAGAAGAACTTAGTTACGGTGCACGGGTATGGTCCGACCAGCAGGCGTCTGCTAGCCAAATCTCCCATGATGGTTTTCCAGAGCGAAGGCTTCACTCCATTCAATCAATGTACCCAGATTTTGAAGAGTTCCTTTCCGCTGAAAACGTTGCTATGACCTACTCCTCCTCTGCAGAGGGACTAGCCATTGGTCAGCAGTTTTTCCAAATGTGGTGGAATAGCAAGGGCCATCAGCAAAATATGCTTGGCAACCATAGTTCTATCGGGGTGGGCATCGTCGCCAAAGGTAATGGGTACTACGGCACCCAACTTTTCTTTTACTAAGGCAGGTCTGAGTGATTGTTATAACTCCCTCCCCCAAGACCCTTTACTCTTTGTGATCCTTTCCGATAATTCCCTCAGGAGGTCACAAAGAATTGCCACCAATATACCGGGTAATGCTATCGATTTTAGCGATTAGCTACCTGTTCCGAACGAACTGGGCCGTGGCCCAAAGCCACAATGTTGTCAAAGGAGTCGCTGACCTAAGGTCTTCGGATTTTTCCGACGGCAAGGTGATTCCATTATCCGGGCAGTGGGAGTTCTATTGGCAGCAATTGGTACCCGGAGTGGCCGTTGATGACCTTTCAGATATAGATTCTAAGGATTTTATTGAGGTTCCGGGAAGTTGGGGGCGATCTGATCAACGGAGCACCTATGGCTATGGTACCTATCGAATCCGGGTAGATCTTGACAAGATTCAAACTCTAGCGATTCGTTGGCCCACAATTTACTCATCAGCTAGGATCTTCATCGACGATCTTAAAATTCTAGATATTGGCAAAGTTGCAGACAAACCTGACCAACACATAATGCAATTGTCAGAACGAGCGATTAGCTTTCAACCCGAGAATCCCTCATTTTACTTAACGATACAAGTAACTAACTATGATATGTTCCTTGCTGGCTTAGCCAAGGCGACCATCGAAATCGGTTCACCCGAAGTCATATTTGCTAAGAATGAGAAGATAACCGCGTCGACTATGTTCCTAATCGGCTGCCTTTTTATGATGGGGATCTATCATTTTTGCTTGTTTGCACTTCGTCGTAAATCAAAATCTGCCGCTTACTTTGGAGCAAGCTGTCTTTTAATCGCTGCTTACACCTTGGTCGCAAGGGGTCGGCCCATAATCGTGTTTCTTCCCCACATTACGTCCAAAGAGCAAATTTTTCTGTTCAATCTATGGCTTCTCTCAATTCCCTCATTTCTATATTTTACCAACGAAATTATCCCTCGGTCCATCCCGAGACGATTTATACAATCAGTCGCCTGGTTTAAAGGGGTCTATCTCGCTTCTATATTTGTTCTTGAGACTAAGGTCTTCTTAAACTTGTCCGTCATCGCTCAGGTTGTAGCCCTCATTAGTATGATATTTATATTTAAAGCATCCATCAAAGGCGTGTTTCAGAGAATCGAAGGGGCTCGGCTATTTCTTATGGGACTCCTTGTGTTACTAATTTCTACAGTGAACGACATGGCATTAGCGAGAGCCCTGATCCAGTCTATCCCTCTTGGAGCTACCGGCCTCTTCGCCTTCATCTTTTGCCAATCATTTTTATTGGCAAAAAGATTTTCAAATGCTTTTACAAGGGTTAGCCGCTCGGAGCGCAAGATTCGTCAGCTTTCTGGCGACCTCAAGAGTGAGCGTGACCATGTGATACAGCTCAATGAAACCTTAGAGCAACGTGTCGAAGAGCAAACGAGGGATATCCGCTCATTCATGACCAACCTTGAAATGGGAATATTTGCCATTCAAGGAGACAGTTTGGAGATTCATGGCGATATCTCAGATCACATGAAAGTCCTATTTGATGCTGAAAGCTTCGAAGGCGTGAATATTTGTAGCCTGCTTTTTGAACAGAGTCACCTTGATTCCAATGAACAGAATCTGGCTAAAAATGTTCTCGTAGCAGCAATGGGAGAAGATCTCTTGGCTTTTGAAACCAATAGCCACGGCCTACCTTATGAAGTAGAGCGCCAAAACAAAAACGGTGAATCTCAGATTTTAGAACTCTCTTGGAACCCCATTGTCAACGACGACGATATTGTCAACAAGATCCTAGTTACAGTACGAGACGTAACCCTTATACGATCCTTAGAAGAAGAAGCCCTAACTAAAGAAGAAGACCTTCAGTTCATAGGCGAGCTATTGAACATAGATCCTGCAAAATTCAGGCGTTTTATAGATGACTGTTATGAGTTTGTCAGCGAAAATAGAAAGCTTATTAACTCAAAAAGTATACAAGAAAAAGATATGGAAGCCCTCAAGGTTCTATTTATCAATATGCATACTATGAAAGGAGCCGCAAGATCTCTGTACCTCAAAAAGATGACACAGGTATTCCATGAAACTGAACAATACTATGCAACCTTGCAAACAGATGCAAACATTGAATGGAGCATCGATAAGATGAACTCCGACCTTGACGAGGTCGTCGATATCATTCGGTCATACGAGAACTTGAGTAAGAATAAGCTAGGAAGGGATTTCGATGGTGAGCCACACATCGAATTTAGCGAGTCTGAAGTAGAAAAGATGCTTCACCTTATGACTCGATTCGAAAACGAAGAACCTATCAGCCTAGGCAATGATCACCTCTCCTTGCACAAGACGATATTTGAGCGGCTATATCTTAGACGCCAGCAAGTGATCGCAGAATCGTGCCAAGTTCTTCCCGCTCTGGCTAAGGACTTAGGCAAAAACAATCCGCGACTGATGATAGAAGACAATGAAATTTACATGAACTCCGTTGGTGAAGATATTCTTCGCAAGGTATTCGTCCATATTCTCAGAAATTCTATGGACCATGGCATTGAACCTCCTGATGTCAGGAGTGCCATTGGTAAAGATCCCGTCGGCAACATTTCCATAAGGATGACTTGGGAAACCTCAAAAGTCACCATCAGCTATCGCGACGATGGAGCTGGCCTTGACTTACAAAAGATTTCTAAAATGGCCATCCATCGAGGTGTCCTGAGCGAAGACAATGCAGGAACACCATACCAAGTAGCACAGTGTATTTTCAACGCTGGATTCTCAACCGCCAAGCAAGTGAACGATATTTCAGGTCGGGGAGTGGGCATGGGTGCCATTAAGAAGTTCATCGAAGATGCTGAAGGCACCATCGAGATCAGTCTCGACCAACCTATCGCCGGGAGACAAAATCGCTCTTTCGCCTTTCTCATTGAACTTCCTCAGAATCTCTTCGCCCGTTATAAAGATTTCAAAGGCCAGCAAAACGTCGCATAGCCTTGTTTAAGCTGTCTTCAATGAATTGCAGTGCCTCGATCACGAGGCCAAAGAATAGACTATCAGACCCACAAAAATCAGCAAAAACCCTATCATCAGAGGCGTTTCGTAGCGATCTAATATTTTCTCTAATCTAGAGCCAAACACCCGAACAAGGGCAGCAAGCCCAAAGTAACGAATCCCTCTAGAGATCGCAATCACAGCAATAAAGCCGTCAAGCCTCATGCCGATCAGTCCAGCTGATAAAGTCCCCAACTGGAACGGAACAGGAGTCACTCCAACGAGAAAAAGAGACCAGTAGCATTGGTCCTCTAAATCGGCTTTTATCCCCTCAAATTCTTTCAACAGCTCAAAGTATTTAAGGATAGGCTCTAGAATAGGCTCGAACATCGAATAGGCAAGTCCATAAGCAGCAATTCCACCTAGAACAGATCCAAGAGTCAGCATTCCAGCCATCAGCCATACTTCTCGATGACGGCGAGCCATGATAGGTATAAAAGTGGCTCAATAGCTATAAAAAGTACTGTATTCTCAAGAAACGAAAGGACCACCAACCAAAATGGCATCCAGCGGGAGCGAACCGCTCGATAGATCGAGTGTTTAATCGTATCCTTGTTGTGTCAAGCCGCCTGCCTGATCAGCCATCATGATCCCCTGAGTTGAAGCACAATTGGAAAACCAACAGTAGTTCGCTAGGCTAAAAAAGACAAATCCCAAAACAAAGTCTTTTTTATTGTATCTATGATAGCTTGATGACCTTTTCATTTGAGGCGTGTACCAAAGTCGAAGAGATAATGAAGCTAGGGAGTAGTAAGCTCCCCTCAAGGTATTCAGGTTGGATTCATGTCAAAGCTACTCTAGCAGTTGCACTGACAAACAGACATTTGACCCGGAACAGTCGTCCACCAACCTCCTGTGGATTGACCACCTACAAGGACTGCCCTCGCCCCTACCCTTGTCTGGAAATCTTTAAGATGCTAAGCCTGTTTTTCCGCGAGCTCTACGTCCTGACTCTCATATACTTCGGGTAGATCTAGTTCTTGTTCGCAATCAACAAGTATCGTTCCTGGTTTTGATAAGAGGTAGCTGAAGCTAGCTTTTAAAGACGGTGATTTTTTCAAGTCATCCCTCAACTCTCGCAGCACATGAAAGTTGATATCCATCACTTTTTGGCTTTCCAAAGGCTTGACTAATCCATAGACGATGGGCTCATCTTTAACTTTGTAGCTCCCAAACATCTGATCCCAAATTGAAAAAATAGCACCATAGTTAGTGTCCAGGTACTGTTGATTCGAACCATGGTGAACACGATGCAAACCTGGAGTGACGAAAATTCTAGAAAGCCATTCAAGGCGATCGTTGTCTAGATTAGTATGGACCCAAACCTGATATATTCGTGACCAAATCTTTATAATTACTATCATAAGAGCTGGAACCCCCATCAATGCAAGCGGCGCTAGAAAAATCCAACGATAGACCGCTTCAATAAATGACAGGCGACCTGTAACACTGAGGTTAAACTCACTTGAGCTATGATGCACACTGTGGAAGCCCCACACGGCATTTACTTCGTGACCACAACGATGATCCCAGTAGTAAACAAAGTCGACAAGAATAAAGGCTGCAAGCCAAACCAGCCCTGAGTCCATTGATAAAACCCCGAATGGGCTCCATTGATTCAGACCACTCCACATGAAGAACGCCAAGGCATCAAGAATCAATAACCTGGCACCAAGATACAGAGCCATGACTTTATAGTTCGCAAGAGTCTCCCCCCTGCTTATCTTGATCCTATGGCTGCGAAAGCTAAGGTAGACATCGAGTATCTGACTTCCCAGAAGAAAGAACAGACCGAACACCTTCAGGGAATCCAAATTGAACAAAAAATCCATTAGCAAATCTCCAGCGAAATATGTGAGTCTCACTGGCGTCAAATGCAAACTTCATTCGACTCATGGCCACCTAATATCATTGCCTTTTTTCCAGAGATGGCTTCCTAACATTTATTCAGTTGTTCAATTTAGTGACAGATTTGCTTGAAAAATCTCTTTCCCTGTTTGGAAAATTTGAAGTTCCGGCACAGGAAATTTAAAGCATAACCTATAGCCCGCTAATATTACTTACAATTCAATGATTGCTGGAATCTACTTAGGAGAGAGCCTTTTCATGAGCCAATGGGACCTCTAGCCCGGACTATGAGATGCGACCAACCCAGCACCGTGGTGTGGGTGTTTGGTCACGCTTGAAAATCAGACGAGAGGCCTAGACTGGACATCATCAGTTTGAGATGAAATCCAGTGCTCTATTTGGCAGATGGAGCAAACTTTGTTAAGACGATGCCTTCTACTGCCGACTTGTATTCGTCAACAGTCGGCACTCTACCAAGAATCGTTGAAAGCACGACAACCGGCGTGGACGCCAGTAGGGACTCCCCTTTTTTCTCCGCAGAATCCTCAACAACCCGCCCTTGAAACAAACGAGTTGAGGTAGCCATTACAGTATCGCCTTTCGCAGCTTTTTCCTGGTTTCCCATGCAGAGATTACAACCGGGGCGCTCAAGGTACATCATGTTCTCATACTCAACCCGAGCAGAGCTTTTTGGAGAGCTATCATCGAACTCAAACCCTGAATATTTCTGAAGGACGTCCCAATCCCCTTCAGCCTTTAGTTCGTCAACAATATTATAAGTCGGTGGTGCAACAACTAGTGGAGCCTTGAACTCTACTTTGCCATGCTGCTTTTCAATGTTCCTAAGCATTTGAGAGAGAATTTTCAAATCGCCTTTGTGAACCATACAGGAGCCAATAAAGCCTAAATCAACGGTTTTTTCGCCTTTATAGTAGGAAATGGACCTTAAAGTATCGTGGGTGTAGCGCTTTGAAACGTCTTCGTTATGAACATCTGGATCTGCAATCACCGGCTCGTCGATCTGATCCAAATCTACAACGAACTCAGCAGCGTAATTCGCACTCTCGTCAGGCGAAAGCGCAGGCACCTCGCCAGACTTGATTTCGGCAATGCGCTGATCGGCTTTTGCAATAAGACCTCTTAAATCTTCAGCATGGTTATCCATACCCTTGTCGATCATGATCTGAATGCGACTTTTGGCAATTTCTAGTGATTCTATAAGGGCTTCATCTTTCGAGATGCAAATCGAAGCTTTGGCTTTCATCTCCGCAGTCCAGTCAGTAAAGGTAAAAGCCTGGTCAGCAAGGAGAGTTTCAAGATGCACTTCGATAATCCGGCCTTGGAAGACATTCTCACCGAACTCTTTGAGCATCTGTGCCTGAGTCCCATGAACGACATCCCTAAAGTCCATATGATCCTTTAGCGCCCCCTTAAACGTAACTTTCACAGACTCTGGAATCGGCATCGAGACTTCACCGGTAGCCAAGGCTAGAGCCACTGTGCCCGAGTCGGCACCAAAAGCAACCCCTTTCGACATTCGCGTATGGGAGTCTCCACCGATGATGATCGCCCGATCGTCCACTGTTAGATCGTTCAGAACTTTGTGAATAACATCCGTCAGCGGATGATATTTACCCTCAGGGTGTCTCGCAGTGATGAGACCAAATCGATTCATGAAACTCATCAACTTAGGGATATTTTGCTGAGCCTTACGATCCCATACAGAAGCCGTGTGGCAACCGGATTGATAACCAACGTCCAAAGTCGGAGCGATGACGGTAGCAGCCATAGACTCAAGTTCCTGGGCTGTCATCAAGCCCGTGGTATCCTGAGAACCAACTATATTTACCTTAACCCTAACATCAGATCCGGCATGAAGAACCTTACCTTCAGTGACATCCATAGCATTGCGGTTGAATATCTTCTCAACGGCTGTTAGCCCTTGACCAACATGTGAGATTTCTTTCGATGATGCAAAAACTGATTGCAACTCCTTGCCTAGTGTTGCAGCCGCGAAGCCCTGTAGCTTCTTACCAAAAACCACCGCGTAGGACCCACCAGCTCGAATGGATTCTAGTTTTTGTGGAGTTAACGCTGAGGAAATGTCGATTAGCTCGTCATCTCCTCTGTAGAGCTTTTTGGTTTTGGTGTTGATCGTGAATACAGTTCCTGTTTCTACAGAATACACTTGTTCCAAAACAGGATCGCCGTTTTCGTCAAGAACAGCCTTGCCATCATTACCTACTTTTTTCACCCAGTTTTTAAGGTCAATACCAATGCCCCCAGTAACATTGACCGTCGTCAAGAATATAGGGGAAATACCGTTGGTCCCCCCAACAATGGGAGCGATATTGATAAAAGGCACATACGGGCTAGCCTGTTTGCCAGTCCAGAGAGCCACGTTGTTCACACCTGACATACGCGAAGAACCAACTCCCATCGTGCCCTTCTCAGCGACGAGCATAACTCTTTTATCAGGGTGCTCTTCCTGTAACTGACGAATCTTGGCCTGGGCGTCCTCGGAGATCATGCACTTACCATGAAGCTCTCGATCAGAGCGTGAGTGCGCTTGATTCCCCGGCGATAGCAAGTCAGTGGAAATATCACCCTCAGCTGCTACAAAGGAGACCACCTTAATCTCTTCATCAACTTCTGGAAGTTTTGTGAAGAAGTCGGCCTGGGCATAGCTTTCTAGGATCTCTTTCGCTAATTGATTGCCAGCCTCGTAGGCCTCCTTGAGTCGTTGGGTATCGGCCTCGTAAAGGAAAACCTGGGTTTTTAAGACATCAGCCGCGTTTTTTGCAATGTATGCTTCGTCACCGAGAGCAAGGTCGAGGAGAACCTCGATCGAAGGCCCACCTTTCATATGGGAAAGTAGCTCAAAGGCAAACGAGGCGTCAATTTCAGGAATCTGAGCCTCACCAAGAATGATTTCCTTAAGAAACTTCGCCTTTACCGACGCGGCTGCAGTCGTGCCAGGAATCGTATTGTAAACTAGATACTTGATCGAATCCTTACGGTGTTCGTTGTTGGCGTCCTTGATCTGAGAGATAATCTCTTCCAGCAGTTCACCGCTATCGATTGGCTTTGGCTGCAAGTTTTGAGTTTTTCTTTCGGCAATTTCTTTTAGGTATTCAGTATAAAGGCTCATTGTCTTCCACAGTCTGTAAAACAGTTACAACACAGTTCGTCGCTAGTTAGCTCCGATAACCGCGCCCAGATTATCACTTTATAGACAAGTTATTAACGATATTTTTTTGGACTATTTGACAATGTCACTTCTACAATCAAGAAGCAAAACGGCCTACCAAAATTGCAGATACTGATTGGCTCCAAATGGCAGGCAGCGGAAGACATTGCTAGGCGGGACTAGTACAACTCACCAATTTGGCGCTTAAATTCCCATTCAAGCTCTTCAAAAGTGTAATCCTCAAGATCAATGTCCGTATTGTTTGCTTCGAAGAAGTCTGTGAGGGCATCAATTAGGTCGTTTTTACTCATTAAAACTCTCCTCCATTTAGACGCGTGACCAATAGCACATTCCGCCATTGGACCTCGATTTATGATAGTGATATTCATTATCATATCAACTAAGTTGACTTAGGCAAACCCAAAGTTTGGCAATGGAGTATAAAGCAGTTCGCATATCCAAGAAGATCATGGCTGGGCAGAATTTACAGGCCCAGCCTAGGAGGCTTTAGCGATTTAGTTCGGTGACTATATAGTCGCTAAAATCGAATACGAAGTTATCGAAGTTCAGCGGGAACTCCAAGGAGTGATGAACAGGAGTACCCCCTAATTCGCGACTGAGAGCTTCGCCGAAGCCATTGGCTTGAGCGAACGGCCCTAAATCTCCGCCGTAGTTAGCGACACTATAAGTAAAGTAAGTGTTCGCATACCGATCTTTCTTATCCAGCCAGAAATCTAGTAATCTGCCCGTATCGGATGAAAAGTTATCTGCGTAGACGCTTTCTTCATCAGAAATCAGAACGATAAACTTCTTTTTGTGTTCATCAGGGCTGGAAGATTTGGCTAGCATCTCTAAGGCAACCTCGATGGCATCGAGGCCGACTTCTGTGCCTCCATCTGCAATCACCGCGCTCATAAACTCAGTGAAGTCTTCGAGGCTAGATGTTGGATAGAGTCGATTTTCATCGACAAAAGCCTCGTAGCTTATGGCTCCTTGCCTTGAAGCACAGCCCCTTTCTTGCAATTCCGCAGCCAACTGTTGGGTCCAGAACTTTACGTTATCAATTTCTCCCTGCATTGAACCTGACCGATCCAGTACAAAGATGATATCTGCCGCTGCACTAGTCTCGTCACATAGCAAACCGGGGTCCAAAGTATCTTGCGAACGTTCCACATGTCCCCAGCAACTCCGAGCAAAGGCTCGCGCTTCCTCGTATAGGTATCGATAGTTCCCAACTCCACTACCTGCCTGTCCGAGAACCAAAGGCATAAATACAGCGTCTTTTTTACTGGCGGTAAGAGGAAATGTCTCCCAAATCATATCAAAAGCAGAGGTTCCGAAAGCCTTGCAAATCTCTGACTGCCTTAGTCGCCTAAAGCTCATGGCAAGATCAACAGGTTCTACCGACAATTCGTTTGATAGCAGACTGCGCTGGGCGTTAATGAGTCCAGTGAAGATTTCATTTCGTCTCGCTTGGTGATTGGGTATCGCCTCATTTCGGGAAGCAAACTGATCATAATATCGCGTGAATATCTCGATTCCGTGTCGCATCTCGCGGAAAGACTTGGGGGTTAAATCGCTCATGCCAGCAATGATCACACTTAACTGATCGAGAGCCCGTTTTCTCAAAACCTCTTGCTCACGCCATGGTCCACCATTTGAAACAAACGTGTTAGCAAATTCAGTGCTCATTAGAAGTGAAGGCTCATCAAGAGACTCCATGTAAGCCGTTAGCTCGGTCTTCTGCATCTGAGACCCGGCAGCCAAATTACTCATCCCTAAATTGAGCAGTTCACGATCGAAAGGTTTTATCTGTGACTCGTCAATAGAATCGAAAAGGCGCGGAATTAAAGTATGAGATCCTGATAGCTGGCAATTGTATATTTCTTTATCAGGTCCGTCCTTCCTAGGATCTAGCCCATACAAGGCTGCTAGGTCAGGAGTTAGACACTGCCTGTAGTCTCGTTGTTTCGTTCGAACTAAATCGTCAGCTACCTGACTGATTCTCTGGTACTCACAAGGAATTTCGTAGTTAATGAGCGATGAATCGGGCAGGGCATCCATCATAATCGCACCTAATCGCTCCTGCAAGCACCGGGCTTTATTAGGCCGGATAAATAGTTCACCAAGAATCAAACGATCGCCAATATAATCAAGTGCTTTCTTTTCCCTTTCAGATTGGGGTAACTCCATTTCATTGAGCTTGTCGACGAAAACATCCCAGTTGACCGCCTCAAAGTAAGAGCGTTTCGCAACCCGATACTCTTCGTGAGAGAAAACTCCTTGAGGATTCGTAAGACCCATAGCAGAGATCCAGGAAAGATTAATCAAAGTATGATCACTTAGGCCATTGCTTTCAACAAAACGATTTGCTGGCCCCGAGAAATAGGAAAGATCAAGATGGTATATATCATCAGAGTCGACGTTGATGAGCCAAGGCATAGGCTGGCCAACAACATTTAGCTTCGGCTTATATTGTGCTAAGGGTTTCCAGTATTGATCAGTGGGAATCGAGGATGTCTGAGCTTCGATCTTACTCATCAGATTATTTTCAAGACTTTCTACATCGGATGCCAGGTTAGTCTGGCTCAATACATCCAAAAGCCGGAGGATTGGCTGAAACGAATACTGATTGGGGCCTGTGAGCCATATCAAGCTTTCATTCTGCATCTGAGTTGTCACGGTTGTATTGAGAGCTTTCAATATTGCTCCCTTTTGCGACTTGCTCAGCTCAACAATCAAATCCACGATCATCTGCATGCGCTCTTCAGACCCCCGCTGAGACCTCTTCATCATCTCTCGTCTGAAGTTTACCCCGTTGAAAAGCTGCTCAAGAAACAGAGTTATGTCGTCGGGCCGGAAGCTATCATCAATCACCAAATGTCTTAGTAAGACAAGTTCAAGATTAAGTCGCTCTCCAAAGCGATTCTCGTATCGATTCTGCACGAGATTGAAAAGGACCGGGGTTAACTTTCGATACTGTAGCCTCGCCTGTTCGAGATCTAGGCCAGCATCAAGCAAAGACTCATAGAAAACTTCCATGAAGTGAATAGCTTGCCCATAGGCTTCAGTTCGGATACTAACTTCAACTAATTCCTTAATAATACCAAATTTATTTTCCTCTTCGAGGGTGGATTTCGGGTGGCAGAGTGTCACAAACTCTCTGGCATTTTTGATACAAGCGTCAGCTTGAGGATCATCTAGTTCAGACCCAGTCGCGAGATTTGTTAGGGTTGCTCGGCAGGCTTCCATGCGATCGTTCAGGGCCTTAGGGCACATGATTGCCTGAGATTCTTCGGAACTCCACTTTGGTATGCTTGTAAGGCTTTGACTAGCTGCCAACCTTGCCAAACCAATGGCTCGGAGACCATTCACGACACCGCCGAATTTGGACTTTTGTATGATTCCGGTAACCACTTCAACCTTCTGAGGTGGCGTAAGGGAAGTCCAAAAAGCCTTATTCTGGGACTTAATCGTCGCCCCCACTTCCGCTGCTATACCTGTCACTAACGGAGCGGAGAAGCTTGTACCGCTTAAGACATTATTGAAGATGGGGGTCGCTGAACCAGGTGCGCGAACCTCTCCCCAGGACGAAAACTGAGAATACTGGCCTGCTTGGCCTGTAGCTCCAACCTCTAAATGAGCATCAATAGCTTCTTCAGGAACGGCTTGAGAGATCACGTCAATGCTGGGAAACTGGTCGATGGCAACTCGGGGCACATAGTAAGGCTCTTGGAGCCTAGCAAAATCATTTCTAACTTGGCTTTCAGCACTTCTGAAAGCTGTATAGACCCCTTTTGATACGTTGTATCGTCGCATATGAGATGAGTTACCTGCTGCCTGGACGACAATACAGCCTTTGGCTTTCCATCGTCCTTTAGCCTCCTGAAATTTTTTGGAAGGCAAACCATCTTCGTCATAATCAACTTCATCTTCTAGTGAGCCAAGACTGACGTTAATAATTTTGAAGTCTTCCTTCTCCGGTAGACTTGACTCCTTGTCACAAATCGCATCGATGGATGCGATCAGGTCATCAGCTGTAGGATCGCAGATATCACCAAGATCAAAGCGGTAAGAGTTTAACTTCAAATTATGACTAATACCGTTGTTCCCACAACCCGCAATCATACCATTGACGTGGGTTCCGTGAAGGCTTGGAGTATCAAAAAATCCATTCACTGGTTTTTCACCGCGCAACTCGATCGGTGGATTTGTTGGATTGCTTAAATCCAATTCAATAGTTGCCTCGACGCGGCTTCCCCTGGGTGTGACACGACCCATTGCAAAAGCAACATCCTTCATTGCATCGGCATAGGGGCTCTTTATTGCCTGCCGAGGAGATAATTGTGAGTAGTATTCATAGCCACTATCAAGAACAGCCACCTCCACCTTCTCAGGTAGGGAGCCTTGCATTTCCTGCATAATATCAGCGTCTGTTTTTTTCTTGTACCAAGGCACAGGAGATGCATCACAGCCAAGGAATGGATACTGTGGAGCTTGAACGGCACAGATACCATCCACAACTATGATTCCACACTGAGGGTCTGTCACTGGGTCGCAAGGACAGGTAGGGTCTATTGCTGGATCGCAATCTTGCTCTTCTGTTTCATCAGGTGGAAGACATTCGCCATCAGAGCACTCGGGTCTGTCCCCTGAAGACCGAAAGGATCGTTCCGTGGAATAACTCGAAGCGCCATTGCCACTACTTTGTTTATTACAAGCAGTGAAAACGACCTGAAACAACAAAGCGAGAAGAACTAATTTCATGGTACTTGTCCTGTACATTCTGGAGCAGTATTGACCGAATTACCTGTAAAGTAGCAGTGTTCAGTATTGTTGTTGATATCTTTAATTGAATCCACCTTATCCTGCACATTTGGTGCAAATAGCACCGATTTAACTTCTTTTGCCAGTTTCGATATTGCCATGGATTCATTCATTCTTTGATCTTCTAAAAGACTCAGTCGATCTAGTAGAATCGTTAAATTTGAAAGACGTTCTAACTTAGCTTCTAAATCCGTTACCCGGGTATTTAGATCACTAATCCTATCATTTAGCCTTTTTTCCGTGTCCAGTAGCGACTGGTGCAGTGATCTCGCTAGGGATTGCGCGAAACTTGCTATATATATTAAACTAGAGCAATTCTGAAAATCCTCTTTGACTGTGATATCGAAGGGAGCACTTTGACTAAAGCTAAAAGGCTCGGTGTTTCCAAGGCAGCTTTCTGTTTTTAAAAGTCTTTCATTGTGAGAATCTGTAATCTTAAAAAGCTCGTTAATAGATCTACAGAACCGGCTCTCCGCATCTCGACTATAGTCTCTTAAGCACGACTTGATTTTTTCCAAGACCTGACATTCTGCGTTGTCATCCTCGTTAAGGCACTCGTATAGGGGCTTAAATTGATTTTCGATAGCGTCATTAAAAGCCTGTGATTTGGCAGCTGAATTCTTGATCGATTCTTGCCAATCCTGAAGAGAGCGAACATCACCCTCAAGACCAAACTCGGTCTGCTGTGTATTCTCTCGTTCGGCATGAACTGAGCGATTGAGCTCTTCAATTTCACTACGGTTTGCTAAAGCTAGCTCATCAGATGTTTCAACATCCTGATCTAGTTTGTTACAAGCAGAAAAGATACTTGCGATGATTAGTAAAAAAGCAAGTTTTCTCATTGGGCGTTACCTACCTTGATCGATTTTTGGCTTTTTATTTTCTTTAATTGAACACAGCCTTGCTGAATTCCATAATTATCTTTTACTTTTCTAGATTTGCAGATGTGATCATTTAGGAAAAAGTTAAGATTAACTTTGTTTGCTAAATTAATCACAGATTCAGCATCAGTCAATGGATTGTGAGTCACATCCAACGACTCTAAGCTTTGGGGAATCTCATTAAACACCTTTAGGCTGGATAGCTTATTGCCTCGAAAAGAAAGATCCTTGAGAGAGCTGAGATTTCGCATTCCGCCAATTCTTTTTGCGCCACCCAGGAAGTCCAAAAGCAAGGTTTTTATATTTGATAAGCTTCTTACCCGAAGTTTCTTAATAGGATTATGGGACAGGTTCAACGAACTAAGGTGAGCGAGGTTAAATACTATATGAGGGTTTTCAATCTTATTGTTACTGAGATTTAAATCTTCCACCTGTTCTAGCACACGAAGGGGTGAAGGATCCTGAATACCCTGTTGAGATAAATCGACCTTTTTTAGCTTGCGGAGAGACTCTTCTTTTTCATGACAAGTTCCCTCGTGGGCGGCTAGTGCTCTTAGCATCAAGTCCCGAGTCTTTTTAAAGCTAAGCGGGGCGTTATGATCGCAGAACTCCTGGCCCAATAAAGCCTGAGGTAGCACAATGAGACTGAGGCTGAAGATCAAAGTTTTTAGCATCATGGTATCACCGAGCAATTGAGATTCGAACCATTCTTTACACACTGGTAGTTACCGCAGGTAGCTTGAATTTGCATCAAATTCAAATTATCAATTGCGGCGGGGGAAAGGATGGATTCTGAGAACTTCCAAGGTGCATTTGCGCCCTGAGGATGCCTTAACCTTCCGTATGGAGTAAGGGCTTTATTTGATGCTGTGCAGGACTGAACTCCAAAAATCCACTGATAGAATTGGTCAGCGACGCCACCTTTCAGGACAGCACCCGAGAAGTTACCATGATCGATCATGATTTGAAATTGGTTCTCTTCCCATGGCTTTGTGTTGTTAAAAGAGAAGCCATCACTAGTCATGTTGGAGAAGTTCGACTTTTTGATAGCGTGAAAGTTCAACGAGCTATTAAAAAATGAGCTTAATGATAAGTCGCTGCTAAAAACATTGATCACTGAATCGGATAGGTTATTAAACTGGCTATTTACCATCTCCGAGGAATAGATATGCCCTTTTAGTTCAATTACATTTTCGAATACTAAGCCACTAAACTTAACCCTGTGAAAGTTGACACCATCCATCGGAGATTCCTGGAAAAGGACTCCTGTTGCAGCGTCACCGGCTTGGCTACCCACGATATCTGAGAAACGTGCATCCTTAAGCTGCGAACCAAGAAATGAAGTACCGTTGAAAATTGAGCCGATAAAGTGGCTCTGACTTAAATCCGCCTGATTGAATTGTACATTGGTAAGATTCGCTCCCTCACTAAATGTCGACAGTGGCAGCTCAGCTTCCGAGAATATGGAAGAGGAGATGTCTGAACTTCTAAAGTGAATCGAACCTACAGTTTTCTGAAATGAAGCTCCGTGCATGATAGAGCTTGCAAATTGCGTGTTACTCAGTGTGGTTTGGTTGAAGCTAAGACCTTCGAAGCTTTCGGGTATGGACCAAAACTGTTGCTCTTCCTCAAGACTAGCTTGGACAATGGGCTCTATCGGTGAAGAGTTTAGGTTTACTCCAGTGAATTGACTGCTGGTGATGGCCCCTTGATCAAAACGAATGTTGGCCCCTGACACTGAAGAAAAATTACTGGCAGAGAGGTTAGCCGCCTTGAAGTCGACGAAACTAAACTGGCTGTTATTGGTAAAATTTAAACCGGAAGATACAGCACCTTCAAAGGTTACCCGATGCAAGCGGGTCTCTTCGAAACTCACTTGGGCTAAACCCTTGTTTTCACTAGTATGATTGAAGTACGACTCCTGAATCACCCCTCGGACAAACTTTGTGTATGAGAATGCACTATCGCCAAAATGGGATCGAATGATGGTCACGTCTTCAAAACGAACATTTGATCCTTGCGTCTCTTGAAAGTTAGAAGCTTCAATTGTCGAGCCAGACCAAACTAGGTTACTTAGTTCAGCGCCCGTAAAATCAGCTCTTACCCAGTTTCCTTGAGAGATGGTTGCGGACCTAAAGAAGCTACCTTTGAAACTAGCTTCGAATGCATCATTGTTAGCGAATGTTGATTCGCTTAAATTCGCTTGATCGAAGATCGTTTGACGAAGTATCGCATCGCTAAAGTTGGCTTTTGAAAGGTTGACACCAGAAAAGTCGCAGCCCGATAGGTCTCTGCCAGTGAAGTCATATGCAACTAGATTTGCGGACATATTTGGGCATCTGCCGTTGGTTTCTGGACTGTCACCACCCTGATACTGGGAACAAGATAGAGAAAAAAGACCTAACAATAGGATATATGATTTCATCACTGCGCTCCCCTCCCATCAAGGGTATCAAAAACCGTGATGGTTCCATCTTCATCACCTGTGAGGACTTGACTACGAGATCGATCGCCTTGTATTGAGCTAAGACTACCGGCATAGCCGAGGACAGGGTTAGAGCTAAAAACACCATTCTGATAGCTAAACAACGCTATTTGGCTTACACTTTGACTCACTCTCTCCACCAAAAACAGTCTCTGCCCCATCTTCGCTAAGTCGAGTACTGAGCCAGAAGTCCGAGCGACGGAAACCTTATTGAATGTGACTCCGTCAAAACGGTAGAAAAATATCCCATCTTGCAGTGTACTAACAGCCAGGATCTCATCGCTGATTTCAAGAATGGCGCTATTATAGGCACTCACATATGTTTCCGATAATAACCGCGGTTGCCGGGGTTCACTTATATCGAAAGCAATAAAGCCTTTGTCAAAATCGAGGAGGAAAAGCTTACTATCACGGACTATCAATTGCCTCGGATTGACGCTACCAGTCTCATAGAAAACTTCATCAAGCACAAAGTTTGAGTCATCATCTACAGTCCCCGTAGCTAAGCCTTTACCCCGTATGTATGTATATAGAAGATCAGATCGCTGCCAAAGCTCCACCTTGGTAGCGGCTAGAGCGATGGGGTATCGCACATGATCGTAGTTAACTATGGCAGGTAACTCAGTGGGAATTGTGTCAGCGTCCCTGGGAACTAAAAATACACTCCCCTCTTGGCCTAGTTCAACGCTCACGATATCAAGTCGTTGCCCTAGCTCCTTCACTAGATTCGCACCATCATATCTAAATACAGTGTCGCTTTCGAGTGATGAAGCAACAAGAAAATTAGAGGAAATATGGATCTTATTCACCGGAGAATTGGTCTCATAACTAGCAACTTGGTTAAGAAATGGGGCCGGGGGCGGGTCAGACTTCTTTTTTCCACATGAAAAGCTAACAAAAAGCCCAAAGACTAATAGAAAAGATGAGATGATTTTCATTCTGTTTCCGTTCAACAATTTCTTCAACAAATACCAGAACCGCAGGAACTCAGCTAAAAACAGCTGCTCAAAAATCTGCAATTCTTTTGCCAGTAGTAAGACACAGAACTTGCGACAAATTGCAGTAGATTACACCTTCTTTTAACTAACTGTAATTACATGCCTAATATTTTTTTTCTGACTGATAGCAATAATTTACGACCCTATGCTGTCTATTGCGTCATGCTGATCAGCTTGTTGACGAGTGCACATCAGAATGTGGCAGCGAACCCGTCATTAGAGCAGGCATAGTTATTAAGCTGTTGAATATATGGAGACATAAATTGAAATCAATTTCGACAAAAGGTTTAGAAGTTTGGAATAAGCATTGCACACTGTCGAGCAACCGGCGCACTAAGCGCTCTAAGCTGATTGTTGATGTTCTTAAACTGGAGTTGACCTTGATGTTCTCACGTTCTTTAAAAAGAATTGCACTGCTATTGGGCATGACCTTCTTCATACCGACTATCCTATCTGCTGCTGATAGTATCAATCGTTCAAAAAGCTACCAGGCGATCAATAAGCTAAGCAAGCAGTTCGCAGAGGACATTGAGGATTACGGCTCCGTCGCGAACACTGTAGTGGTTACTGAGTTTAGCCAAAGCAGCGCCTTTGAAGCAGACCTGAGATCCTACATGGTCTTCAGTCTGGAGCAAGACCTCCAAGAGGCTAAAAATGATGCCAAAGAATCTTCAGAAGATTCTGATAAAGAGAAGGATGATGAAGATTCTGAGAAAAAAGCTTCAAAGCCAAAAAATACATTTAAGTTTGTTCGTTGCTTTGGTTGCTTTAAGCCAAGAGCCATCTCTGATGGTAAAGATATTTACATACGCAAGGGCTTCGCAGACAACAATGAGCTAAAATTTGCCTTGGAAAAGATTGGTGCTGACGCTTATATGACAGTGAATCTTGATAATAATGGCGATGAAGTTGTCATGCAAACTTCACTGTTCAGCACCAAAGATTCAAAGCTACTGACTTCAAAAGAGTACCGAACCACAGTCCAAGGCCCATCCCGCTCGGGTGTTGTCATGGGAATCGGAATGCAGTCCGCATCCTTCCACGACAGCAAGCTACCTTCTGTGATGGGTGCGCGCATCTCCATAGGTCAACGACTTGTTGGTCTAGGTGATATGGGTGTTGCTGTGACCTACCTAGGGAAGAACAGTGGATACCCAAGCCAAACAACCTTTAGCCTTTTCACAGACCTAAACCGAGCAGAAATCACCGGTGATCAGGGTAAATATGTCAACTGGCTGTTTCCAATCGATTTCGGTGTGACTGACTTTAATGGCGATGTTCAATTCCAGCTGCAAGCTGGGGTTAAGATGCGCCTTGGAAGCATCCTCTATGTAAGCTTAACGGAGCGACAGCACGTTTTCCTTACCAAGCCTAGAAATGATGGTGAAGTGAAAGGAACTGAGCCAGTGGAGCCTGAGGGGGATGACGTTCTTTTCGAAAGTGATAAACCGATCTCGGGCGCTTTGATGTTTGGCGTCGGTGTAGACTTTACATTCTAAGGAGACTGCAATGAAACATATAGCCCTTATAGTTGCGGGTCTTCTCTCCTCGCAAGCCCTGTCGGCCACAGGTGTGCTAAAAAAAGTTGAGATTAAAGAGATCTATGAAAATAATGGAGAAATGATCATTGAGACTGAAAAAGGGGTCCATCGCATCAAGATCGATGACGCCCTAAAAAACGAGTCTAGCTATGACATCAAGCTTCATGAGCGAAACTTCATCGATGACGAGAGCCAGTTTATTCTAAGGCGTGAACTGTCATTAAAAGAAAAGACAAAGCTCACTCGACTTCTATTCAACGCTAAGTCTGACTATAGCAAACGAAATTTTGAAAAGTCACTAAAGCAAGTTGACGAGGCCTTAGATATTGATCCATGGAATTTTGAACTCTTCAACATGAAGGGATCAATCATGTACATGATGGGCTCTCCAGAGTTAGCCCTAAAATATTGGCAAAAATCGATCTTGATCAATGAAAATCAAGAGAAACTAAAGAGCACCATTGCTAAAGTTGAGAGCGAGATTCCTGCGAAGACCGAAGAAAAGACCATAGTCTTACCGGCTAGCAATGAGGACGCTGTGGATGAGGAGCCTTCTGAACAGGCACCAAAGCTAAAAATCAAGAAGACTGAAGAGGTTGCGAAAAAATGATAGCATTTAATAAGAGTTCATTTTTAGTGATGATCACTGCCTTTTCATACTGCTTCCAAGTTCTAGCTCAAAGTGAAAAACTTTCTGAGCAAATTCGATCCGACTTGGTAAAAGATATTTCAAGCTTGATCAGTGACAATGAGTTCCACCTTATCGTCTCCGCATCGAGTTCTGTTGAACGGGAGAAAGTTCTCCAAAAGGATGATCAGCAAGGTCAACGTATCGAAGAACCTGAACAAGAAGAACTTCCTCCTGGCTTACCAGGTTTTGGCGATGTGGTTGAGCAGAAGAAACCGGCACAAGCGAAAAAGGTAGATTATAAGGAAAGCTATACTTACAAAGAAACTACAAAGATTAATGAAATCCTCGTTAGATTTCTCGTCTTAAGTTCAGTTTCCGATGAAACCACAGCTTTAGCGAAAACGATTATTTCAGAAAAAATTAGTCGTATCTATGGCGTGAAGCCAAACGTCCAACTCGTTAAGACGGACAAACTATTTCCTAATCAAAAAGAAGAACTCGATACTGCAACTTTCCTAAAAGAATTCCTAAACGGCTACGCCGGCAAAATTGTACTTGGAATCCTAGCTTTTATTGCACTCCTGATCATTCTCATAATGATTTCAAAGCTTTTGAAAGAGCTTAAGAAGCTCGGCGATAAGTCAAAGTCCCTATCGGAGTCAACTTCTAATCCGGCATTGGCAGAAAAAGATATTTTTGAAGCTAATCAAGAGCACATTACCAAGATTCTAGAGTTTTTAACGAGCAATCCACTGCTCGGCCGGGAATTTCTACAAGGTTTAAACTTAGATCAAGCAAGTGCACTCTATGCTGCGGTGAGCACCAAGAAAAACAGAGAGCTTCTCGCTCGTAACTTCTCCTTTATGGAAACTGAGCTCCTTAAAAGTGGAGATAAGGCTGGCAATGAGTCATCAACCCTAGCATCATTGGCTGTTGAAGTGGAACACTTTCGAAAAATTCACGAAGCGCAGTCACAGCAACGATTCGGATTTTTGTCTCTCCTTTCAGGAACCGCAATCCTTGACCTGATACCGGAGCAAGATAAGTTTAGCAATTTGGCGGTCGCTTTTAAGTATCTGAATGGCAGTCAAACAGCAGATATTCTAGCCACTCTGAGCAATGATGAAAAAGCCAAGCTCATCCAAGGCATGGGTGCTAAGCGTGATGATGCAACGATAAACAGAGTCGAAGGAGCTTTGAAGGCTGCCTATGAGCAATCGAGGTTGTCTGCTCACGAAACATCCAAGAATGAGATCAATCAAATCAAAGAGATTTTGAATGCTGATCTAAACGCCAAGGAAACCTTAGCGAGCCTTGAAGCTGGTGGTATGAAGATTCCTGCGGCGCTTATGGCTTATAAGCTTAGCTGCCGTGACATTCTCATGCTGGCAAAGGAAGAGCTATCAAAAGTACTAGAAGGCCTGGAAAACGAAGACCTTGTCGCTGTAATTAGCAAGTATAAGGATATTTCTAGCAATATTTTGGATAGTTTGAGTCCTGTAAGAAGACAGGTTGTTGAAGGAATGGCTCTTTCTTTTTCAGCTACCGAAGACCAGTTGAAGCAATCTCAGATGAACCTGCTTCGAAGCTACAGAATCACTTCAGGAATAGGTGAATAATAACATGAAAACCTCATTACAAATGCTACTATCACTCAGTGGCTTCGCATTAATCTTTGCCTCTCTATATCTTGGAGTCTTCGTTCTCGATGGGGTGAAACCTATCGCCTATTTTCTTCATTACCCTTCACTTCTAGTGGTTCTGGGTGGAGTTGTCGGTATCGCACTTAATACCTCCCATTGTGCGATCCTAGCTGAAATGGCTAGAAACTTAGTCATGAAGTCTGCTAGTGGCATGCGTCAGCGGACGAATACAGTAGACTCCCTACTAGGCGAGTTAACCGATATCTACTATAAGGACGGTCCTCAGGGAATCAGTAAGAAAATTGACGAAGATAAGAATTTTGGATCTACTTGGAAGATGGTTGCGGAAAAATTAGAGGCTCGCATAGCCATTCCCGATATTAGATTAATTGTCGAACTCAAGAAGCGGCGACTACTCGCTGCTTTGAATACCCAGATTGCTTTGCTCCGAAAACTTTCTACACTCGCTCCGGCTTTCGGTATGTTTGGTACCATACTAGGCCTAGTAAAGCTTCTCGGTAACCTCCAAGATTTTTCGTCGATTGGCCCTAATATGTCTCTAGCACTATTGACCACCCTATATGGTATTTTCATTGCTCAAGTGGTCATTGGCCCACTGGTAGCGAAGCTAGAAAACCTAAAAGTTGAGAGAACTAAGAATACTGAGCAAGTACTGCTTTGGATCTATATGATTGAGAATCGTAAGCCTGCTTTCTATTTAGAATCTTCGCGAAAAACTCGTTCACGGGTGAAAGCATGATAAACCCACAAGATGACCTATTCCTCAATGATGTAGAGGAAGACCTGGAAGACGATGGGGCCTCCAACGAAGGCTGGCTAACAAGCTTTGGTGACTTAATGAGTCTCCTTCTTGTTTTCTTTATCCTTCTTATGTCGGCATCTAAAGTCAGCACTGTAAAGTTTGAGCAGGTTAAAAACGCAGTGACCGGCAAGGTTCAGGACGGTGAAGTCAACCTGATTACTTTAGCCGAGGAACTTAATAAACAAATCAAGAAAGCCGACCTCGCCGACAAGGTCACAGTCGATCTTACCGACGAATCTGTCGACTTAGTTTTTCATGAGTCACTTCTATTTAAGTCTGGTAAGGCAGAGATTATTGAAGAAAATAAAGCCATCATTCATGAAGTGATAGCTGTATTAAAAAACATACCAGACTACACCAGGATCACCGTCGAAGGACATACCGACAATGTTCCTATCCGAAGTGCCAGATTTCGCAATAATTGGGAATTATCTTCGGCGAGAGCATTGGTCATCGTCCAAAGCTTAGAAGATGTTGGCTTCCCTGGTAATAGGCTAGCCCTCCAAGGTTTTGGCAGCAATCGCCCCCTTGTCCCTAACCTTGATGACGAAGGTAATCCTATTGCTGAAAACCAACGACTAAACCGACGTGTGGTAGTGAGGGTACATTGATGAAATTGATCTATCTGATTAGTCTAGTCTTCATGACATCTTGTGTCACAAAAAAGAGCCCTTACAGGGATCCACCTCACGTAGAGAAATTGCCTGATCCCGCTTTCTTTCATTTTAGCAAGTGGGATTACAAGTGCCTCCCTTTCAAGAAAATGAATCCTGCACTATGGGAAGATGCCCTCAATTTTTACGGCAATAAAGGCTGGGAATTAGTTGGCTTCATGACCCATAAAGGCCAAACATCCGCTTACTGCTTGAAGAGGAAAAGATAGTATGAGTAAACTGTTAGCCTTTCTAGTCCTTCTCTCTACAAGCGCAGCTCTTTCAGGAGCAGAGATCCCTGATAAGAAACCGCTGAAGGAAACCAAGGTTTTTACCTGCAATGTCCTATTCCCAAATGACAGCGTTGCTTTTCGGGAGGAAAGAATCTCCGAGTGCTTCACAGAAGTTGACCCCGAACTCATCACCTATATTCACATCGTCTCGACCGCCTCTACGACAGGAACCGCTGCTTACAATTTAGACTTGTCGGTACGTCGGTCTCAGAAGGTCAAGCGCTTTATCGAGAAGCAATTCCCCAACGTGAAACAGATTCACGAATTTGGTGGCGGGCAGAACCCTCGCTTTGGTCGACAAGCGAGAATTTTCATTGTCGTTCAGCCAAAAACGGAACAAGAAGCAAAAGAAGAGACTCCAATTGTAATTAAGGAAGTAGAAATCGAAAAAGAGCTGATTCTTGCCAAAAGAGGAGCCCGGGGCTTAGAGTTCGCCAATCAGATCGGCCTCGCCTGCGTTGATTGCTATGACCTAGATCACCGATCTTTGGGAGTTAGCCTTCGCAAGCCTATTTTTCTAAAGAATATGCCTAGTATTCGTCTCCTTGGTGGCGTTCAACTCAATCACTTCCAGTCAGCAAGCAAGAAGGACTTCCAAACTCTTGATGGAGAATTCGGTGCTCGCTATGTCCGTGATATCGAGATATTGAAAGATAGCCAGTGGTTTTGCGGAGCATCAGGCCTCGCTGGTTTAGCCACCAACAACGACAAACTAGCGCTCAATGGCGGTCTTCGTACTGAATGTGGATTGGGCTATCAAGGAATTATGGGCAGTTTCCAATACACGCACTCATATCAAATCGTGCACTTTGGATTCAGTCTTGGCTTTGAAATATAAGACAAGGCTCTCTGTAAATGTTTCACTCCTCCTAATGGATCGAGAGGTCACTAATCTAGGACTTCTCTGTAGTCCTTCTTGATCAAACGAATATCCTTGACATCTCTGGCACCGCAATCAAAAATCGGACCATAATCTATAGAAAGGGCGATCCGATTGCTGATCAACGTCGAATAATACTTTTATTTAGTATGTATATTTTATCTTTGCTGCTAGTTATAAGCATACATAGTCCTATAGCACTGGCAAACATAAACTTAACCATGGGTATTGTTCATTATCCTCCCCGTAGCGATCAAGGCCCGCCACCTCATGGTTTCACTATAGATTTAGTCAACGAGATTTTTAAACAATCTAAGTTTTCTCCTAAATACACCGTCGTCAATTGGGCGAGGTCTCAAGTATCGGTCGCCAATGGAAGTATCGATCTAGCTTTGTATATGAAAGGGGTATCTGCTTCTAAAATCTCGGATCAATTGGATATCGGCAAACCAATTTTTCGCTCTCGATTATGCGTCTTTTATAACAAATCGAAGTTTCCTGAAAATATCACTTTCAATAGAATGAGTGATTTTTCTGGAAAGTATATGGGAAATCTTAATGGCTCAGGCCTAGAAGCCTTCTTCAAGAATAATGGCCTAAAAGTGGTCAATACTAGCACACTTTCTAGCCTGTTCAAGATGCTGTCCTTGGGGCGTTTGGACCTTGCCAATGCCGATGATGTCAGCGGTATTCATGCTATATTCAGCCTAGGGAACGACGCCAGCACGAGAATAGGAATGCTCGATAAACCCATTAGCGTGACCGACATTTTCCTAGCCATAGGTAAGCATCGTGCCGACCACCAAATCATTCGTAAGCAGATAGAACAAGGCATGGCCAAAATATTAAAGAATGGCGCCTATAAGAGGTTGCTCGATCGATTGTATATGGGCCTTAAGTATGATGAATCAATTATCCCCTATGATTCATATCAGATAGAAAAGTAACACCTTTTTGCCATACAGCGAGTTCGCTATTAGGCTCACCTGAATGGAAACTTGGAACTGAACTCAAACTCCGCTTGCTTCGTCCATCTAGGCGCTTGCCTTTGGCGACGACTGCTGCTCTTCCTTGATCTTCTCTCGAAGTTTCTTTAAGGCATGGCGAGGTTTATCATAGTTTGGATTGATTTCGATCGCTTTAATGAAAGCTTTTCGAGCACTATCTAGATCCCCCATCTTCCAATATAGTTGACCTGCATTGAAGTACAGCACATACCGAAAGACGTTTTCATGAACCTCGCTGAGAACTTCTTCGAATACTGCAACTGCGGCCTTGGTATCTTCAGTTTCATTCAATACGCGCAACGCTTCATTGTTAGCAAAATAAATCAGTTCGCTGTCGGTCATAGTTTCTTTTAACTTCGGGAGCGATGCGGCTATGTTGCCGCTCCTAAATTCAACTTTTGTCTCTATTTGCTGAGCCACAAGGTTATCTTTATCAATGGCGACCAGCTGCTTCATGTGCTTCTTGGCAGTTTTATACTCCTTAATCTCGAAGTTTGATAGACCGGCGTTTTCCAGTACTTTTATGTGATGTGGATTGACCTTCGCTAGGTCGTTTAAGTGTTGACTAGCATCCAAGAAGTTATTGCGAGCCATCAGTATCTTGGCCATACGGATCTTGCTAGGACCAGACTTAGGGTCTTTCTCTAAAACGTGTTCGAAGCAACGTTGCGCTTGATCATAGTCTTCCTTATGAAGATAGATATCTCCAAGCAGGAGGCGAGCTTTGGGATTATCGGGATTCGCATCTACCAAAGACTTAGTTAGCTCAAGTGCCATATCATCTAGCTTATTAAAGAAAGCCGTTTTCGCATTTCGATAGCCTTCCTCGAATTCAGTCAGATTGTTTTCTATTTTAGACATGTAGTTCAGTTTTTCTTCCACCCGATCCACAGTAAATGGCTTAACAAGGACATAAGGCAGATCCAAGTCTTGCAAGGTACAAATGTGATCACCTGAAACCTTGTCGGCAATGAAAAGGTGAGATTCGAGACCATAGTTACCGGTTTCTCGAATTTTCTGAATAAATACCAGGCCCGACATGGGGCTTACTTCCATTCGAGTGATAAATAGTTCAAATTGATTTCTGATCACATGTTCGTAGGCTTCATCAGAATCCGTAAACGATTTGAACTTATTGAAATTCAAGCCTTTGAGTATTCGCTCATAGAAATCAACTTCATCTTTCGATTTTAGGAGTAAACATATGTTACTATCAGAACTGATCATCTAGTCTTCCCCAATGACTTTAAACCTCTTATTCGCGCTATCTACCTCAGAACTTTCTAGCTGACTCTGAAGCTCACTACGTCGTTTCAAGGCGTCTTCAATAAGGCTCAGTATTTTCTCTGCCGAAAAAGGTTTTTCAATAAAGGTTCCAAGTTCATAGCCTAGTAGTTCGTTGACGTCCTTCTGATTAAACGCCCCTGACATCAGGACAACAACCGTCCCAGCATTCTTTTCAGACCCTCGGATCTCTGATAGAAACTGAATCCCATTTAGTTGAGGCATCTCGATATCCGATAGAATCACGTCAAATTCTTTGCCATTTACGATATCTAGTCCTTTTAAACCATCGTTGGCTGTATCGACCTTCCAGTCCGATTGCTCAAAACGCTCTTGAAGCACCTCTAAGAGGTCTGGATCATCATCAACGATCAAGATCCTGTCCGGCTTTATGGATTTTACCTTGCTCATGGTTCCCTCGAAGCGCTATTTACTTGAGTCTATGAAGAGATCTTTGCCTCCATTGTAGCATTTCTTGTGTTCAGGGAGAAGGCTCCGCGTGCCTATTGGATGAATCGCCAGAGCACATTTTAGTGACTTAGCTCCTCGAGACTGTTTTAGAAAGCTACTGATTTGCTGACTAGTCGGTATGTAGCTATTATTTTTAGTAGAATACGAAAGTTCTATCATCCAGCCGTATTTTTTCGAATTCATTCCTGAAATAAGATTCACTATCTATCTAATTTTACGAACTATTTTAAGTAAAGTCATTTTGGACTTTTAGGAATGCTGATTGCAAAAATGTGAGTGCGATAACAAATTTGAACGGAGTGGACTCAACATGACATTCAAGAAGAAACTGAGCTGGATTACTGTAGGGCTGCTATGTGTTACTTCCTACTCCCAGTCTTGCACTAAAAAGCCAGAGGCACTATTGAATCGAATCGATACGGGAGGCCAGGAGTTTGCTAATCAAGAGCCACCAGGACCCGTAACCCCGGTGGAAGCGGAAAAATTCGACGCAGAACGTCAGAACGAAATTTTTAGCCTAATTGTAGATGGTGTGAGCCAAGAGACTTGTACCGATATTAATCAACGGTCTGAAGCTCGACTAATCACAGCTAATGAATACATACAGTCGGTGGAAAGTTCATTTGGTATTGACCTTGACGATGAAGTCCTGAAAATCAGCTTACCAACAGAAACAGTTCAAGTTCTTGCCTACGACCACCTGAGTAATTTCAATAAGCTTTCTCGGGAGCGTTTAGAACGATACCTGGATGTGAATGTTAAAGTCGCCGAACAAATTCAATCAGATGCCGGCTCAATCATTGACTGTGGTCAACCTAAGCGAGACTGTATTGAATCTTGGCTTTCAGAAACCCTACCTAAAATATGGCGGATGAAAATCGATGGCGAGAGACTCCAACAAGAGATGAAGCTCGTTGATAGCTATGGTACTGACGTCCAGGGTTTAGGACTGCTGGTTGAGAGAATTCTATTGTCTCATAATTTCCTTTTTCGCAAGCAGCTAGGCCTCGATGGACACCTTGATAGTTGGGAAGTTGCAACCGTCCTCGCTGATAGCCTTTGGGCTTCCCCGCCATCATCAAATCTTGTCGCACTAGCCGAAAGTGATAGTTTCAATAATCAGCAATCAGTTCGCCAACAAGCTCAAAGCATGATCAATGATCCCAAGTTCTATGAGGGGGTGAAGCGCTTTGTCAGTTCTTGGCTCATGACTAAGTTGATCGATAGCAAAGACTTTGAAGCAACCGGCAATTCGGAAATCAATGCTGATATCAAAGCAATATTGAAAGAAGAATCGGCCGCATTTATCTATTTCTTAGTAAAATCAGAGCGTGATCAATTTTCAGAAATCTTCGATGCAAACTTTACGATGGGAGATGAGGCTTTCGCGGAAGTCTATGGCCTCACGGTGGGGAGCAACGATATTGAGATTCCTGGAGGTCTCAAGCCATTAAGTTACTCAGAATCAAGACAAGGGATACTCTCTCAGCCTAGCCTTGCAGTGATTACAAGCAACTTGGAAAGTACCAACCCACCGAAACGCGGCAAACACATCATGGAAAAGTTTCTTTGCCAAAGCTTAGAAACTCCAGAAAACTTAGCTGAAGTCGTTGCTAACACACCATTCGACAAAAGTCTAAGCGTAGTCGACGCCTTCCACAAGGCTACAAGCAACGGGAGCTGTGGCGAGTGCCATTCGGTTGTTAATGGAGTTGGATTCGGTATGGAAGACATTGGGCCGGATGGTCGCATCCAATCCACCGATAGCCATGGCTTCGATGTTATGACACCGGGCAACCTCTTTATCTCTATGAAGGACGATCAGTCCAAGACCTTCTCGGGAGTCGCTGGCCTCAGCCAAACTCTAAAGGGAACTAAAGAAGTCGAGGTTTGTCTCGCAGTTCAAGCCTTCCGTATGATCTACGGCAGGTTAGAAAAGGAGCGAGATGTCTGTACTATCACGAATGCATACAAGCGAGCTAGTTCACAAGAACTTGAATTCGACAAGTTGTTTGTTGAGATGATTGTTGAACGCTCACGACTGACGAAGTAGAACTACACCTAGCAGGAGAGATACACAATGGTAAAGCTAACAAGACGAAACTTTTTTAACTATGCCAGTCACACGATTGTTGCTGCAGCTCTTTGGAAAACATTTCAATCTACCCGCGCCTTTGGCGCTCAGGGACGTCGCAAGATTCTGATCTGCACGTCGCCCAATGGACACCATAACTTTCAAGATACTGCCAATGCACTACAGAATGGACTTAGCGATAAGACTAAAGCCCAAACTCTCGTCTTAGAGGGCTTGAACTTTGCGGTCACACAAGGCGGCCTTGACTGGCATTTTGGTGAGACTTGCCTGCTAAGTTTCAGCGACAGCAAGCAACGTGCACCATCGTTCTTTACCGCTCTCGGCCTAAACAATAATGACATCAAATACCTAGGGGTCGATGTCGGTGACCGTCATTACGCTCACGATTCGGGAAGTAACCCAATCAACGCAATACAGGACCCCCAGCTTGCGATGCGCACCTTTTTCGGACGCTCCTTTCAAAGCGTCAATTCCCATGATTTGGCACTGATTCAAAGTGGTAAGAAGAATGTAATTGATCCATGTCTTGATGATGTCAAGCGCCTGCGCAACCTCCTTGGTTCTGACGCTGCCATTTTCAATAACTATTTAGATCAGCTCCAAAAGCACTACAATAGCCTCGCTGAACAAAGCGAAGGCGGAAATTCCGGCGGTGAAAACGCTGAAACCCCAGCAAGCATAGAAGATACTCCATTTGAAGCTCCCACCTGCAACAAAAGTCCAGCACTCAAAGGCGGAGGTTCCGTTGAGGCCAAGCACGAGGATATGCTAGAAGTCGCCTATCAACTCATGGCTTGTGATATGGCACAAGTGATCGTCCTTTCGTTTCTCAACACAAATACCGATCCCCAGCATAACCTTATTCATTCTAATGGCTTTTCCGATGGCGGAGCCTCTTTCAAAGGGTTTACCAACTCAGTACACAATCGCATGGCAAAGTTCGCAAATCGATTGACTGAAGGAGACTATAATATTTTGGATAGGTCTGCGATGGTCTATATCAGCGAAGGAGGAGCCCACGCCGATAGCCCAAATGGCTCTTTCAACACAGGACACCCAACCCACAACATACCGTGTGCCGTCTATGGTAGCTTGGGTGGTGCCATCACTAAGAATGGTATTTTTAAGGCCAACGGTCAGACAAACAAAAACTTATGGCGTCAGTTAGCAGATGCCATGACTCCAGATGGTGAAGCTGATCTAGATAGTATTGGTGGTGGAGGCATTACACCTATCGGAATCTAAATGAGGTATCAAATCAAGTGACTCAATCTTAGCGAGTGAATCGCAAAGTGGGATACTCTATTCCATCACACTCGAAAGGTTTACCAGACAATTTCGCAGCCATCTTGCCCCTAAGGACGAGATGGTTTTTTCGTTTTTTCCACCTTTGTCCAGTGATCATAAATCTTCTGATAACTACCATCCTGCCTTGCTTTCTTTAAGCCTAGATTAAACACTTTACAAAGGTTCGCATCAAGAAATCCTGCTCGAAACGGCGTTGTAGGTAGAATAGAGTGTTTCGTCACAGGTATTTCGGCAACCTCACTATGGCGATCTCGCTCAGCTAGTTGCTTTCGATAGTAATCAAAAATTGTCGACTCCATTACAATAAGGTCGGCTCTTTTAAAAAAAAGTTGTTTGACTACCCCTAATATATTCGAAGACTCACCATAAGACATGACCGATGGGCTATCAACGGCCTTGTTATATTCATCTCCTAGATAGAGCTTAGCATCCTGAAACGAGCTTATCCGAGGTTTGTCTAATTTGGTAATATCTTTGGGTCTTGCAAGACTAGGATAGTTTTGACTTTCCAATGTTATCGCCATATTTTCAAAATTGATATAGACCTCAGTATAACAAAGCCCTTCGACTTCGCTTTGTCGATCGACAATTCCAATTCCCTGTACTTTCTGGTTTTTAAGATAAGTTCGTGTTCTCTTATTTGGAAGAACCCTAACCTGAACTTTGGAGCCAGTCGCTTGAATAAAGTGATTGATAAGATCAACAGCCAGTCCTCGGCCATCGGCAAAAGCAAAAGGTGGAATATCGCCAAAAGACATCGGTATGTCTTTGGCAGCAAGGTTATCCGTAGCGAAAGCCAGTTCTAAGAGAAGTAAAGAACTCATCCATTTCATGATGTTATACCACTTAAATTAAACAGAGTTGATAACATGAAGCTTACCTTTATTGTAAGGTTCTCTCAGAATAAAGTCGAATCTGAATGCTATGGATCGAAACCCTGCTGTAGCTTCTCCAAGCTCAATGGTGATAGTTCCTCCATGGCTTTCTACCAAATGTTTCACAGCATCCAGGCCCACACCGCGCCCTGATACTTCAGTTACAGTAGGCTTTGTCGACAGTCCCGAATTAAAAATCGAGTGAGCTAGGTCCCAATCGCTAAATGAGCGATGATCAATTCCATCCTTTGACAAAGATGCTCTCAGTGCTTGGATATCCAAGCCACGGCCATCATCTTGATAGTGAATCTGCAACCGTTGACCATCATGTAATCCTAGATCAACTTGAATCAAGCCTTGAGGATCCTTGCGCTTCATGAGTCGCTCTTCAGGTGCCTCAATACCGTGGTCAATACTGTTATGAATGAGATGGACGAATACACTTCGTACAGCATCAAATTGATCCCGATCCATAAATATATCAATCTTGGTATACTCAACGATGGGAGTTCGCTTATTTAACTCACTTGCGGTTTCACAAATCCCCCCCTGGATCGACTCAAAAAGATAGTCAAGTCCTAACTGACCATCAAGAATACGCTTAAATTTATTGTGAAAGGGAAATAAGCTCTGAGCTGGCCGACCTGAATCTATTTCTTGGTCGATCTCATCTAGCATTGCCATCAACTGAGGAATTTTCGAATCCTGCCCCAGTTTTTGGAGCTTCTGATCGTAAATATCACGATAGATTCCAATGCAATCTTCTAATTCGTTTAGCCCATGGCGAAGTGTGGAACGATCCCACTTCATTTTGGGGTCTTGACGCAGCATGCTATAAACTTTCTCTGCATTATGTATCGCTTCAGCCATCTGCTTAAAGCCCAATGCGCGGGAGTTACCCTTTAGGGTATGAAGGGTTCTAAAAATACTGTTGATCACTTCAGGGTTCCGCTGACCGTTCAAGTCTATGGCTTCACGAACTTCACCGATGGCACGATCCATACTATACATGAACTCCGAATACCGTTCGGAACCAACAGTCACAATTTCTGTAATCACCGCGAACTGCCGAGACTGGTTTTTCGCTAGTTCTTCTAATTTTCGCACCTCAGTTACATCTTTTACCGACAAAATGATGCGCTCAACGGTACCATCCTGATCAATAATTGGATTCCATTCCAATTCAAGGATCTTTTCCCGGCCCGACGGGGAGAAATAATGCATAGAACTCACAAAAGCTTCATAATTCACGTGAAAGTTCATTTCATGCTCTCCGATCGCCACTCTTAAGGCCGAGTCCATGCGAGCCTTAATGTCATTTGATAAATCGGACGACGAGAATAGAACATCCATAAGTTGGCCATTGGCAATCTGATCAGATTCCAAGATCTGTTCCATTTGCTTCGAATACTCTTGATGTATTAGCTGCCCCGGAGTGATCGTTAAGATCCCCATATTGATGTTTTCAAGCATGGCCTGAATATCATCCTTCTTGCGCCTTAGTTCTTGAGTTCGCTGGTTAACTATAGCCTCCAAGTTTCGATTCTGCTGTTCCAAGAGAACGTTCACATGGAGATTTTCGAGTCTAATTGCAGCCGTACGGGCTAAGTTTTCGAGGACACTAACCAAATAGGGCACTAAGTCGTATTCCTTGGGTACAACTGCCACAATCACGCCGAACCATGATTGATCTTCCTTTACAATGGGAATGTAGACACCTAATCCACTTTCCAGTCTATGGGCCTTAATCTGTCTGGTGCGCAGCGATGCCCTTAGGTATTCGGCGCCCTTGTCCCGCATAAATTCTTTTGACACCATTCGATCAGAGAGTTGGCTTCCTTCCACAAGGCCGTCGTCTTGCCCTTTGCGATAATAACAAACTTTTTCAGTGCCCAGCTTCTGGCCGCAGAACTGCACCAGCAGCTCTTCTATGTTATGAGACTCGTAGAGCTGATTCAGTTTTTGGCTGAGATCGTTGATCTCGATCAAATCACTGATCTTCAGCTGGATCGCATCCCGCATGGCCATAAAATTCTTTGCCAGGTTTCCGACCTCATTGTTTTCCTGAATGACGAAGTTATGATCAAGTTCACCATCAGCGAGCTTACGAGCACCGTCGCCAAGATTACTAAGCGGCTCTTCAACAATTCGTCTAAGGAAAATGCGAACTAATATTGATAGGATCATGATACAGAGACCCCCGAGCATCAAGATAATCACCGCGGTCTCTAGAGCCTCTTTTTGGACTCTTTTGATGGAGAATATGACAAAAACACGACCAATTTCCTCCCCTTCACGAGTCACGATTGCTTCAGAGCAAAAATTATCGTTTGAATCGCAGAACCGTGTCTTTGTTTGGGTATCGCTCAAAGACTCATCTGAGCGATAGATCCAATCGATTTGAGGATCGGTGATTTCCATGTAAAGGATGTCAGGATCGCGAGTAAATTCGTCACCATACTCGACAATGGTATTTTCACTGTAGTTCCAGATTGGCGAGCTCAGAGCTTTGGTCGTCATCCGCATGCTTTGATGTGCACGTTGCTTCAAATTTTCCAAGGCATCATTGAATTGCTTGATCCCAACTGCCGAACTGAGAAGTAGGGTTCCGATTGCAATGGTGCTGATAATCTTGCGGCTAACTTGAACAGCAATGCTTTTGAACTTCAATCAAACCTTCATGAGTCTTTATTAAGATAACGTAAACAAATCTAGAAATCCCGCTCGCAAACCATCAACACAACCAAGAACCACAATTGGATTTACCGATTCTCTCTCCTTCTTAGATCGGTTCGCAGCTGGTTTCCTTAACAAATATATGGAGTGACTTCAACGTTTTCAGGCATATCCCAGAAGCATTTCCCAGTCCAACTTAAATCCGGGGAGGAAAAATCTTTCTTAATCGTAAGAATATATGGAATTGCTTTGAAGCATTTGACGTTTGAAGACCCGCAGCTGGACTGGCTTGATCAAGACAAGGCTAGGAGCGAGGAAGAGGCAATATGTTGATGACGAGCGACAAGGGGTTATAATTTACCAAGGCATATTATACGCTTGTGTTCTCATCATCAATAGCCCCTGGCTCGTTTTAGTCCAAACCTGAAATTGACTATTAATTCCCTTACACTGCGGTATCAGCTCGTTTCTTTTCTTGAAGTCTATTGTTCAAGGCCTCGATGCCATTTGCTGCAACACTCGTCAGATCGAGGATATTGCATCGAATCAGGGTATTAGTATCCTTACATTGTTCGTACGCAAGTTTTTTGCCACGAGACTCAGCCTTCTTGCGTGCCGCACTTACCGTCATGGTATTTTCAACCCTTAATGTAAAAAATGGGGTATCAGCTTCAAGGAAGCGCGCGAGTCGAGGTGAATACACTTTAATGGAGTAGCCCTTGACAATATGCCCAGACACCTCAAGTAGCATTGTAAACCTGGTTAGCTCTAGAATAGTAATGTGTGGTTTCATGGGACTATCCACTATCTCCCCATGAGTGTTGTCTAGTTTGATCCGAACGTCGTCTTCCTCAAGATTCTGTGAATTAGCGCCTCCCATCAATAAAGCAATGGTTTCCCGAAGCTTTTTGGGACTTACAGGCTTGTGGATAAGCTCATCAGCTCCGAACCGCAGTGCCGTATCTCGCAAACCCTCTTGGTGACTTGCGGTCACAAAGCAAAATTTGAAAAACCTCTCAGCCCTCTTGGGAACAATATGAGATAGAACATCAAAGCCATTTTCGCCATCACCTAAGTTGATATCGCATAGAACGAGTCGGATATGGGGGTTATCAAGAAACACCTGTTCCGCCTCAGGGCCATTACTTGCCTCAAAGACTCGATAACCCTCGTCTTCTAGAATCTTACGCAGTAATTCTGTCATAAGGCTCGTGTCTCGACCACAAGCGCAGCATCCCGCCGGTAGTCATCTTCGTTCGCACCTTCCGATGTGGGCACTAATTTCACGGCAGACCCTCCCTCTCTCAACAGCCTCATCGGCTCAAAGTTGAAAGCATTAACTGACTTAGTGGTAAATCTCGCTAAAAAAACTAACTTTGCTCTATTTGGGCCAACAATGATCGAATACGCGCAGTTTCACCATCGATTTTCGTACATGACCGTACTTTTACCGTTGGCAAGGGAATTGCTTAAAATCCAATGAGTAGTTTTAACACCTTGGGAGTACGTTATGTCAAAGATCCGCACAAATCACCCTGTTTCCGAAATCATGACAAGAGAGCCAGTAGCCATTGATCGAACTACTAAGGTTTCTGAGGTTGCAAAGATTTTTTCCGAAAATTCGTTTACCCATTTGCCGGTTTTAGAGTCGGGCCGATTGGTCGGTATCGTGAGCTTGTCCGACCTTCTCAGAGTCAGCTATTCAGATTCATTTGGTCAGGACGAGCGCCAAGTTTGGGCGGTCCTTGATAATATGAAAACCATTGACGATCTAATGACCCAAAACCCTACCACCATCAACCCCAAAGCAACTTTAAGAGACGCTGCAAAAGTCCTAGCCCGTGAAAGTTTTCATTCGCTTCCTGTGGTCGACACTAAAAATGAGGACTTTCTAGGAATTATCACAACAACCGACATCATGGAGTATCTAGCAGAAGCTTGACGAACTCAAAGGCACCTCTGACAGGGGGTGCCCTAGCCCTAATGAAAATACAATCGTCCCATGAATTCTTTTAGACTTATAGTCTTGCTAATCATGTAGTATAAGTCTCTCTTGGGATCGAATCACTTCTAAGGGGTTTCAATGAACAGCACTATACGATTTCTTATATCTATCCTTTTTGCTACCCAAGGCGCGATACTACTCGCAGAAACTCGAACGGAAACCAAGCGTTTCTCGCTCAACGATATCACAGAATTGGAGATGGATTTCTCTCACCTTGATCTGGAAATCGTTGCATCCAATGACGAAAGCATCGGTCTTACGTTAACTCAAGATTTTCAAGGAAATGTAAAACCTGAATGCCTCATGACCATAAGCAGCGAAAAAAGCACAAAAAATCTAAGCCTTGAAACGAAGTTTGTCGAAAGCAGCACATCGCGACGCTGTAGTGTCGATCGTCAGCTTAAAGTACTTTTGGGTTCTACGAAACTGGCTGCCCTTAAACTCGATTTGAATCACGGCAAATTGAAGTGGGATACATTAATAGCTTTGCAAGCAGATATTGAAACCGCTCATGGTAGAAGTGAAATTTCAAGAGCCCAAGTGACTGGGAGCTTCAAACTCGAAGCCAAGCACGGAGACTTAAAAGTTGGTTCCATTCAGGCAAAGTCCGTAGACATTGAAGGCAAGCACGGGGACGCAAATATCTCTGCCATCCGTGCCCTCGAACAAGCTAGCATAGCCTGGCGACATGGAGACCAAGATATTGAAGACGTATCTGCATCTCATCTTGAGATCGTTCAAAATCATGGTGACCTGCAAATTGAAGGCTTTAAAGGTAATACCACAAAAGGTGAAAACTCTCACGGGAGTGCCAAACTTGCCATTACAGCTCAATCGCTACAATGGGAAAGCCGTCATAGCAAGCTGACTCTGAGTGGGAAAGTCAGTAAGAGCGTTAATATTGAAGGAGAGCATGGATCGTTCAATCTCGATGGGCAATTTGGACAGGTTACTCTGATGGGAAGCCACACAGCAATCGAGTTCAGGCAAGCGAGCCTCGACAAAGGCTTTTCCCTAGACGCTCGAACCAGTCATCAAGATATCGATGTTTTTCTTCCCAAGGAGTTTAAGTCAGAGCTTGATCTTCGAGCTGATAAGATCAATATTATCGACTCCGATCGCAGCCAATCATTCGCTAGACGAGTCCAACAAAAAAATAAGGACGCCAGCAGCAATCAGTTGCTGAAGCTTCACAGCTCTCATGGCGATATCAATATCCGAAAAACCCTATAGTTAGCTTTCATAAGAGACTTTCAGAAAGACAAGCCGAGGAATCCGACGGATTGTGGTTTCTCGGTAGCTCACTACATCTGGATAGACTCTCTCTAATCCCATCATCCCCTTGAATCCAACGTCAAAGCTCAGCCACTCACTCCAACCAAAAGAAAGATTTGAAGCGATATCAAAATATGGTCTAGCGTTGTAACGAGGACCGATATACTGAGCCCGGATTCCCAGGCTGGCCTTAGAGTTGAGCTGCCAAACGCCGCCTAGGTTTGCCAGAAAACGAGGTGTGAAATTTACAGCTGGGTCATTGTCACGAACACTATATCCCTGACGCAAATAACTGGTATTTGCAAGGAAAGTAAAATCACTCTGTCGATAGCTCAGTTCTGCCTCCAAGCCATCTCGTTCAAAGCCGTCCAGATTTGAGACCAGTCCATTTCTACGCTGAATAACGTCATCGATCTTATAATAGAAGCCGTTGAGACTGAGGCTCCAGGCTTGGCCCTGGTACTGATACTGTAAGTCGATAGTTTGATTCGTTTCCGCCCGTACTTTTTCCGTACGAGCACGACCATTGCTATCAATGATAGAGTTTTGACTAAACGTTGGGGAGTTGAAACCGGAAGCCTGAAGCAACTTCAACGTTGACTTCTGATCCAACTGCCAGACAAATGACAATCTAGGGGTAAGCTTAGCATCGGTAAACTCATTCTTTGTTAGTCTAGCGCCCAGTATCGTACGAAAATCATGGCTCATGTCCCAGTCAAGTTGCAGATACAGACTGTCTTCTCGTGCTTCTTGCTCGCCATATAGCAAAATACTATCGTAGCCAGGAGTGGTACTGATTCCACCACCAATTGAATCAATAATCGCACCATTAGATTGATCCCGATAGAGGTAATCTCCAGTAGACCTTAATTCGGTTTCAAAGCCTATTAGTACACTCACCTCATTTGATATTTGCCTTAAATCTTGCACTCCAGTGCGAATTCTAAAGTTTTTCCAACCATCACTTGCAAACTCGATTGAACCATCTTCATCGAAACCATAGATTAGAAATAGATCTTCGACTTCTGTTTTCGAAAAAAACAAGTTGTAGTCGAGAAAGACTTTGGTCTGTTCATCACCTTCCTGCCAGAGATATTGGCTACTTAAGAGGGCTGCATAGCGATTGAAAGTATTAGGGCTTATAAGCGTGCCGTTGGTCACAGCATGCTCCTCGCTCCTAAACCAATGCGCTTGAACGTCCAAACCACCAGATTGATAGTTGAAGTAAACCGTATCTCTCTCAATATTATCGTCTAAAGTTCCGCTGAGATTCTCTAGAAAGCTTCCACTACTCTGATCTACCGTAAGACTATTACGAACTTCAAGTTCCTCATAGTCTTTCCGTTCGATGCTGCCATGGATTAGCCAGGAACGATCATCCTCATCCCCGTAAGCACCGTGCACCGCACTGACTCCCCAGCTCCCAAACTGATTGGTAACTAGATTTAAAGAAGAATCTTGCCTGTTGCGAGTAACAACTTTAATCACTCCTGCAGACGCATTGGTTCCATAAAGCACTGCTCCTGGACCTCGAATAACCTCGATTCGTTCAACCAAGTCTATGTGAATGTCGTCGACTGGAATGTCTCCTGTAGCCGCCAACCAATACGGCGTTTCATTAAGTAAAAATAAGATCTTCTGATTGCGGCTATCCACTAAACCTCTAATCTCAACATTTCTGGTGCCATTCAAGCTCCGATTGACCAAAAACCCAGTAAATAGTTCAAGAGCCTCTTGGACACTATATATACCAAGCTTTTTAAGTTGATCTTGAGAGAACTGAGAGACAATGGCAGGCACCTTTTGTAGGCTTTCTTCGTGCACGCTAGCAACGCTCACCTTAGTCCCTAACAATTCCTCTAGTGACATCCCCACCAAATTTTCATCAGCAAATCCTTCATCCCAAAGTACGAATGACGTCAGGCAGATGGTAAGAACTATACACCAAATTTTTCCAAAAAAGATCATATCGCCCTCACTTTGCAAGTGATGACTGCAAGGGCAGAGACTGAGAAAGGGGGATTTGGATGACGAAAGTCGGACCTTCCTTTGCTTGCTTGAAAAAGATATCGCCGCCGATTTCCTTCATATAATTGTAACAACTATGGAGGCCGAAGCCATGTCCATGAGTCTTGGTAGTGAAGCCACTGGTAAATAGCTTATTCACAACTTCCGCAGCAATGGGTTCGCCATTGTCGCAAAACTCTAAGGTATAGAATTCTGCCGTACTTTGCCCGCTCAGTGTGATGATTTTCGGCTCAATATGCTTTTCTGAAAGCGATTCGTAGGCATTGTTGAGGAGATTGATGAGCACATTGATAACCTTACTCTTTTGAACCCTTACCAAGTCGTTGTCCTTCAGTTCTAGATTAAGTTGAATCTTACGATTCTTGATATAGGTTTCTTTAATTGACAGAAAGATATCAATAAGCTGTTTTACAGATACATCTTCGAAGTAGCCCTGGTGTGATGCTAGTGTCTGCTGGAAATGGATGATATCAAGACAAACATTGACATTACTTACGAGCCTGTTGAGGGTTTGATTTGCCTGTTGTTCAGCGTCCCCAAAGTTCTCGAAAAACGTCACATAGAACTCGCTGATCAACTTAAGTCGTTCTAGATTTTCATGATCACGATCAAGAGACTTTTGAAACTCTTTGCTAACCATCAATCCCTTGGTAATGAATTCTTCAAATTGGGTGCTTTCTCGATACAAAGAAAGGTCCGTGTTGATGCTCGTGAGGACATTACCAATGTTGTGTACGGTACCGGAGGCGACTTCAGCCATACCAGCTTTGTGAGCCTCCTCAACTAGTTTTTCTTGAGCTTGCTTAAGGCTTTTCGACTTTTCTTCAACGAGCTTCTCCAAATCTGCGTTGATCCGATTGAGGTCGGCATCCCTCTTTCGAATCTCATCGATCAAACTGATAAAACGGACTGAAAAGGTTTGCAGCTCTTTCAAATAGTAGCTTTTACTTTCAGGGACCTCTTCATACTGGTAATTCTTCTGGGTTGCGACGTCTTCAACATACCTTAACAGACGACTAAATGGGCGCGATACCTTCCGAGACAAAAGCCTTGCCAGCCAAAACAGAATAAATACTAGTAGCAGTACTACCGCACCCAAATAAGCTAGGGTGTCCAGCAACAGATCGAGATGCTTGGTGGCATCCAGATGAATGATCGATCGACCAACGACTTCGCCTTCGTGCCTGATCAAACTCTCGTGGCGATAGAAGCCACTCCAAAGTCCCGGATCGCCATCAAAGGTACTTTCATCAGGCCCCTCCTCTGGGTACGAAACGAAAACTTCGTCTTGTGAGTTAAAGACAACAATACGCCTCACTTGATTTAAATTGCCAAAAGTCGCTATCCCTTGGCTGGCTGACTCACGGTAGTCAAACAATAAGGGCGGGATAATTTCTGAATGCATGACTTTGGTAATGAGCTTCGCTTCTGTGATCTGCTCTTCCCGAAATCTTTCAAAAACGAAAAATAGGATAAAGGCGATGATTAGACATAGGGCTGCCAAAAGACCAATCAAGAAGTTAAAGAAAATAAATTTGTCGATTGTTACATTCTTCAATTTAATTCTCTTCGATCTTGTAGGCCAGTTTTAATAATCGAGAATCAACCAAAATTGATCTAGCTCTAGCATTGGCCAGATAAATGATAAACTTCACATAACCATCCTTTTCAAGGAGCTTCACTAACGTATGTTTGCGACTCCAACCATCAGCATCAGAAGTTTCTATTAGAGCTGCATTGGGATAAGAACCGACTTTCGCCTCAGCTTTTGGGCTAGCTATTCCTGAGTAGAGCACGACATCACAGCTCTTTGGGCTTGACTGAAGATCATGCACAAGTAGACCACTATCCTTAGCAGACTTGTGCTGAAGGACTTGCCTTAGCATCTCTAGGTGCTCCTGCGCATTAAATACACACAGATGAGGGGATGTCTGGGAGCTTTTGCTCCATTGAATAAAAGACAAAAGTCGAATCAC
Organism: Pseudobacteriovorax antillogorgiicola; assembly: GCF_900177345.1. NCBI lineage: Bacteria > Pseudomonadati > Bdellovibrionota > Oligoflexia > Oligoflexales > Pseudobacteriovoracaceae > Pseudobacteriovorax > Pseudobacteriovorax antillogorgiicola. The sequence goes on from NZ_FWZT01000003.1 coordinate 105,906, forward strand.
CAGGACAGCCTCGACTTTTTCTTTCTGGAACACCTTAGCTTCAGCAGAAAGGCCAAATAGGCTAAGGGAAGCAGACAGAATGTAGTTCAGAAGTCGCATGGTGAATATTTACCAGAGTCAGTTTAGCTGGAAGTTAATTTTTTTCAATATTAGCATTAAGATGCCCCCCTTCCTATACCATATTATGAATTTCTGTCTGTTTTTCTGCATTCTATCTAACACACCAAAGTGAACTTGTAAGTCACGCAAGTCGCTCCTTGAGTGTATTACAAAGTTCGCAAGTCCGTTAAGAGCAATCGTAAGAAGTAGTCATTTGTATCCTTGGAGCTGCAGAACAATCCAGTGTCACCTTTCGCAGCAAATTAAGAAGCGGCGCAGCTAAAATTCGTTACCAATGGATCCGATAGAGACCTAAATCTATTAGGACCATATATGAAACTTTTGACATTCATCTTAGTGAACCTACTTATCACTCCTGCACTATGGGGAAAGTCTTCGAAAATATTTAGGGAAGAGTATAGTTCCCTTGAAGATGTCGCCATCGATATACCTAGAAACCCTGAAAAGTATCAATGGATCATTCGTGATACTATAGACGGCAAAAAAATCAGTACCAATGGTGCTCCAGTTGTTCGATTCTATGGTGGGAGTATGGTTATCGTTTCCTCTGTGCCCTCCGGCACACCGATTACTTTAGATTCGCTCAGAATTTGGGGGAGTATCAACTACTGGCCTGTACTGTACAAGGATGATCAAGGCCAGGAGCAGCAAGGCTGGGTCAGTGGTATGTTCGTTGAGAGAAAGTGATCGAGGAGCAACCCAGTATCACCTGAGTTGCTCTACTTGTTAAAGGGAGTCTCATAGCTCATGCTTGGACTCAAAAACCAAAAAACCTAACGATTTAAGATGGCGCGATCGAGACCAAAGACAAACGCATCCCCTTTACCAATACGAGAATCATCCACAACCCGAAACCAACCACCGTCATCCCACACAGCTCCACCTAGCCCTAAATCGATGATACCTTGAGTCATGAGACGATAATACTCCTTGACCACCGGCTCCGCACGGGATGCCTGTTGATAACGACCAACCCCATACTCACCATAATAAATTCCAACCCGGCCATAACCTTTCCAAGCGAGGACATTCTGAAAACCATTGCGGATATCAGCGGTAAGCTTAGCTAGGTTGGATCTATAGTAGCCATTATTGCCTTCGGGCCCACAAAATCGCCAAGGATCATAAGAGTGAACGGCAACCATTACAAAGGGGTCTTGCCCACCCCCTGGTAAACTGCTGATTAAGGGGTATACATAGCGTAGCATAGCGTGATTCCCTTGAGCATTTGGCGATACCATCACGAGCCTCTGGGCATTCATACCACCCGTGGCACGAATCGCCTCATAGGCAGCTAGATTGAGATCTCTCGTCCATTGCTGCGATTTTCCATCATACGGTGAGGCACCACCATTAAAATCTCCCAAGCGCCCTTCAGGCTCATTCAGGATATGAAAAACAAGCTTTGAGGAGTAGTCCTTGAATTCCCAGGCGATGTCAGACCAAAGACCATAAAAGCGGTTTCGCATTGCCTCGCTGCCATCATAGCCTTTCTTAAGCCACAGCTCATGGTGAGCATTAATAATGACCCAAAGCCCCTTGCTCAAGGCATAGTCGATGGTCGCCTTCAGGTCCTTAAAGCGGCCCAGGCTTCGATTCAACCCACCACCCGGAAGGGCAAGTGTACCATTCTCATGGTTTTCAAGCCAAGTGATCGGAATTCGAACATTAGTAAAGCCACGGCTTACGTATTGATCGATCAGACTCTTGGTAAATGCAGCATCGTGCCGACGCCAATTGGAGCCTTTTCCATAGGCATCGAACGTATTCCCGAGATTAAATCCTCGCCCCATAGCCTTCGCCGCAGCCAACCCAGAGAGAGACTGTCGCACTAGAGGGTCAGTTTTTTGAGCGAAGCTCATTACATGTTTTTCGCTACCTATACCCTGGTAGGCAAATGCTTCTGAGCTCTTAGCCCCTAGAAAACAAGCCACAGACGCTAGAATCGATATACCAAGTCTAAATTCCATACTAACCTCAATGTTGATTAATTTCCCATAACTGGTTCGCTAGTTTTGCTGCCATCTGTTAATTTTTTAAAAATATGAATTAAGGATTTGACTTTTATCCAGTTTCCCAATTGAAAAGCGAACGAGGACAAAAAAACAACACTTTGGTAGGACTATGGTTCGAAATGGCATTCTTTAGAGTTCATTGAGGCAGGGTGAGGCGAATATTCCCATGAGAGTTGAAAAGGCAAGCCCCAAGTACTAGGCTTGCCTTTTCAGGCTCCAGAGACGTGCTATGCAATCGCGCATCGAGCTGACTGCTGCACTTTGATCATAGACTTCATCACATCGTGACTGGACACCACGCCGACAGGCCTACCTTCTTCTACAACTACAGCCTTCTGACCACTACTATGAAACATCTGATAGACGGTAGACGTTAGGCTTGTATCCCGAGTCAGGGTCATGGGGAAGTGGTTCATGCAGTCTCGGACAGCGGCCGTTCGGACTCTCTCAAAAATGTCTTCGGCAGTCTCTGCTGAATCAAGGTACTCGCCAAAAATTGTTGCAACCGAAAGACCACGTCCATCAACACGACTGTAGTGGGGTAGAAAATCGTTTTCAGTGACGGTCCCCTGAAGAATACCGCGATCATCTATTACCGGAAGAACGCCAATTTTTTTCTCGACCATTAATTGAACCGCGTCTTCCAATCGCCAATCCTGATGGCAAGTGATGACCGGTGATGACATTATATCTGACACGCGCATGGAATCTCCTTTCACTAAATTCCCAACCATTTAGATTATCGAAAGATTACACGGCGGATAAAAATAGAAAAGTTGCATTACTATTCCCTATAAAAACGATAATTCAGTCTTATCGTAAGGTTTGCTCTGTATCTGAGATGCAACAAAAAAGGGCGATTTTGAGCGGGTTTTGGGCAGCTCTTTGTAAAACACGCACAGATCACTGGAGTTTCACTTGAGCATCGCCACCAATTCATAAAAAACTTCCTTTATCGTAAACTTACTCATGGGAGTGACTATGAAAACGGGAATTTTAACAGCATTATTATCAGGGATTGCAAGCCAGACCGCTTTCTCTCACGGCTACGTTGCGGAGCCTTTTTCAAGAGGCTTAGCCTGTCGTGAGGGATTAAACGAGGATTGTGGAGCCATTGTGTGGGAACCACAAAGCATTGAAGGAGAGGATGGCTTTCCTCAGTTCGGCCCACAAGATGGCTCTATCGCAAGCGCAGGGCTTCAAAGTTTTGCCCCCCTGAACGAGCAGAGCTTAGAACGTTGGTACAAAACAGAAATTGAACATCACATCAACTTTAGATGGCACTTCACAGCGCCTCACGCTAGCAAAGACTGGCGCTACTTTATAACTAAGGACCATTGGAACCCAGATCAGCCACTAACCAGGGCTTCCTTTGATCTTAGTCCTTTCTGCGTCTACGAAGGTGCTATGAAGCGACCTCCTAAAAGCCTCACACACCACTGCATGATTCCAGAATCAAAGGCTGGTTATCACGTGGTTTTGGCTATCTGGGATGTTGGTGACACGGTCAATAGTTTTTATAACACTATCGATGTAATTCTCCCAGAAGGCGACCCGGGACAAGACCCAGAGCCAACACCTGATCCAGAGCCAACACCTGATCCAGAGCCAACACCTGATCCAGAGCCAGAGCCAGAACCAAACCCAAATCTCTGTGACGTTGATTATGACTTCCCAGATGGCTTCAAAGAGTACCGATCAGGCACGATTGTCTACCAACCAAAAACTGGTTCAAGCTACCAATGCCGACCTTTTCCCTACAGTGGCTACTGCCAGCAATGGTCTGAAGGGTCTAATCAGTTTGAACCTGGAATCGGAAGCGCTTGGCAACTCGCTTGGGAGCTTTGCCAGAAGTAAATAACACTTGTAGAAACTATTTAGGCAGCTTCACCATGCTAGTTCGATGACTGTATTCTGTTTCAACTAGATCTGCACTGCCTTTAGCAATACGATCCAAGTCTTTAACCACCTGCGCGATGCGATCGGTAGATCGCTGCGCCTTGTCAACGAGGCTTTGGTCGTATTGCCCTTTGCAAGTTAATAAGTCGAGACTTCCCTTAAGAGACCCTAAAGGGTTATTAATCTCATGGTTATAGGTAATAATAAGCTGCCGTGCTTTCTCTTGATGAGCGAGTTCTTCTCTAAGTTTTTGGTGCTCTTTACGGCCCCTAATTGCATACAAACCAACAAAGAATGAAGCGAAGGCATAGCAAAGATACTGCATCATGCGATGGGTTGGATTAATTTCTTGTCCGAGATGTTTTTTTGGGGGTAGCAGGTCAACGGCCTCGATCGAGAACCCTCCCAGAATAGCAACTAAAACTAGTGCTGTTACCAAGGAAGAATGACGAACAGAGGTAATTTGAGTTGCCATAATCGGCATCAAGACAAGGGCCATGGTAGCCGGCGCATTATTAATCCCACGTTTGTCACAAATACCTACGAAAATCATTAGGACAAAAGCGAATAGAGTTGCCGTCCGCCACCGATCAAGCTCAGGGTTTCGCCATTGCATGTAGCAAGATCCAAGAGCAAAAATCCTAAGCGAGGCTGAAAGAAAAAGGATCAGTGGTTCCAAGTGCGAGAAACTGAGAGTAGCTGCCAAAGATATCCAGGCAAATATTGCTCCAACAAGAGATATCGTAAAGCCAATTCTAGCCTTAAACTGGGTATTTTCATCGAGGAAATGGAGTCTCTCATGGAAGCTCTTGAACATCACAATTTCTCTGTAAGCTACACTTGCAAGGTTAGAGAATGGCCTTCTGACCACACTCCCATTATAGCATTACTTCTAATCTACTTTATACCTGACAGAATATATGACGGCTATGGTAACTAGTGCTTAGTCACATTGGATTCTCGGCTAGGCGTCGAGGAATGATTGAGGGGATAGTACTCCCGTACAGCGACGATTGAGAGACGAAGACAACAACGCCGAGGATTCAATGTGACTAAGCACTAGTCAGAGATCAACATGCTGTTGAGCCAAACCGTAGAGCCGTTGCCCTTAACATCTGTCTGCAAATCCTCGATAGCATATCCATCGGCCATTTCAATTTCTATTTTTCCCTGATTCCCTCGGGCTCTGATCTCAACGAGAGATATGTTAAGATTCGATCGAATAGTTACCGCCTGCTGATTGCCTGCGATAAATAGGCACAAGGCTGCGACTGAAACCGGTTCTTCGCTAACTAACTCAAGATCAAACTGTGATTGGTTTCCGGTAATTCGAGCAACTATGGCTTTGTTATCCTCAATCGATACGGATTCTTGGTTGCCATTAATTTTTAATTCGGTGTAGCTGCCATCCTCTAATTTGGAGCACTTAACATTCGAATTTGTATCGCCTTTCTCGTCACCTTTTTCTGACCCTTTTTCTTCGTTACCAGGTTCCGGCCTTTGATCTGCTGAAACAACATTCACTTCAGTGCCAGATCGAAGTGCCGTTTCACCTGCAAACTCTTCCGACTCACAGGCTAATAGTGATAGAAACGACATCAAAAGCACAACAATAAATTTCATTTGAATCATCCTCCATAAAGTGTGGGTTCTATATAGTTCGTGATAGGGTGGAAAGACCTCAGACGCTGAACTTTTTACGAAACTTTGCGAACAAGCAACTATCGGTACAAAGGAATCATTGGATCTAAGGTTCAAAAACTGCTGAATTTGCTGATCAGAAAGAAGTTTAGGATCTTTTTCATTTTGCGATCGAAGTTTGTACAGATCTATTCGGTCGAAAATGTAAGAAACCTAACGTAGCTGTCTTATAAATCGTATTATCAAAGGTTTACACCGTCCTAATTTGTACATATTTCGATTCTATTATAACTCCGACAGCCAATAGCCTGGCACCATGAGTTTGTACCAAAAAAGTTCAAAAGCACCTATTCTCTGAAGGATAATATTCAGTTTTTATTAGATAAAGAGCGATACATTTTTTGCCCTTAGTTTTATTCGCAGCAAGGCCGATAGATTGATTAGACACCGCACATATTTTCGGGGGAAGGATAATGGGTAACCAAGGTATTTACATGTTAATGATTTTGTTAGGCTTAGCTTCCTGTGCGGACTCGGGCCAGTTTTCGAAAAGCTCCATTAAGCATGCTGAAGCACCTCAGGTGGCTGATGCAACTCCAGAGACGCCTGACGTTGTGGAGTCATCACCCGAAGCTCCTGAAGAATTAGCAGCCGAGCCAGCAGAGGAATACACCGCCCTAGATGAATGCCTCAACACTTGGGAGAACCACCCCTTTTCCCTCGAAGAAATAAAAAACCCAACTCTAGCGAACATCGATCAAAATAAGGGCAATGGCGACCTCATTTACTCCGATCCAACAGCCACTGAACTGCCAGCACTTTATCTGGTAACGATCGGTCTCAATGTCGCCAACAAAGGCATGATGGAACTCAGAAATCCAAATGGGTGGTACTGCTTGTACTTCACGGGTCGAATCGCAAACAACTTTCAGATATTAATGGGTCAAGAAAGTATGTTAGCCACAGTTTCACAAGAAACTCAAACGGCTAATAATTTTAAAGTTATAAGACAGTAGCACGCATTATTTTTGATAATTCCCACAGTTCACAAGAGGGAAAAGCTCTTCAGATAGGGGAAAACAGTGAACGACACCCTAAAAATTATCCATGAAAAGGTTCTAGTCGAGCTAAAGCCCAGTAGCTTTCTCGATTACAAGGTCTTTCTCAGCAGCCTATTTTCTACCATGAAAGGCCTCGATACTGGCTACTCATACTATCAGTTTGCCGAGGACATGGGTTTTGCACGAACCAATATCATGTACCAGTATATGGCTGGTCAAAGAAAGATGAGTTCCAAGGCGGCTGAGCAGATCAGCAAGCATCTGCAACTGAAAGGTTCGGAAAAGAAGTACTTCCAGCTCCTGGCGGAATATTGCAACACAAGCTCAACCCGCAAGCGCGATGACTTGTTCAAGGCTTTGTTAGAAATCAAACAAAGCAAGTTGGAAGATACCTACGATAAGGATATCCTCACCTACCTTAGCGAGTGGTACCACCCGGTTATTCGAGAACTCATTGGGCTTGAATCAACACCGAATAAACCTGCAGATTTAGCCGATATGATCCAACCACGAGTCCGACCAGAACAAGTTAAGAAGAGTATCGACTTGCTAAAGCGTATCGGTCTGGTGGAAGAAGATGAAACCGGAATGCTTACCCAAACAAGTAAGAACATCGCAACAGGCCACAGAATTAGAGGCATGGCCATAAAGTCCTACCATCAGGCGATGATTGAACGCGCAAAGGATTCACTGTCTACCGTAAAGGGAAGTGAGAGAAATATTAGTGCGATGACTATCGCTATCGACGAAAAGAACTACGAACTGGTCCGATCCCTTATCCATGAGTTCAATGAAAAAGTTTTCTCTTTGTCACAAGACATTGAAAGTCAGGATCGAATTTATCAGTTTAATGTTCAGTTCTTTCCATTCGTGACTCCTCAAGACAAAGGGACCAAAAAGTGAGATTGGAACTAATGGCTTTTTTAAACCTTATAGTATGTTTCTCACTAGTTTCTGCTTGTGGAACCTATATCGGAAACCCCGAAGAAGATGACGAGGTCCAAAACTCGGAGACCCCAGATGATGACGGCACCACAGTGAATACTCCTGAAGACCCCAATGAGATCAGTGACAAGCTTTTCACACTTGCCTTAACGGATGCCGCTGTGGATGATCTGTCCGCATTCTATATTACCGTGGCTTCGATAACCGTAAAATCAACAGACGAAGATGATGTCTCGATTCCAGTTTCTGTCACCGATGAAATCAATCTTTTAGACTATCAAGGTAGTGACTCTATACTGTTCGCCGGGACTGATGACATCCCCTACGGCACCTACTCTGAAGTTCGTCTCGTCCTAAGCACCGAATCCGCACCTAGAGCCCTTGACCTTGAGGGCAACGAAGTGGCAGTCTCCGCCCCTAGTGCGACAAGCTCAGGTATTAAAATTACAACCGAGTTTGAAGTAACGGAATCGGGCAGCTCATTAACCTTGGATTTCGACCTTAGAAAGTCGCTCAAGGTGACTGGCAATACCATCAAGCTTTCCCCAAGGATAAGAGCTGTTTCAACGGAGGAAAGCTTTGAGATCAATGGGAGCAGTAGTGCCATTGTTGCTTGTCTTTATGAAGCCTCTATCGAGCCTGATGATGATACTGGCTGTGATCAGTCGGTTAGCTCCGCAAATGTTAAATCAGGGACGTTCGAGATCGGCTTCGTAGCACCAGGTAGCTACAAGATAAGATACTTCAACTCTGACGGTAGCACATCGGATTCCAGCAGCTTTGAAGTAACCGACTCAAACGTGACAATTAACCAATAACAATTAGCAAAATCCTTGGCTAGGAACATTTGTCCTAGTCAAGGCGCTCAGCTCTTCACGACTAAACATGATTTAGTTTGCCTCATCAATTTCAATTAATTACCATAAATAGACAATTACTATTCTCATTGGCTTGCATATGATGAAAGAGGTTACAGTTGCAGCTTATTAAGCCTCGACTCGAACATTGTCTTAGTTGGTTTCTGCTATTTTCTTGGTTCACAGGTAGCTCTCTGCTAGCTCAGGAACAGGACATGCCCGCCTCTCTCAACCTCGCTGAACTGTTGGATTTAGATGTGTCGATCGCAACCAAGAGTGAGACCAACTTACGTGAAACGCCGGGGATCGTATCGGTGGTTACCCGTGAGCAAATGCTAGCCATGGGAGCGAGAGACGTGATCGATGTCATCCAGCGCATGGTGCCTGGCTTTAGCATTGTTACTGAAATTGAAGGCGCACAACTGTTGAGTATACGAGGGTTAAATGCCATTGATGGCAAATTCCTCGTCATGATCAATGGTCTCGATATCAATGGGGAGAAGTTTGGTATTGTGCAATTTGCCAAACACTTCCCTATCCATGCACTTGAAAGGATCGAGATCATTAGAGGGCCTGGTTCGTCTATCTATGGAGGCTATAGCTCACTGGGCGTGATCCACCTTATCACTCGTAACGATCAAAGACCTGGAAGCTATAGCATCGTAGATGCCGAGCAAGGGCATGAGGCCTTTATCAATGGAGTTGTATCAAGTGGTTATGCTGGAGTTGAAGGCGACCTAAAGGGAAGCGTTAACCTCACAGTGAGCCAAGGAGTTCTCAATGATGGAACATCCACCAGCTTCTATGGAGATCCAATCACACTTTCTGATGCCAAGATCAACAGCTTGCAAGGAACTTGGGATATCAAATATGCTGAAACCTACGCCAAGGGTTTGATAGACCTTTATCGTGCTCCAGCCTACTACTTTGATGAACCTAATGAAGCTCCGTGGCAGCACATCAGAGAACGCTGGGATACCTATCAAGTTGAAATCGGACATAGTATTGAGGCTTCCGAAGCTCTTAGCATAACCCCCTATGCCAACTACAAATTGCAGTATCCTTATTGGATTGACCAAGGGCCCTACTGGTTTCGAAACAAAGTTGACCGAACCATGGCTGGTTTCAACGTTTCCTATCGTAAAGGGCCATTGAGTATACTTGGAGGCTACCAAGGATTTATTCATACTATCTACCGCGCTGAAAACCTAAACCTAGCAGTCAACGAAGAAGTTCTTAGGAATGACCCTGCCATAGACCGAATCAGCTATCGAAATGATTCCGTTTTTGCTCAGATGGTTTACAGCCATTCTCTTGCTAATATCACACTGGGAGCCCGATATGATAAGACCGATATTCATGGGAGCTTTTTTGCTCCAAGAGTTGGTTTGACCAAGGTCTGGTCCAACCTGCACATCAAGTTTATGACTGCTCAGAGCTTTCGTGTACCGGGAGGCATTATTCCTAATCGAGTCGAAGACGCCAACAAGTTTGAAATCGATCCCGAAACGACTCTTAACAACGAACTTGAGCTAGGCTATCAGTTTGGCAAGCACACTTGGGTTGCAGTCAACCTTTTTGATCATATTATTTCCGATCCGATCCGCTATAGTCCTGGTGATAGCGGCATTGGAAGTTACCGGAACGAAGACCCTATCGGCACCCGAGGCTTTGAATTGGACTTCCGCTATATCAAAAGTCGGATATCAAGCATCTTCACCTATGCATATTATGAAGTGACTGAAAATGATACTGATGATTCCTTGGCACCAGACCACCCTAAGGAATCGCTGGGGCAGTCTCGTCATAAGTTAAACTGGGTTCTTTCCCTACCTGTTGCGAAAAACTTGTCAATCAATCCTTCTGTGGTCTATCTTGGCGAAACATTCGCTTACACAGAGCAAGGGGCCGTTACAGGGGTGGATGACAGCGGTGATGAGCAACGTGCCGACCCAGAGCTACAGACTTTGGCCCCCCAAGGCCTTGTCAATGTCAATCTTCGCTATCAAAACCTAATCGGTATAACGGGCTTTGAAGGCTCACTTGGCATCCAAAACTTGGGCAATCAAGATGTCTCAATTGCCCAACCCTACAAGGCAGAATATCCCGTAGCTCCCTTGCCGTTTGGGAAGCGATCGCTTTTATTGCGCCTTCTCTGGGAGCATTAGAGCTGGGCAGATAGGCTCTAAGAAGCGTTGGCTAGTGCTGTCAATGCCTGATTGACTTCCTTATTTGCTGCCCGTACCTTGTAGTCTTGATTTGCATAGGCGTAGACGATCTTGCCATCTTTACCAACAACATAAACGGCTGGTATGGGCACAATATGATGTCGCTTGCCCGAAGCCGCTTCGAGATCTATTTGGTATTTTTCTTTGTAAGTTTTCACAAGATCTTCTGGAACCTTATACTCCAGTTTCATCGTCTTAACGATTTTAGCTCCGTTATCACTGACTATGTGCCAATCATCTTTTAAGTTCCCCTTGGTCTTAATTCCCTCGGCTGGCTTATCAACGCTGATGGCGACGATCTTTCCCTTGGTTTTCTTTAAAACTGGCAGAACCTCTTGATTAACAGCCTGAAGCTGACGATTGCAGTAGGGACACCACCCACCTCGATAGAACAGAACGACCAAAGGCCCATCTTTCACCAATTGCTTGGTATCCACAGCTTGGCCATTTATATCCTTGGTCGCAAAATGGGGAAACATATCTCCTTTGGAAAGACCTGGCTGAGCGAGTAAAGAACCCGAGACAAGAAGAAGCCCAATACTGAACAGGCGACGGAGTGCTTGCATAACGATTACCTCATAAATGTTTTTATTCCTTAGTGACGTAGCATCCAGTTTCCAGACTCATGACAAAGAAACTCACCAATGCGAATACGAACGTCTTGCTCTTAGGTTACAGTGAACTCAAGATCTCGGAAAGATAATATTGCCCCAAACCGTGACCTACCGACTACAGGGATCTTCAGGCAGCTGCCTTTGAGGAGCTAATCTGATTCATAAGGTCGTCCTCGATCACATTGAAGAGCTTGGCGTGAACGGATGACAAATCTTCTAAGTGACCGGACTTCCATGAGTTCCAAGTCGCCAGATCCACTGTTTGAGTACCAAAATGTGCTAGCTTGGCGAGCATCTCGTCGATGGTTTCCGAAAGAGGCACAATGAGCTGTGAAACTGGAAGCTCTGGGCAGGCTTTTCGAGCCTCAGCCAGAATATGATTCAGGTAATCTTGGTCCTGAAAACTCTCCTCCAATCTTGCAATTGGCACCTGGCTCATTTCACCTGCTTTTTGATGACTTTCGAACTCGGACTGGTTGCCACGCATATCATCATCATCAAATAGAAAGTTATTAAGTCCTTGATGAAGGTAAAACCGATCAATTGCCAAAACCGCACCATAGTCCTTCGAATATGCCACTGATCCTAAGTAAGGTATCTTTCTTTGTAACTCCTCCATCGGGAAGAAAAACAGATCAAAGGTTCCCAGCAGCTCATCAACTCCGATTGCAACAGGGGTTCCACCGAGGTCCAACGCGAGATAGCACTGTTTCTCAAACATCGCTGTGGAATGATCGATGTCTTTCAAATGAAGTAAGGTATAGATATCACCGTTATCCGTTTCTAAAGCGCCCATATCAACGCGACTGCGATCGGGGTAGTAGCAATCGACGATACACGCCTTCGACAGGCTATAGACTTGCTGACCATAGCGGAATAATACCGCTTCCTCTTCAAAGAAGGCAATGGGGATATTGATCTCAAATCGAGTATATTGGTCGACTTCTGAGTCAAAGTACACGCTACCACCGGCGTTTTCCACCTGCGATCGCACCACATCCATACCGACTCCGCGCCCGGAAAGATCTGTGACGGTGTCATTCGATGAAAATCCTGGATGAAAAATTAAAGCCTGTCGCTCATAAAAATTCAGCTGTTCTAATTCGGTTTGGCTGATGACCCCTTTCTCAACCGCCCGAGCTGCAATCTGATTGCCATGCAAACCCTTACCGTCTTCTTCAAAAGTGACCACGATCCTGCCACTTCGTTGCTCAACTGCGATACGAACCGCACCTGTTTCTGGTTTGCCCTTCTCAAGCCGATCTTCTGGCATTTCGATACCGTGATCAATGGCATTGCGACAGAGGTGAGTCATGCAATCCGAGAGGATTTGAAACCAAGTGATATCAATGTTAACTTCGCTCATACCAGATACTTTGGTACACACCTTCTTCCGCAATCGGTTGGCTAGATCAACGAGAAGGCTTTCTGATTTGGTCGCAAGCGGCGCTAGGCTAACCTGCCGGCTGGATTGGAGAGTGACAATGGATTGTTCAAGGAGCTGCAAAACCTGGTGCCGGTGGCCCGACCGCCTATCAGTTAGGGTAAAAAGAGCCTGACAAAGGTTGCTAGTCAAGCTATCCAAATCCTGTTCTCGGATGCCATAGGTGTGCTGCTTGCGATTGCCTTGATCTCTTTTATTCGAACTTAAGTCCGCCTTCTCAACGAAATCCAATAAACCGCGATAGTTGGTCCGATTTTTGGGCTTTCCTTTCGGAGAGTAGGCCTGATGCTCTTTATCATAAAGCCTCAGAAAAGCTTGATGATAGAAGGCCAAAGCCCGGAGTTGGGATTGAAAGGCTTCAGCTTTTAAAATATCGGGACCCATCACTTCAACCAGTGTTCGAAGACAGTTCAAAAATGGGACAAGAGTTTGATAGGTTCCAGAGTTAAATTCCTGCTTTTGATCACGAATGGCACAGAAGATGTCTTCGATGGAATGAATGAACTTTGATGTCTTCTTGAGCTTGAATTGAGCTGTTGTCCCTTTTAAGGTGTGTAGGATTCTCATAGCCAGATTGAGATCCTCTGTCGATGGATAATGGTCCTTTTCAAAGAACATCATTTGGAGGTCTTTAATTAAGTCGTAGACTTCTGACTGAAAGTTCTGAAGCATCTCCTCATACTGCTCACCTAAAAACTCACGATGTAACTCTAGTTCTTGCAAGTCCTTTATCATTATCAGCCTAAACTCCCCACCCAAAAGGATCTAAAAAATGCCGAAACCCGCTAATTTCTTGCCGTGATTGCCATCACTATCATCGTCTTCATCGGCATCAGTAAGGGGGTCACCTAAAACGCGAAGCTGCTCATCGAACGTGATTTCCATCGCTGAATTCAAGCCAACGGCTAAGCGCTTTTGAAGGCTCAACAATTTGTCGCGATCCAGGCTTTGATTTGACTCTAGATGCAAGAGGACTAGCTCCGTTTGACCTTTCAGAAACGTGAGGACATTGACAAGCTTATATAGAAATTCTGATTCACCCTGATCTTCAGTGCTATTCATTCCGGCTAGCCTAGCAGCAATATTGGTGAGAGCTACGTGGGTATCAGAAAAATCACCTTCCAGCACCTTCACAGTTTCTGTAAGATTCCGCGAGAACTTTAGAGCCTGCTTCATCTTCGAAACAACATCTTCAGTTTGAAATGGCTTTTCTAAAAAATCATAGGCTCCTTGACGAATCGCTTCAATGGTGTGTTCCTTCTCTGCGAACGCTGTGAGAAATACGAAGGGTTTCTGATAGCCTAGACGCCGTGCTGCCTGGAGAAATTCAACACCACCCATATGCGGCATCTTAATATCAGATATAACAAGCTCCACTTTATCGAGGTGAGCTTGGAGGCTCGCCAGCGCAGCCTTCCCGTTGTCTGCTTCAATAGCCTGTTCCTCTATCTCCGAAACTAATAGGTTCAGGATTTGCCTGATACCAGCTTCGTCGTCCACCAGTAAAATCATAAGAACCTCCAGACTTGTTCAGTGGTCACTTTGGATCTTGTTTAAGTTACTTTGTGGTATGATGGTCAAGACCTTACGTGGACATACCAGCTAAACGGTTGAGGACCAACTATGAATCGACAATTCATAGAAAACTTTCGATCACGACTGAAAGAGCGATCAGAACCGACAATCCAATGGATTGCAGGTGGCGAAGAGAATGTGCTCAGTGCGAGTGCCTTGTGGAATGTAAGCCTGAGGCGAAGACACGACTGGCGAAGTCAAGGTGTTCCTGCTGGAGCTCTCATTGCCTGCACAGGAAGTAGCCATGAGAGAATTATTGACTTTTTTGCAGCCCTCAATGGCGGCTTCGCTCTTGCTTTCACCGAAAATCTTGATCCTGAGGGGCTAGCCAGTCTTCACCGTCTTTCAAAGCGGCAGATCTGGATAAATTCTAACGGTCAGCTCCAAGGGACAACGCACTCAGAAGTATCCTTAGACTCCGCCAGTATTGAAAGAATCTGGCTTCAAACTAGTGGTACCAGTGGTACCAAGAAGTGGGTTGGTTACAACGATCACGGCATTCTTCATCAGCTTCAGAGTCACGAGGGATTCTTCAGCGAACAACGGGGTGCCCTGAGGCTATCTTTGCTGCCAAACACCCATGCATTCGGATTGATTCTTGATCAGTTACTTGGGCTATGGATCGGTCAGTCGCTATTCCTTCTTGCTCATAAAAGCCTTGGAATTCGAAATCTATATCAGTTCATGAGCATCGGCCAAGAATTTGTTTCAGCTATGGTTCCCAGGCAACTTGAAATTTTTTTGCATTCTTTAGAGGCTCAGCAGCAACGTTTTGATATCACTATTCACACGGGAGGAGCGCCCCTTCGTGAGTCCTTGCTAGCAAAGGCCAGTGAGCTGGGCGTTCGCATCATTGAAGGTTACGGCCTAACTGAATTAGGCCCAGGAGTGACGATGCTGGGGGAGCCCGTAGGCTGCAAAGTTCGCGTTGATTCCACTGATAGGGGGGACATTGGCGAGATCTTAGTATGCAGCCCATCTCTTGGAACTATGGACCCCAGTCAACAACGATTTAAAGAAGGATATCTTGCCACTGGAGACCTTGGAAAATGGCTGACTAATGGCAAACTGAAAGTAGTTGGTCGCAAAGGCAACTTGATCAAGAATAGCCATGGGAAGTGGATAACTTTAGCCAGCCTGGAAGAAAGAATCATAACTAGGTTCAAGCTCAGAGAGTGTGCAATATTTCGTAAATCCAATGGGTGTTTTCAAGCATCTGTCCTTAAAAAAGATCCTAATGATATCATGAAGGTAAATATGCTCCGCAAACATCTGGAGCAATCGCTCAGCAGCCAGGTGAGCATTCATATCCACCAAAGCCTAGATGAGCTTTTCGTGGAGTCACAGCTTAAAAAAGCAAAGTCCATTCGCGACGCTCTACAAGCTTGGGTTATGAAGGAGTTCTAAAGCTTGGCTCCCGGCAATCCGAACGGCAGCTCATTGATAGAAATCATGGTAAAGAGGATTCCCGATGGATGTTTCAGATCTCAAGAAAAGCATTCGTAACTTTCAAAAGCTCGAAGGCCCGAAGATTACGGCTGACAAGGTGCGTACCCTCTTTGATTCAAACGACTTCAAGACGACTTATGCCGAACTGATGACCGAAGTTCCCAAAGAGCTTCATCGCGATCTGATGGAGTTTGCCGCGGAAGGTATTGATAAGATCACCAATTCTGTAGAGAATGTGGATGACACTGATGAAATACAGTACATGATTGCGATCAACTATATGTTACTGAAATGCGAATGGACTCTAATGAACTGTCAATTAAACTATAAAATCATGGCGACGGGTGAAGATCCGGATCAAATTGATATGTTTAAGGCCTCAATCATTACAGCTCTCCTCGCTCAGGTTGAGCCCTATCTTAACGACCAGGCAACTCAGGAAATTACCACCATATTGAATTCACGAATCCGTGAGATGGTGGAAGCGGCTTAACAGGTCACCCTTCTCAGGGAGGTTCCAATTCTGCCATTGGATTAAACTCAATGCAGGAGGCACTGCTCGACCCGACTTCTGAACCCCTCCGCGCAGAGCTATAAAGCTAGCCCCACGGAAGACATCTCGCGCAAGAGCCATCAGTTCATCAAGGTGAACAAGCATGGTCATACCCGCCGGGACTAAATCCTGATTGTGACTTTCGCTAGAAAAACTCGCTTGAATCGACCTTGGAGTTTGGGTTCTAACTTTTTGATAAAGACTTGATAGAAGTTGGTGCAAGCCCTTTAGATGGTCGTGACCATTCCAAAGATTATCGGCGAGGCCTGTTTCGTTGCCATCCATCATTAAAAGGACCTGACGATCTAAAAGCTCACAGAGCTTGGCAACAATATCGATAGCTAAGTCAGAGCCTGTTGCCAAACCTGATGCATAGAATAGGCCTCCATGCCAAGGGCTATCACCATCATGGGGTATGATCGGGTTGTCCGCTACCGCTAGTGCTTCCGAAACCGCTTTACACTTTGCAAATTCCAAAAGATCGTAGCAATTACCAAGAATTTGAGGGCTACATCGGATGGAATACTTGCTTTGAACCTTTGTTTGCTTGGACTCAATCAGTAGCGTTTCTCGCCAATTCTGAAGTGCCTGGGCGAGCTGAGAAGCGGCAAAGCAATTCCCCTTTAGGTGAGAGTTAATTTCGAACCCAAGGCCTTGAAAGTGTTCCTCGGGGCTGTCTAGGACGAGAGCATTGATGGCTGTAATCTCGGCAGCACGAAACCAGAGCTGCTCGACAATTTGTAGCTGGAGCACCAACCAAGACGCCATCATAGCATTTGTATTGACTAGGCCAATAACATCTCTAGGCCCGCGAATTTCATGGGAAAATAGCGGTACCAAAGCGTGAGCCATCGGAATGAGATCACCACTCGCACCCAGGCTGCCGTATCGTGGCACCAGGGGAAGGCTCTCCTCATTGCTTAATGCAAGCAAATCACTAATAGTTTCAGGGTGAATGCCGGATACTCCACGAGATGCTTTAAAAGCTTGAAGCCTAAGACCAAGTCGAACAACGGGAACCGGTAAAGGCGAACCAACACCAACTTGCAGGTAATGAAGAAGATCACGTTGCCAGAACTCAAACTCTCCCGCGTTCCTCGCATCTTTCACATTGTGGCCATAACTCGTGTGCAAGCCATAACAGGGTTTATCAGTCTGACCTGCAATCCTGACTAATGTCTCGTAACTTGCCAAACAATGAGATAAGCGTTCCTTGCTTATATTGCACGGGAGATCACGTGAAAAATGGCTGATAGATTCAATACAAACATCAGCTTGGCCAAGATCATCAATGTCGAGATAAGCACTCATGATTCTATTTTTCCTCAGTAAACTGGAGTTCCTTGGAACTAATTATAGCACACTTCTTAAGGGTCGCATTCGTAAAGGGTGATTCTACCTATCAAACTTTGTTGTTTCGATCCGAAGGGTTCATCACTAATAACGAAATCAACGAAGGATATTTAATATGAGTTCAACCCTTTCGAAACTACAGCAGGTTGTTTCCAACGAGGCGCCGCAAGGCAATACTGCCCCTGCTCCAGCCGGTGATGCTGATGACCTAGTCGCTAGCCTAGAAGAACAGCTCAATGATTTTTACTCAGACCAGGCATTCGCAGCAGAGCACTTTCCAAATCAGTCCATGCGATCGGTTTTAGAGTGGGCTGTCAGTGCCAAGGAGAAGCTCGCTCAAGCAAAGGCAAGTGGAACTGTTGAAGACTTTTCCTTCGTACCAGGCAACGTGATGAGCAGTCTTCCACAGATGGATCAAGCCACAGCCGATGGCCTCGACTTTGGTCTTGTTGAAGTCGATGATCAGGGCGTTATCAAGATCTACAATCAATACGAATGCCAACTTGCTGGAATACAACCTGGCACAACTATCGGCAAGAACTTTTTCACCGATGTCGCTCCCTGCACCAATAACAAACTTTTCTTGGGACGTTTTAAAAATGGTGTTCAAGCAAACAGCCTAGAAGTGGCATTCAACTACACCTTCACCTATAAAATGAGACCGACTGCGGTCGCCATTGCCATGTACCGGGAGCCAGCTAGCAATCGTAACTTTGTGTTTGTTAAGAAGCGTTAGAAGAAGGCCACTCAAGGCCTTCCCCCCACCCCCTTGTCAGTCCGACCGAACTATTACGGAGAGTCATTAAACTTTGTTAGACTATGTGCTACGTTTTTACTGTCAAATTCGCAAAAATTACTCGCTCTATAATATTGTTTTTATTGATCTTATCAACACATCTCACCTCTTTCGACAGGGCCTCCGATAGGTTATTAGACGACCAGTATGCAACGAGGTAATTTATGCTCACGAGAAGCATGCTAGGGTGCTTGCTGATTAGCATCACCTTAACATCCTGCGGAGTTAAGGCTCATCTCATAGGGGAACTAAATGAGTCTTCACGTCCCGCTACAAACGATGATGATAGCACTCCTGAAGCGACTGCCATCAACGAACCTATAAGTGTTGGAGGCGCCTTTCTCAGCTGTGGTGTTTCTCCTGATGAGGCGTACCAAAAGTATCTGAATGAATCTACAATTGCCGTGGTCGCCTGCCAAATCGCGGAAGACGATGGCCAGGCCATGAGCCTTCCCGAAGGGATTAATATTGATTTTTCCACCTATAATCCCAATGGTGACCTTGTTATGGTTGAGCAGCTCGAACGAATCGAAGACCAGGGGAGCATTTGGATCTTAGCAATGACAACCTTTAGCCGACCCTGGCTAATGCTAGCTAAGCTTGGTAATAACCAGGAGTTTGAAACAGAAATCGACATGGGTGACTATACACCGCCGCAGCAGGCTATCAGCGAACTCGAAGCTGCAAATGCTGATGAGGCTCTGCGCCTTGGTCCAGAGCTACTGATGAACGGTAGCTTCTCAGAGCCACAGGTGATTAACCCTCAATTTACTGATGGATCGACTGGCTGGAGCCACTACGACCCTTCCGTTGTCATCGGCTGGCAGGCTGAGTGGAATAACTCGACATGCAATAACCCAGTCCGAGTTGAAGTCCAAAGAAACAATATCGGCCAGCAGTGGCTAGATTTAGCAGGATCTTGTGCTGTGGGCACAACCCCACCTGCTGGTGGCTCAAACCTCAAGCTAACACAATCGATCGCAACAACAGCTGGAAGCAGTTATAGGCTCAGCTTTCGCTACTTGATGCGCAACTCTAATGCAATCGACTTTCGCATCGAGGTAAACGACGAGGCTTTATTTGATTCCAACGTGAACCAAGTTACCCCCCGTTCGTGGCAGTCTGTCGAGTTAGATTTTGTGGCTCAGACCGATCAAACCACATTTTCTGTGATGGAAATTGGTAGGGACCCTTTATCAGGAACATTGTTTGATTCGATTTCAGTCAAGGAAATTAGCCGAAGACTAATTCCATAACTAGGCCACATGAGGTGGCCTTTAACAACCCTCAATATATGTATGCCGTCACGCCCACAGTATAACCAGATAGATCGATTCCATTGTAGTCTTGAACTCGATATCCAGCAAAAACCCCGAACTGCTGAATGTGATAGACAAGCTTGGCATCAAGCTCATTGATGTTGTAATAATCATTGATGTTGCTACGAATGAAGTCGACTTCAATGCCGAGCTGCTGACCTGGGAAAAGGCTCAGACCAGCTCCATAGGCGAGACCGACGTGACCATCAACGATATGAGCCCCTAAATGCCATTGAAACTCGATCTGTGGGAGTCGAACCCGATTTGAGCTAAGCATCAAACGGGAGCTGTTAAGTGACTCGCCACTCTGATCCTTGATCACATGATGTTGCAAGCCTAGGCTCAGCCGCTTACTAGGACGGATTTCCCCTTGGAACCCAAGGCTTGACTCTCCGCCATGACTTTCCACCACTCCCAAACTTACTTGCGATTGGATACCAACCCCCGAATCACTGCCTAGTTGGTAGCGACCATGAGCCTCACTATAGGGATAGGGAGCCAAGGCAGTGTCATAGGCGTCTTCAGGCCCTATAAATAGCATATAGGCTCCATATCCGACAGCGGCGACTCCATAGAAAAAAAGAGTCGCCGACGCACTATCATCATCGTGGTCATGGTGGTGACCATGATCATGGTGGTGGCTTTCCACAACCACAGTAGTTTGCTTTTTGGGCTGGGATTGGGATCTCTTTTCTGTCTTATCTAGATCCTTTTTAACTGCGCCTATAGATCCAGCGAGGCTCGTGCTCGCGACACATAAACTCATCAGGGCAGCCATTGGTTTCAAAACGTTTGTCATCATCTAAAAGCTCCTTTTTTCTCTCAGTAGGCTAAGAGCAAAAAGGAGGCCGGAGATGATAACGTATTTTCAGACACTTACAAGCAAAGCCAGGCCATTGATCCGCTTCACCTGTGCTCTTTGAGACTCGCATGGCGTCCAGAAAACGCGCTCTCCCTGGCCAATAACGACTTTTTGGCCTCTTAAGACAGACGTTCTAGCTCCTGAATTTGATGATAGATATGAATGAACTTGTCCTTGAGCTGGCGGCTTCGTTGATTGGGCTTTAACTTGTCGTACTGGTTGATAGCTTCTTTTGTCTGCTCACTGAGGCCGCGGTGCTTCCCATGATGTAAGTTTTGCTTTAGAAGCAAGAGATTCTTTTTGAGAGCTTTACTTTCTGGATCTCGGTGTCGCCCCATAAGATTGATCATTTTTTGAACGGCTCGACCCATTTCTTTATTTTGCATAGATTTACCTCTTTCATGTTGTTCACCACGAGAAAGTTCGGAACAAAGAAAGCCATGGTTTAGCAATTTTTAGCGGTGAAGTTGGTACCGCTGAGAACGTCGTAAGCAGGACTAGGAATTTGGGCAATTTATGCTATGATGGGAACCTAATTTGGCCATTTTAAACCTCCCGAAAATAAGCTTATCATCCTCTCCTAAGGTGTTTTATGGACGTCAACAAGCTCTTTGAAACCATGGATCGGATCTTTAACCATAGCCAGGAATCTTTTGGAATAGCGTACATCAAACGAGTGGCCCAAAAGGTTTCAAAAGAACTCGATATCAAGTACGTTCTGATCGGTCGCCCCAAACATGATTCGCCAGATATCATCAAAACGGATATTTGTATTAGCGGGGGTGAACTGCAAGACAATATCGAATACCACCTCGATGGCACTCCTTGTAAGCAAGTCCTCACAGGTCAAAGGGTATGCATTCATCCCAAGAAGGCCGCTGAGCTTTTCCCTGATGATATTCTCCTCGAAAAGATGTCTGTCAAATCCTATGCGGGAGCGCCTATGATTGATTGGGCAGGGCAGATTATGGGCCTTGTTGTATTGCTTGATATAAAGCCTATGAGTGATCCAAGCGTTTTATCGGTATTTACTGAATTCCTAGCTGGCCGGGTCGCAGTTGAATACGAGCGGGAACTCAGTGAAACGACCTTACGGAATATCAATGAACAATTAGCCCTAAAAGTCGATGAGCAAACTCAAAAGCTGAAAATGGAAAAAAAGCGACTTGAATCTGTGAATAGCGAGCTGCAAGTCATTTCAGAAGAGCTGCAACTGAGTAAGAAACGAGAAACCCAAGCCGCTCGCATTAGCGGTATGGCTGAGATGTCGAACCTTACCCTTCACACCATCGGGAATTCGATCAATTCTATCACCATCGAGAATGAAATGTCGGAAGCTATTCAGTTGGACTTTCAGCGGATTGGACAAGCACTGGAAAGCCTTGAAGAAAACTTCGTGCAACTGATGAAGCAAGGTCGCCAAGACGAAGTTCAAGCAGGAATTCGCAAGATTGCTAAGATACAAAGTGATGTGGTCAATCGGATGAGTCTCCATCGATCTCGTATGAGCAACTCAATCGACTTGGTCAAGAAATCTTTGGTCTATCAATCAAGATACTCCAACCAGCAAGAACCTAGCACTCATCAAATAAACCTGGCTTCGATTGTTGATGACGCCTTGAACTCTCTCAAACCTCGACTGGATCAAGCTGGTATCCAAGTGTCGACTGAGCTGCCAGACCATATTTTTGTAGTTGGCGAGGAACACAAATTTTTTCACGCGTTGCTAACATTGCTCAACAATTCTATCGATGCAATTCATGAAGCAAAAAAATCGTCGAAAACGATCCTGATCCAATTATCCGAAGATAGCCAATGGACCTACATTAACATTGTCGACTCTGGCCTTGGTATCGCGGATGAGAACATTGACAAGATTTTCAATTTTGGCTTCACCACAAAGGACCATGGCACCGGAGTCGGTCTTCATGATGTATCAACCTATATAAGTCAAATTGGTGGTAAAGTGACCCTAAAAAATATTGGCAGAGATCAAGGTGCCATTGCATCCCTCATTCTCCCCAAGGTCCATGGCCTAAACGTTATGGAGGGTCAAGCAGGAAGTGGGTGACCTGTTGGAAATCCATTTGAACCAGATTTGCCTTTAAAGTCATTTGGCCTCTTTTTTGCTTAAGATGTTCGTAGTCAAACATTGTAGAGGTAGAAAGATGACACATTCAGCGGCCCTTCCCCCAGCAAAACAAATCAAACGAGCGATCATCAATGAACTTGGTCAACGAACCTTACGATCACACCCTTGGCAAGCCTTGCTGTATCTGCCAATAGTTGGAGGAATTGCCACAATAACCGCTGTCGTTATCCAAAATGACTTTGTATGGCAGCTCAATCTCGCGCTTTCGGTTCTGCTCGCGATGTTTTATGGGGCAGCCGTATTCTTGGCTCATGAGGCCATGCATGGCAGCATTGTTCGCAATGCCATTGGTCAGGAAATTATGGGTTACTTGGGATTTACACTGTTTCTTGTGTCACCCCATCTCTGGAGAGTTTGGCATAACAAGAATCATCACGGCCATACCAATCAGGGTAACAGAGATCCAGACAGCTTTGGTACCATCGATCGCTACGAACGAGTCCGCTCTACCCGTTTTGTGACCCAGCTTGCACCTGGAGGGCGATCCTGGTTAAGTTACCTCTTCCTATTTTATTGGTTTACATTTCACGGTCAGGTGGTTCTTTGGATTCAGAGTAAATTTCTCCATGATTTCAAGGGTACGAATCGAAAGCGAGCCTTTGTCGATACCAGCCTCATGCTAGCCTTTTGGGTGGCTCTTGGTCTCTCTGCTGGCGCTTACAAGAGTATTTTTGTAATCCTCATTCCAATGGTTCTAGGCAACTTCACAATCATGTCCTACATTGCCACCAATCACTTCTTGATGCCTCAAGACCCACACCCACTAAAGAATTCTATGGGCATTAACACCTCGCGCTTTTTCGATATCATTCACTTCAACTTCAGCCACCACATCGAACACCATCTTTTCCCTAGCGTAAACTGGAGTCAGTTTCCTAAAATTCGTCGTTGGCTACAGAAGAATTACCCCGAAGACTATACTGCTCCATCCCATGGCCAGGCCCTGCGCTTGCTCTACTCAACTCCAAGGATCTACCGCGATCCTGAAGTACTATGTGATCCTGAAGGGCACTATCAGGATATTCCTATCGCCAGTTTAAGGCCCACTCTGCGGTAGTGGGCTTTGCCCCGGAAAATGTTGTCTGGTTAATTAAGGTCGGGTGTTATCCGATACGATAGGAGAAAGTCTGAGCCAAAGATTGTGAATTCAAAGTCGTGTTGAGGGTTTATGACAACTGCACTGAAAATATCTAATTACCCGAATGAAGACTGGGCCTTTGATTTAC
The DNA here is from genome assembly GCF_900177345.1 of Pseudobacteriovorax antillogorgiicola. Taxonomy (NCBI): domain Bacteria; kingdom Pseudomonadati; phylum Bdellovibrionota; class Oligoflexia; order Oligoflexales; family Pseudobacteriovoracaceae; genus Pseudobacteriovorax; species Pseudobacteriovorax antillogorgiicola. The sequence continues at coordinate 130,015 of NZ_FWZT01000003.1, forward strand.
TTAAAGTCGGTAGCTGGGAGTACTGCCCAACCCAGCAAATTCTGGCCTGGTCGCCTCAGACTTATGACATCCACAATATTCCACGAGACTCCGAGATCGATGTTGAGCAAGCTATGGCATACTATCGTGAATCTGATCGGGACGTGATTCGCCAATCGATCCAAGAGTGCATTGAGTCGGGCAAAGACTACGATCTGCAATTAGCCATCGTCGATAGCAAAGGAACCGAAAAAGTCGTGAGAACCATGGGCCGAAGGGTCTTAAAACCCAACGGCTCCTACTGTATCGAAGGGATCATTCAAGACATTACGCTTCTCGTCAAACTTGAAAAGCGAGTGGAGAACGCCACCAAAAAGGCTCATGAGTTTTCTAGCCTTCTTGATAAAACCGCAATCGTCGCGGAAACCAATACCAGAGGCATCATTACCCATGTAAATCAAAAATTTTGCGAAATCTCCAAGTTTGATGAAGATGAACTCATTGGTCAGAATCACAATATCCTTAACTCTGGCTTTCATTCTCGTGAGTTTTTTAAAAACCTATGGAAGACCATAGGCTCGGGTCGGGATTGGCGAGGAAAAATTAAGAATAAGGCAAAGGATGGTACATATTATTGGGTTGATACACTCATTCACCCTGTTAAAAATAGCAAGGGGCAGATCCGAAAATACCTTTCCATCCGCCATGACATCACGCAAGAAAAAGAACAGGAAGAGATCAACCTAAAGAACTCAAGGTTGCTTGCCATCGGCGAGGCGTCAGCGCAGATTATGCATGATGTCATGAACCCGCTCGCCGTGATCCAATCGACGGAATACCTCCTCCGTCAAGCATCCACCCAGGAAGATCCTAGCAAATTGATTAATAATATTGCAGAAAAAATCGATGAAAATGTCGAACGTATTAAAAGTATTTTCAACGATATGAGAAGTATCTTGGTGGATGAGCTGGAGCTTACTACCGTTGACCTTAAAGACATCATCAATGAATCGGTCGCCTTAGTTGACCCGATCCGAGAAAAAGCAAACGTTACCATTGAAAACGATGTAAGGTCCAGTTTTCATATCGTCGGCAATCGCAACCTGCTCATGCAAGTTATGACCAACCTCTTAAAAAACTCCATTGAGGCCATCGAAAACCTTGGAGAGAAATGGATACAAATTGAGGCCATCGACATCGGAAAATACACATTCATCCGCGTCATCGACTCAGGTCACGGCATACCCAAAGAGGTGCAAGAGCACATGTTCGACTCATTCTTCACAACCAAGCGAGACAAAGGCGGAACCGGTATTGGCCTTGGACTCTGCCGAAAAATCATCGATCTGCACGGTGGTGAGCTTAAGATCAACAACAATAACAAAAACACTGAGATTGATGTCGTTTTTCAAAACAAACTTGGTTCACCAAATCCATAGTCACTCCCAATTTAAGCCACATCCCGTGAACGCAGGTCTCTGACGATATCCCGAATCTCATCCGGTGAAAACGGTTTTTCAATAAACCCTTTCACCGAAAGCTGTTGACACTTATCCTTGAGAGAATCGATCGACGTTCCGGAGATTACATAAATGGGAGTCTCCGTCGGTGAGATCTCTTCAATGAACTCGATACCACTTTTATGAGGGAGATGAAGATCCGTGAGTACTAGGTCAGGCTTTTTCGTCATAAATAGACTTAAACCTTGATCACCATTCTCGGCTTCAAAATACTTGATACTCCCATCGCCGATGCAGTCGATCAAATATTCACGAATTGCAGCTTCATCGTCCACGATAAGTACCTTAAAGGCATCCATGGCCTCGTCTGTCATCTTCACCCGTGGAATCAAAAAGGAGAATTCACTCCCCTTCCCTAACTCACTTTTCAGTTCAATCCCCTGACTTCCAAGAAGTTTTACCAGAGATTGACTTATGGTCAACCCTAGCCCGGTGCCAGCAAGTTTTTGGCTATTTACATCATGAGCTTGACCAAATCGCTCGAACACTAGCTTTTTCTTTTCAGGAGGAATACCCCTACCGGTATCTCGAACTGCAAAGCGAACTCCATCACTTTCTTCACTGATACAAAGCTCGATCACGCCGTTCTCGGTAAACTTGCAAGCATTCCCAATGAGGTTAATGAGGACTTGCTTCAATTTTTGCTGATCACTCCAAATTTGAGGTTGATCCCCCGAAAGTGAAATTTGAAATCTATTGGACTTTTTAATCGCCAATGGCTCTACCATCGTTTGAATCTGTTTAGCTAGGCCTTCTAAGGAAAAGTCTGTGGCGTTGACCTCAGCTCGACCATCTTCTATTTTTGCCAGATCGAGCACACCATTAACAAGCTCTAACAGATAGTATCCCGACTTTTTCATCACATTGATAGCTTCATTGAGACCATCAAATTCACCATCCAAGATATCTTCTTCAGCTAGCTCCGCATAGCCAATGATGGCATTGAGCGGAGTTCGCAACTCATGGCTCATATTCGACAAGAACACGCTTTTTGCTCGACTTGCGACCTGAGCTCGATCGCGGGCCTCGATCAATTCCTCGGTCACTTGTTTGAGTCTGGTAATATCGCTGGCGCTGCACACGAAACCACTTAGATTGCCGCTCTTGGTGTAGAATGGGTTGGTGAATACCAGCATCGTGACCCTGGAGTTACCAACTGCAAAATCAATTTCAGTTGATTCTAAGGACTTAAAGCTATCAAACGTTTGCGGAATACCGTTGGAATCTTCGATAACATCGAAGAACGATAGACCGAGGCAATTTGCGGCATCCCACCCGAGGAGCTTCTCTGCGTGACGATTGATATGTACGATATGCCCCTCAGTAGAAACAACGATTAGGGTTGTGGCAACAGTGTTAAATACTTTGTGTAGAAAGTCATGATTTTCCAGCTGTATCTTGTATGCTTCTTCGATCATCTGATCAAGTTTAATCTGCCTTTGGGCTTGCTCTAGCTCTTCTTTCAGCTGCACATCGAGTTGAATCAAGCAAAAACCGTTGCCCTTGTGCTCTGTTAGCTTGATCTCTGGATGTTCTCGCCAGCCAAGTCTTGTTCGATCCAAACGACCGAACTTAAGAGGAAGATTTCTTCGAGAGACAAACTCTTGAAAGTTCTGATTGCAACAGATAAGGCTCAAGGTAACCCGATCGACAATCGCCGATGGGATCTCTGTATGATCGATGAGTCGTTTGGCAAAGCTCAGTTCAGACACAGGTTAAACCTCTTCGTTTCCTCTCCTATCGTCTTCCCCACGCCAGAAAACATTACTTTTTAGGCAGTTCCATAGACATTTTGGAACCTACCTGCCAAACACCTTGTCATCAATTGGTAAACTCTAGGTCGGCAGATTCAACCACTTTTCCGTCGATTCCAGCTATAAACTCCGTATATTGTACGCTAACGCTATCGGAATCCGGTAGATCGGCCGCCGTACTTAAGGCATAGAGGCGAATCGTATACTCATGGGTTGCATCTCCTGGAGAACAGGGAGCAGTGTAAGCTGCTTCGACGTTATCCTTATCGCTACCTAGAGTTCCTACGCCTTCTGTATTTCCTTCAGACAGAGAGCTAGTGTCCGAGGGGATATTCCAAAGCAACCAATATGTGCTTGGATCATCTGTTTCTTCATTGGAATTATCAGGATAGTGATACATCATCAAGGCGAACTCGACAGCCGTCGACGGAGATCCTGTCCAGGAGAGAGGTGCTGAAATGCCACTTCCACCATCCCGAGTACACTTTAGCTCGTCTGGCAGTGTTCCACCTGTGAAAGCAGAACTAGTTAAAGTGAACGTAGACGTTTCATCAGAATCATCGTCCTCCGTGCTGGATGTGGAGTCATCATCTGAAGAGTCGTCACCACAAGACGCAACTCCAAGGCCTAGAGACACATACCCAAGCAAGATTAATATTCTAAAAAAATTACCAATCAAGTTTAACTCCTTTTCCCAGACTCTGCTCAATTAAAACTTAAAGCTGACGGTTGCCTGCTTACCAATGGTTTTAGTATTCGCTCTGATAAAAGTCACGATCATAGGACCTAACTCCGAAGGTAGGTCTAGCTCTGCACTGAGGACCTGATTGGCCACAGCATTCGTCGCAAAGTACCTGATATAATAGTGACTGCCTTTCTTTTCGATCAGCCTAGGCTTTAAAAGAACCTTTTTCTCATTGATAACTAGCTTGGTCGATTCCAGAATCTTGTCATCTAATTTCCCGACAGCGAACTTATTTGTCCACTGATTTTCATGGATTCGTAGCTCTAACTCTAATGCCCCATGCCGAGCGGTGATTTTCGCGGAATTTTCCTTTACTGTATGAGCGTAGGTTCCATAGCTAGCAAGGAGCAAGATCAAAGCCGCGAGCGATTTCTGGTAATATAAGCGACTATTCACGGCAGTACTCCCCCACAACGACTTCACCATTATTGGTTACAGTTCTGGTTTCAAAATCATAGCAATTAGCGGTATCACTCTCGCTATACTGCAGATAATATGTTTGATTCTGATAGGTATATTCCAAACGAGTGCCCCCATTGCTGATGGTATGAGTGAGATTGGTAACTCCACCTTCCGGAGGACGACCATCCGTGCGCCCTTGCATGGGAGCTACTCTTGGTAACACAGAATCATCGATCTCTCCCCGAAGACACTGAAGTATATAAGGAGCCACTTCCGACGTGTGATAGCGATAGCCATAGATCTCGTCTGACTTACCATTACAAGTATCTAGCTCTCCTGTTGTTATCGTCGAACCATCTGGGTTATTGTTGCCGTAAATGGGGTAACCATCGTAGGCCCAACCTATAACAGCACTATCCCCAGAATTGGACATGTTCTCAATCATACAAGTTGGACTCGCGTGATAATGGTAATCATCCCCTCGCCCAGCGTGCCCTCCACAATTATCGAGTTGCCCTAGAAGTGTTGTATCAACGGCTTCGTCGTAGGTTTCTACATCGAGTTCTCCAGCAGCAGAATAGTCATAGATAGGAACTCCATTGACGGCGACTCCTAAAGCCGCATCAATGGTGGTGAGATTGCTTGTGCCTTCAGGACTAAGTTTTATGGGTGCACTATAGTCCTTAGCCGGAACTGGGATCTGTTCGTTTGTTCCAGTGATACCATTCATCAAATCGTGGTCGGGATAGGTATCGGAAGTAATATATGCATAATTATCATCGCAAGTAACCGCAACGCTAGTGAACCCCGCATCGTCTACTGAAGCAGTTACAGCTTCGCACCTTGTATCGAAACTTGTCCGCGTATCATAGGCTTCAGCAGCTTCGGAATCGGAAGTATCATCAGTCGAATCGCATCCGAATACGATACCGATGCATATTGTGAACATTATCAAAGCTTTTGACATCGAGCCCTCCTCCCAATCGATGAAATCTAGTTCGGTACAATTATAGATCTATTGAGCGTTAAATAGGTAAGATCTACCGAGTCGCAATTGGGAGGATTAAACTATTGTATTTTAATAGTTTTCTGGCGACTCCAAAGAAGAATCCGCCAGAATGCAGCTGACGAGAAAAGAGGGGAAACGTCTTTCCCCATGCCCTAGTATGCTACTGCTGCCATATGATGTTTGTTGGGTATTCCATTTCGAATATAGTGAATCTTTGTCTGATATTTTAATGCCCGAGCAATAATCGCCGACCGTGGATTTTCATACTGGTAGCGATCGCTGGGGTGGTTATGATCGTGGAACCAATCCAGCTGCTGAATAAAGAGATCACGAGTTTGGCCTGTTCGCACCAGGTCCAAGACTTGATAGCCGTCTTTTTCTAAGCGTTTACTTGCCATGCTAGACTCGGCATCATTCAATTTTCTGTCGACGATAATTTCAAGAATCTTTTGTCCGAGATCACGGTTGCTTTCTCTCTCTTTGGGCATACCTAAGTAGTTATCCTTCGAGATGCGAAGGTCGCTGTTCTGATGAATAAACTCTAGACACAGGCGTTCATCTCCCTGCATAAAGACATGCCTCTCCGCGTCGATATTTGATCGAATCAGCAGACTGATGATCTTCAGCCAGTAACTTCGGTTGTTGTCTTGCTGGGAATTCTGACGAGATCCATAACCAAAAACGTCAGATTGTGATCTTTTCTCGATATCTGGCGCTCCGCTCCGATTGCGATCTGTAGTGTCCATAAGTTTTTTAAAATGAAAGTCTTCAAGGCTATCGCCAACGCTTGTTCTAAGGCTGTCGGGAATCGATATTTTCATCCCCTCTAGCCGAGTTCCCTGCCCTTCGAGGAAACTGGGATTTTCTGGGTCGAGTTGTAAAACAATATATGGCTCGGCCGCCCATTCGTTATAGACCAGAGGTTCAAGTTCGGCAAAAGGAGCAAATGACACATAAGATGTCATGCTATCAGCGATAAAGGTTCGAATCGCTGTTGATTTATTAAAGTAATAAGCAACGGTAAATGGGGCAGGTAGTGGACTCGCTTCAAGTTTTCCTGCAATCAGGGCCTCTAGATCGTTTGTCGCTGCTTTGAGGGCCTCCGCCCAAAATGGATCTGGATCGTCGCTCAACCTCTCTTTGGCCGCTGCTAAGGTGTTCTTTCGCTCAATTTTTAATTCGTCTTCGTCGTGCCCAGGAATACCGAAAGGTAAAAATAGGGAAACGAGTAAATTTTCCTGATCCATCGTCGCTTCAATGACTTCTAAATTGTTCATATCTGTAAACTTCATAAAAAGGGTTCCTTTACCAAAAGTTGAATCGCTCTCCCTAAAAACCTTCGAAGCAAGGCCCGTGCCGGCAACTGCCTCCAGAGGTAGCACCACCAAGGAAAGCCGTCGCTAGAGGGTATTCAATGCTATTCGATAGGGAGAATCCCGCTATTCTGCTAGCAACCTGTATGAGTCTACCTACATAAACCAACCATTGCTGTTTCAGAATACCTTCAGTATCTGCTGTACCTTGATTTTCTGTGCTAGAATCGCTAGCAGTAATAGGGGTGCGAATTTGCATCCCCGTAAACTTGTACGGCAGAATTAAAGGTGGTAGAGATGAGTGAAACGTATTCCTTTAGTCAAAATGTGAATGATATCTTTGTTGCTTCAGCCAAGCTGATGAACATCTCCCAGGATGTGATCGATCAGATCAAGTTCTGTAACAGTGTGATCCAAGTAAAGTTTCCTGTTCGCCTCAATGGCTCACTTGACGTTTTTACTGGATGGCGGGCAGTCCATAGTGAGCACCGACTGCCGGTCAAAGGAGGTATCCGCTATGCCCTCGAAGTCAATCAAGATGAGGTCGAAGCTCTTTCCGCATTGATGTCCTATAAATGTGCGATCGTTGATGTTCCATTTGGAGGTGCTAAAGGTGGTCTTTGCATCGATCCAAGTCGCTATAACGATCAACAGCTCGAAAAAATCACCCGCGCCTTCACTCGCGAGATGACAAAGCGATCTTTCATCAGCCCGGCAGAAAACGTTCCTGCTCCAGACATGGGCACCAATGCTCGAACCATGGCTTGGATAGCTGATGAGTACCGAAGTCTCAGGCCCCAAGACATCAATGCTCTAGGCTGTGTCACTGGAAAGCCGGTTGAACAAGGAGGAATACGTGGCCGTACGGAAGCCACTGGACGCGGAGTTTTTTTCGGTCTTGAGGAACTACTCAACCAAGACGAATTTATTAAACCATTTGGAATAAAGCCTGGAATTAAAGGCAAGACTGTCGTTATCCAAGGTTTTGGCAATGTCGGTTATCACTCGGCTAAATTTCTAGAGGAAGCAGGCGCAAAGATTATCGGCATTGCTGAACGTGATGGATTCATTCTTCGCGAGAGCGGATTCAACGTCGAAGAGATTCATAAGCAGTTTCTAAAAACCCGTTCTGTGCGGGATATCCCAGATGTAGACTACTATCAAGATTCTAAGAAAGGACTGGAACACCCTTGTGATATTCTGATACCAGCCGCACTAGAAGGCCAGATTACCGAAGAAAATGCTCCTCGCATCAAAGCTAAGCTTATAGCAGAGGCTGCCAATGGCCCGGTCAGCACAGCCGGTGATAAAATCTTAAACGAAAAGGGTATCTTAGTTTTGCCAGATGTCTACCTAAATGCAGGCGGGGTCACAGTTTCCTATTTTGAATGGATTAAAAACCTATCTCACATTCGGTTCGGCCGCATGGATCGAAAGCTCGAAGATATGCGCGGCAAAAGAGTTTTACAGCTATTTGAAAAACTTCTTGATAAGCCGATACCTTCTGAGATCGCACAAAAGTTTAACTTCGGTGCTGATGAACTAGAAGTGATTAACTCCGGACTTGAAGACACGATGAAGAATGCCCTTAACGAGATTATTCAGCTAAAAGCTAGCCGCGATATGCCTGATCTTAGAACAGCAGCATATGCACTAGCTGCCAAGAAGATCGCACGCTACTACGAAATCATGTCTTTGTAATTGTAATAAACGAAAAGGGGGCTGTGCAAGCGCCGCTTACACAGCCCTAAGGCCAAACATGGCAATCACGCGGTGACGAAGGACATCATAGAACGTAGGAGAGGTCTACTCAGCCTTCTCGAGTACGTAGATCAAACCATTTTCAGGATCTTGATAAATCAACATATGCTTGTCGTCTAAATCTATATATTCACCAATGATAATCAGTTGAGAGAGATGCCTCTCATCTTGATCATTGGATCGTAATTCGTAAGTATGCTCAGTTACCATTGGAGTTAAGCGCCGCATAAATCCGCCACCACTCATTCCCCCAGCAAACAAAGGCTCAGACAGAACAACAAGAAGAGATATTTTTTTGAATGAAAGCTTCATATATCAATGTCCTCTATTCGATTGGGATTTACATAGTTTGTAAAGTTCACGCCATACCAGCAAAGCTCACCGCTTGCATCAGAGCTATCTAAAATTTTCTTCAGGTCTCGATTATATCGTTCCATTAAGTCTCGAATTCTCTGAAGATCGTTCTCGGAAATATTTTCCGCAAACATAAAAGCATTTCCTCCTTTACCAATATTGTCGTCATCAAACATCGAAACAAGATGTGGTACGAAGGACATTATTTTTCGAACCGATGGAAAGCTAACAAAAGATTTCTTGGCGAGATATCTGCCGTTATCATACTCCACGAAATTTAAATCATACAAGTCTTTTAATGCCTTAAGGTGTGTTTTTCCATATAAGCGAGCGATATTTTCACGGCTAACCCCAGTTGTGATGCATAATAGATACACTACAAAATATTCTGTTTTTTCTAAAAGTTCGTAAAGGGTATCGTCACCATCATCTTGATTGGATCTATCCGCTCCCAGAACTTGAGTAAACACTTCTAGTAATGAAGGTTGGTAGGTCGCAAGAATTTGTCGAGTGCGATGACTTCCGAAAACCATCAGCAAAACCGGCACAAGTTTCTCAATCTGCGGATTGATGACATTGTTGTAAACCGAAATCAATGTCGAATATTTAACACCAGCTTTCTTTGCGAGTGAGTGAATAGATCTTTGCTTTGGTTTCTTGCTTAGCCATTGGTCTATGCCTTCTTTTATAAGAACTTGAAGCTCCATATCAGATCCTTTATCCCATGTGGTGTTTTTTCTGTTTTAAAAACGATGAGCTTAGTCTTTTGTTTTTTGAAATTTATTTCAAGATCAAAAACACATAATTATTGTCAAACGTAATGCGATCGATTTTACTTAGAAGCAGGGACAGAATTATTTTGAATCTTTGGTTTCCCTTTTTCTAAAAGGCATTTTGTGATTTCTTTGGCGAGATATTTCACACACAATGCGAACGTAAACTTTCGAGGAGACATGGGTTGATCAGCCAACAAGAGGTGATAGAAATCGCTTTAAATCTTATCGGGTCCACGAAGGCCCTTTCAAGATATCTCGACACATCAAATGATAGGATCGAAGATTTCTTGAACAACAAAGAGGAGATGCCGCTATCACTCTATTTGCAGACTCAAATTCTCATCGAGAAGGAAGTTGACGCAAATATCGAGAGCTATTTCAGTGCCGACTTCCACGATTCGTTAATTCTCAAGCATGTTCGCAAACGCCTCAATTTATCTTACGAGGATATGGCCCGCATACTGGGTATTCATGGTGAAAATGCGATACAGCTTGTTAAGCTGATGGAAAACGGCTCGATCCCAATGATTGGCCCCATACTAAAACTTTTGAAGATTCTGGACCAATCATCAAGTCGAAATCAAATCAGCTCCTAAATCGATTTTAAAATTAAAATCGAATGTGAAGATTTAGGCAAGCCAGCAAACGAAAGTTAAGATTGCTTATCTTCTGTTTAACAGGCCGGTATTTGGATGCATCAAAGTTTGAATTATCGTATCAAAGATCCAGATTTTTATTTTTGAAAACTTATTGCATTTGGATCAACGATAAAGACGGGGATATTTAATGACAGACTTTCCAAACGAAACGACGACTGCTAGCCGACGTCGATTTATAAAGAATGCTATGGCCAGTGGTCTGATTGCTTCTTCAGGGATCATCAAGCTCGAAGGCTTCACCGCCTTTGCAGCAGAGCAGGAGTTCGATGTCGTTGTCGTTGGCTCTGGAGCTGCTGGAATGACAGCTGCTCTAAAAGCTGCCCACGAAGGATTGCGCGTGGTCTTAATAGAGAAATCTTCTAAGTTTGGAGGCTCGACCGCTCGGTCTGGGGGTGGTATATGGATTCGAAATAACGAAATCCTCGATGAGGTGGGGGTGCAAGATACTCCCGAAGAAGCTTCTGCATACCTAGCCGCAGTTGTAGGTGATGATGTTCCTCAGGCTAAGCAGGCAGCTTTTCTTCAAGCAGGGCCAGAAATGATTTCGTTTGTCCGGCAAACGACTCCTCTCGATTTTCGTTGGATGAAGGATTATTCTGACTATTATCCCAATTTCTATGGTGCCAAGCCAGAGGGAGCTTCCATCGAACCAGAGATTTTCGATGGATGCATGTTAGGTGAGGATCGAGACCTCCTCGAACCACCCTATATTCCCACACCTCCTGGAGTCGTTGTATTTGGTGGAGATTACAAGTGGCTAACTCTAGCAACCGTGACCGGCACCGGCATCGCTACAGGAGCCAAGGCGATTGGTCGTTTTGTTAAGGCCAAAGCACAGGGAGTCGATCCACTCACCATGGGCCAGGCACTAGCAGCTGGGCTTCGCGTTGGACTAAAGCAAAAGGCAGTCCCAGTGTGGCTTGAGACTCCGCTCTTAGACCTAAGCCTAGATGAAAAAGGCCATGTGAACGGAGTCGTCGTTGCTCATAAGGGCGTGAATACCTTACTAAAGGCTAAGTCGGGAGTCATCCTAGCTACTGGTGGATTTGAACGAAATCAAGCTATGCGTAAGGAATATCAAAAAGGCCCTATTGGTATCGATTGGACTTTGGGTAGCCGGGCTAATGAGGGTGAAGGCATCCTTGCTGGTGAACAAATCGGCGCTGACCTCGAACTCATGGACGATGCCTGGTGGGGACCAACGATTCCTCTTACAAAAGATGAACCTTACTTTTGCCTTTCAGAGCGTTCTTTACCTGGAAGCATCATTATTAACGGTAGCGCTCAGCGGTTTGTCAATGAGTCGAGCCCCTACCACGACGTTGTCAATGCAATGTACGAACAAGACGTTATTGATGGCGAGCTCCCCATCTGGATGATTACCGATCAGAACTATCGCAATCGCTACCTGTTCCGTGACGTTCTCCCAGCCCTTCCCTTTCCGAAAGAATGGTATGAAAGTGGAGCAGTCACCCGATCATGGACCCTTAAAGGTTTAGCAAAAAAAATCAAACTATCTCCTGAAGCACTTGAAGCAACAGTTGATAGGTTCAACAACTACGCAAAAGAAGGAGTTGATCCCGAGTTTGGCCGCGGCGAGAACGCCTACGATCGCTATTATGCTGATCCCGGTGTAAGCCCGAACCCAAGCCTAGGGGGCATCTGCCTACCGCCGTTCTATGCTTTCCGTGTGGTGCCAGGAGACTTAGGCACTAAGGGAGGCTTACGAACCGACGAACGATCACGGGTGTTACGACCCAATGGGTCTCCTATCTCAGGATTATATGCTGCTGGGAATGCGAGTAGCTCTGTTATGGGACGGAGTTATGCTGGTGCTGGATCAACGATCGGCCCGGCCATGACCTTTGGTTTTATTGCTGCAAATGACATGGCACAAGCTGCAAGGCGAGACGGAAGCAATCCAAGTTAGGTCTCCGGAGCATAACGATCTTAGAAAATAGCTGCGAGAATAGCCTCGCGGCTATTTTTTTACCTAATTCACGCCATTAGTACACACAAAAGTTCGGCTCTGAAAGAAATTATTGTAAAACAATCAAATAGTTCCAATCTTTCATAGGCATTTTTCAAACAATATCGTATGACTATGTCCAGCTCATTTTGCCATCCATAGGCAATTTGGCACCATGTCGAGTCAATCATGGAAAGGACATCACCGTGCAACGCAAAAAACACTGGCTTGCAATTGCTGCAGCCACCTACTTAAGCTCATGCGCTACCACAGAAAAACAAGTCATCCCGGCAACGGGTAGTGAGCAGATTGCTCAAAACACTCTGATTCAAGAATGGCAAGGCCCCTACCAAGGCGTACCAGCCTTCGATAAGATGAATCTCGATGATCTGATGCCAGCGTTTGACTATCTTACTGCGCAGCACCTAGAACGAATTGATATGATCGCTAGTAACTCCAAAGCCCCAACTTTTGAAAACACCATTGTGGCTCTTGAGAAGGCTGATCGGGATATGGGTCGGCTTTTTACCTACTACGGAATCTGGGCAGCTAATAAGTCGTCCCCAGAATTCCGTAACATTCAACGGCAGCTAGTACCTAAACTTTCTGCTTACAATTCTAAAATCACTCAAAACCAGAAGCTGTTTGATCGCGTTAAAGCAGTTCACGAAAGCAAAGCTGTCAAGCAAATGGGTCAAGAAGAGCAGCGCCTTGTATCCCTGGTTTACGATCGATTTGCTCGCAATGGCGCTACGCTGAATAGCAAGGACAAAGAGCGTTTTGCAGCAATCAATCGCCAACTCGCAGAACTCTACGTACAATTTGGCAATAACATTCTCGCTGACGAAGAAAACTATATTCTTTATCTTAAGAAAGATCAGCTTTCTGGATTGCCAGAGTCTTTTGTAAAGAGTGCATCCGCAATCGCAGAGAAGAATGGCAAGCCTGGACTTTACGCGATTACCAACACCCGTTCATCCATGGACCCTTTTCTACGCTTCTCCACAGAGCGTGCCCTGCGGGAAAAAGTCTGGAATAACTACTATAACCGCGGCGATAACAACGACGAAAATGACAACAATCAGATCATCTCTCAGATCTTGAAGCTTCGTCACGAGCGGGTCCAGCTTTTGGGTTACAAAAACTTCGCTAGCTGGCGCTTAGAGAATCGTATGGCGAAGACTCCAGAGCAAGCGGAAGCATTGCTCTTAAAAGTATGGCCAGCAGCGATCAATCGTGTCGAGGAAGAAGTTCGAGACATGCAAGCCATCGCAGATGCAGAAAAAGCGAATATCAAGATAAAGCCATGGGACTATCGCTTCTACGCTGAAAAAGTGCGCCTGAAAAAGTACGATATCGATTCTAATGAAGTGAAGAAGTACCTCCAGCTTGATAACTTGACTGACGCTATGTTCTATGTTGCTGGCCGCCTTTTCGATTTCCGTTTCACCCCAGTGAAAGAAGGAAGTGTGCCGGTATTCCATCCCGATGTGAACGTCTGGGAAGTGACAAAGATTTCCACTGACGAACACGTTGGCTTATGGTACCTCGATCCCTATGCAAGGCCAGGCAAACGTTCTGGTGCTTGGGCGACCAGCTACCGAAGCCACACCAATATGGATGGCAAAGCTACCAATGTGCTGTCTTCAAATAACTCAAACTTTGTTAAAGCAGCGCCGGGTGAACCCATTCTGGTGTCATGGGATGATGCCAATACATTCTTCCATGAGTTTGGTCATGCCCTGCACTTCTTAGCATCCAACGTTAAGTACCCAACACTCAATGGCGGTGTCCGTGACTATACCGAGTTTCAATCGCAACTCCTAGAGCGATGGCTGTTGACTGATGAAGTCATCAATCGCTATTTGAAACACTATAAAACTGGCAAGCCAATGCCAGCTAGTCTGATTAAAAAGATCAAACAGGCTTCGAACTTCAACCAGGGGTTTGGAACAACTGAATATTTAGCATCCGCTATTATCGACTTAAAACTCCACACTACTGACCCAGAAGGTATCGACCCTCGCAAATTCGAAAAGGAAACTTTGGCAGGGTTAGGAATGCCCGAAGAATTGGTGATGCGCCATCGTACACCACACTTTGGCCACGTCTTCTCCGGCGAAGGCTATGCTGCTGGCTATTACGGTTACCTTTGGGCTGAGGTACTTACCTCAGATGCAGCAGAAGCGTTCCAAGCTGCCCCAGGTGGTTTCTATGACAAAGATCTTGGTCAACGATTGGTGAAGTACCTTTTTGCTCCACGCAACGCCATAGATCCTAACGAAGCCTACCGTCTCTTCCGCGGTAAAGACCCTAAAGCAGAGTCTTTGATGCGAGACCGTGGCTTCATCGACAGCCACTAATTTCTAACTTTTCATGCAAAAACCCCCTGCGGATCGATTCCGCAGGGGGTTTTTAATTTTTGCGCCTCGAACTTAGATGCCTATAGGCGAGATTCCGTCACCACCGATCGCAGAAAGGTCTGCTTTTCCAGAAGCTGACATGCCATCAGCTAGCTGACGCCACAAATTGCGATTGGTTTGACCATTGACATTGATAATGCCACTTTTTGAAATCGCGCCACCAAGACTACCATAAACCGCACAAGGGATGTTAGCGGTAGGGTGACCCGTGCTGAATCCACCACTAGGGCTATCTGCATGAGCACCACCCTCACTCATATAGACCACAGCTGAGCGATCAAGGATGTTGTAGTCACCTTCCGACAAGCGATTCGCAAGCTTGGCAACACGGCTTTGAACTCCTGAAGTAAAGGCCTTAAAGGAGGCGCCACCATCTTGTCCACCATTACCGTGGATTAAGTTATGCTGAGGATCGGTGTTGTTATTTAAAAAGGAAACCACAACAACCTGAGCCATATCACAAGCCATCAGTTGATAGGCAACTTCAAGCATGTCTTCATGCTTTGCTTCCACGGAGCTACCACCGCTGAGTGGAGCATTTTTATTACAGGTAGCCGCTTCAAATCTGCTTCCTGGCTCTCCAGCACCACCACCGCCGTTGGAGTTACCCGGATCGGAAGGGTTGCCACCGCCATCATTACCGCCACCATCGCTACCATTATTGCCATTCTTCGCTTCTTCTTGCTTTACAATTTCGGCATAATGATTCTGCAAGTGGTGCAGGTAGTTATCGAAAAGCTCCTTATCTTGGCCTAGAAGACTCCTCAAACGCTTCACATCATCGAGACAAGGGTCAAGCATATTCTTACGGCCAGACTCAATCAATGCTAGATCATAGCTGTTAACACTCTGCAAGGAGCGCCCAAAGAACGATCTCATTGCTAACGAAGGATCTTCGATCGCATTGATGGGGTTACCAGCTGAGTCGATAGCGTAGTGGCGGTTGCCAACATCGATACCAAGGTATTTAATATCGTTATTGGAAAGTCCAAGGCTGGTAAAGAACGATGGAACCCGGCTCTTCTGGTCTTTTGAGAAACTCAAAAGGGACATCTCACCAGCATGCCAATCACCATGAGCCCTGGTCACTTCAAAGTCGAGACCTTGCAAGATTGCCGTTTGCGCTTTAGCTTTAGAGCCTAATCCCATTTGTAGGGCTGCCGCAGTATCCTGCGAGTTGTGATGACCGTTAGGATTGGTACAGATTAATATTTTCTTTCGTCCTTCCGCACCAAATGCTCTGGTTGACTGGAAGGTTCGCCATAAGGCTGCTGCTACTAAAGTGTGGCTAGCGTAATTAAAAAAGTGTCGTCGCGATAATTTTGTCATGATCAGGCTCCCGATTATTTAGTGTGCAATGAACGTTGTACAATCAGCTCAACAAACAGCTTGTCAAATTCCAGTTCCGTACTGATGGATCGCTTGTAGGCGTTCGCAATCGTACAGGTGTCCTGCTCCTTCTCTAAACGTCCATAAACCATTCTGAAGGCCTGAACAGCCAAGCAAACCTCGACCTCCTTCGTATCTTTTAACGTTTCACTGAGACCAGCCACTCCGGAAAAAGGCTTTCCGTTCTTACTTTCCATAGAAACCAAAAGACTTCCTGGAAGGTTGGCCATCACAGCGAAGCCGTGATCATCCTGGGTTCTGATGCGTCCGTCAGATCCAACGTTTTCCATACCAAAACCTGGCCCGTTGACTACGGAATGGCAACCGGCACAGGTGCCAAAGTTTGTCGCTTCATCGAAAGCATCAATAACGCTTTTCTCTTTATCAAACTTCGTATTCGCAACCACATCCGCAATATTCTCTGGTGTTTCTAGGGTTTGACACAGAAACTTCTCCATGATTTCCTTACCGCGCTTCGGTGGGTTAGTGGTTTCCAAGTTACTAGATACCACAGCAACGCTCGGCTGGGACGCCAGACCTTTTCGATCTGCGGGGAACTGAAGTGGCATCATCCCATTGGGCAGACCATCTACATTAGAGCTGCTGGGGCTTAGGTTATAAACGTTAGCAAAGGCCTGATTACCAACAGTAAAATCAGCATCGAAGATATCCGAGAACTTATTTTGACCAGAACGGACAAGATAGTATAGGAAGCCCGCGGACTCCTCTTTCAAGCTCGCCTTCACATCATCAGTGATATCCATGTTTCCAGCAGCAGCAAAGTCTTTGCGATCAATTTTCTTAGTGGTAAGCCATGCTTCAGTGAATCGCTTCACTCCATCATAGAACATTGGATCTGCAATCATAGCTTCAGCCTGAGAGCGAATTGAATTAGCAGAGTTCAAGCGTCCATTATTGGCCAGACTCACTAACTCAGCAGATGGGGGCCCAGCCCAAAGGCTATCAGCAAGGATCGAAGCCACTTCCCAGCTATCGAGCGTACCGTCAAGGCCAAGTTGCTTTCGATAAAGAAAGTTATGGGATAGCAAGAGCCGTTCAGCAAGAATCGCAAAGCCGTCAGCATCTGCGCCGAAGGTATTAACGTTAGCCATCTCTCGTTGAATGGTCTCCCCGTCGATTTTCATCCGCCAAAGTTTTGGCAGATTTTCTTCTAGCCAGTCTTGGATACAAGCCTTAGCATCCTTGCCACAGTTGATCACATTAGCGGCAAGTTCCTCTCTCACCTGCTTGGCAACCCGACCATTAACATCGAGGTATCGCTCCAGGCGTTCTTTCGAAAGTTTGTTGAATTGGCTAAAATGATCAAAGCCTAAGACTTCCACGGTGTCAGTTGGCAGGTTAAGCATGAGGATTTCATCATCAAGATCGATTCCAAAGGCATCCTCTGCACCGCTAATGTATTCCTGAGCCGTAATCAAACGAACCTCTGGCCTGCCTTGAGACTCAGTGCAGCTATCCTTGCTAATATCGTTTAGGATCATACCAAAGATGCCGTTCTGCATCTCGGCGTCAAAGCTTTCAGCCTCCTTGGTAGAAACCTCTTCGAACTCTTGATTGCCCACCTTTGCTCCAGATGGCTTATCATCACTATTCCTAGTAAGAAAAGCGCCTGGTCTTTGAGAGCAGGATTGATTGAGAGCGCCCATTCCCAAACCAATCATAAGTGCGTTTATAAGAAATCTATTGAGAGCCATTCGTATCCACTCCGTTATGTTTGCTACACAGACAACACCGTGACTATGCAAACGTCACACCCAAGTTTTACCCCCAAGGCAGATTTTTTATTCCCATAATATCAGTTATTTATAATGTGATAGGCGGGAGGGCCAGATGGTAAGAATTGGTATCTGGTTCACAGCCAGAGCCCATAATTAGTAATTTTTACGATATGTTATATAGATCGACACAGTTTTGTGACCTCAAATATACGCGCTTTTCCCAGGATCGTCCTAAGTCCCTGTTTTGAGGATACCAGCTGCTATAGCCCCACCATGAACTAACTGGCCTGAGAGGGGCTTTCTTCAAACTTGTCCAGAAGGTCGTTCAGAAATTCATAGAGATCGTCTGGCGACTTCAGATAGTATTTCGAAAACGGATTCTCGGAACCAATATGAATTGAAATATTATGATCGATATGGACCCGATGCATATCTTCATCGGTGGTATCATCACCAATAGTCAAGAAGCTGTCTTTTTCTGACGACCACTCCAAGCTCTTGAGAAGGAATTCAACGGCAAAGCCCTTATGAACCAGGCTTGGTCTTATCTCGACAGTCTTATTACCATGATAAACGGACCAAGACGTCTTGTTGAGCATTTGCTCTAGGCTGTCAGCGAGAATATGAGCTTGTTGATCAGCAAAATCAGGTTCTGATTCTCTGTAGTGCCAGACGATGCAAGTTTCCTTAGCTTCGATGTGACTTCTAGGAACAACCTTCTGGCACGACTCTAGCAGATCTAGAATCTCAGCTTGGAGAGATTTAATATCACCACCTGAGAACGCAATAGATTTTTCCCAAGTTCCATCTTCTGGAAAGCGAATAAAAGAGCCGTGTTCGGCGGCAATAGGAACTTTATAAGAGGTGAGGTATTCATCGCAAAAATCCTTAGGTCTTCCAGTGACGATGGCAACATCAAACATGCTGCTAGCCGCCAGTCGCCCCATAAAGCGGTCAAGTCTTTGATCGGGTACTGCCATCTCTGGTCTATCTTGGATAGGAGCAAGAGTTCCGTCATAGTCAAGAAATAGATGAATTTTCTGCTTTGAACTTAGCTTATCGATTAAGTCTTCACGATTTCTTTGGTTAAGATAGATCGATTTGGATCGGGCCCCATCTTCGTGTTGTGACCATGCCTCTAGGTAATTCTGAGCCCAATAGCGATTATCATGCTCCTCCATTCTTTTTCGGAGGGCTGTCATTCTTTCCTGACGTTCCTCACGCCCCATCTGTAGGGCCTTATTGAAGGTATGAGCAACATTTTCTATATCGTAGGGATTCACCTGCAAGGCTTCTCCCATCTCGCTGGCTGAACCAGCAAACTCACTTAGCACCAAGCAGCCGTCTGAATCCGTTCGCGATACAACATACTCTTTGCAAACAAGATTCAATCCATCTCGTAGGGGCGTTACCACCATAACATCTGCTTTCTGATAGAGATCGATAACCTCAGCAGTAGGAATGGACCGAAAGATATACTCTACTGGTATATAGTCGGTACTTGAGACTTTACCGTTGATATTGCCCACAAGGCGTTCAACTTGATTCCGTATCTCTGCATAGGAATCAACATCTTGGCGGCTGGGAACACAAATTTGTGTGAGCCGTGCTTTGCCGATATATTCAGGATAAAGGTCTAGAAACCGTGCGAAGGAAGTCAATCGCTCAGGAATACCTTTAGTGTAGTCCAAGCGGTCAATTCCTAAAAAAGTAACCCTTTCCTTATCACTCAGCTTAGCGGGAGGTGGTGTCTCCTGCGGATGGGGTTTGCTAAAGGCACCGAAATCAACTCCCAAAGGATGGGCGCTGACTTTGATCGATCGATCGTCGTGATTGATTTCGTTGATCTTGGTTTTTGCTCCTAGGACTCGCTTCACCGTTGCCATGAAGTGCCGGACATAGTCGTTGGTATGGAATCCTATATAGTCGGCTCCGAGGAGACCACACATCAACTCCTGTCTTCTAGGAATCGCACTAAAAATCTCGCTTGATGGGAATGGAATATGGTGGAAGTAGGAGATCTTCAACTTGCTATCATGCTCTCTCAAAATCTGTGGTAAAAGCATCAATTGATAGTCATGAATCCAGATCCAATCGTCTGGTTGTAGTATTTCGATGATTTTTTCCGCAAACTGTTGGTTAACCTTCTGATAGGAATCCCAATGATTGTCTGAAATACTCATCGACGCGAGGAAGTTATGAAACAGAGGCCAGAGTGTGTCATTGGCATAGCCACTATAATAACGATCATAGATATTAGGATCTAATTCAACATTGACAAAGCCTTCATCGAGAAGTTTCTTTGTGAGTTCCTGATCCCCATTTTCAATCTGCCCCAAGTGCCCAACCCAGAGAGAGTCAGCTTCGTGATGGATCACATTGAGACCCCTTACCAAGCCGCCACTGCTTCTTTGCAAGGTTGGTTCCTGGTCATCGTCCCCCTGTCGGATCGAAACAGGAAGGCGATTGGATACTAAAATTTGCCTTTTGGGTTTAGTCATCGCTAGGCTCATCCTCTAAGTATAAGATTCCTCGATTAGGGAAAAGGGTAAACACAGCATTAATCAAGCCTACGTGAGAGTATGTCTGTGGAAAATTACCCCACAGAGTACCTGTCTTGGGATTCACATCTTCACTGTACAAACCAAGGTGATTATTATGCTGAAGGAGTGTCTCCAATAGCTCGATCGCTTCCTGCCGCCGATCAAGGTGAGCCAGTGCTTCGACCAACCAGAATGAACAGATGAGAAACGCGTTATCCGTTTTGCCAAAATCATCCGCTGCGACGTAGCGATGGAGCAAGCCGCAAGGGTGAGATAAATTCTCGCGAATCTTGTCTACTAACTGATGAGACTTAGGATCCTCTTTCTTCAGATAACCCATGTTGATCATCATCAGCAACGAAGCATCAAAGTCGTCGCCACCGACTGCCTGGGTATAGGAACCTACAGTTTCATTCCAAGCATTTTCTTCAATAAAGGATTCGATCTTTCGCCTGAGATTCGAGCAACGACTTTTCCGGTCATTTTGCTTAGCATCAGCAAATATTCTTTCTCCTACGAAAAGACCAGCCCAATTCATAAGTAAGGTAAATGTATGAATCTGAGCCTTGCCACGAAACTCCCATAGGCCGGCGTCAGGAGATATCAGGTAGCGTTCGATCTGATCGATAATTTTATCAACCACATCCAGGGAAACAATTTCTTTTTCTAATGAAAACCGTTTATCGAGAAAGATTGGGCTAATAGCCAGCAAAATCTCACCGTAAACATCATATTGAAGATGCTCATAAGCCTGATTGCCAACTCGAACAGGAGGATTGCCCAAGTAGCCATCGAGATGCTTGATGATATTCTCGATCAGGAAACCATTGCCATCGATGGCATAAACAGGTTGGATGAAATAGTCTTTCTGACGAGAGTCTTCCACTAAGTTTTGCAGGTAGAGCACGAATTTTTCCAACTCTTCAAAATGAGTCAAGCGCCTCAACGCCGCAAGTGAAAACATCGCATCCCGAATCCAACAGAATCGGTAGTCCCAATTTCTTTCAGTTCCTTCCGCCTCGGGAATACTTGTGGTGGTTGCAGCGATGATCGCGCCAGTATCTTCGAACTGATGGAGCTTGAGCACGAGAGCCGAGCGTATCACTTCAGCTTGAAACTTGGTGGGCAGATGGCAGTGCTTCACCCAGGTTTCCCAGTAATGACAAGTTTTTTCCATGAAATGGAGGCAAACTTCTTCGAGATCGGCCTCAATGGGTTGACCGAAGGTCAGAGCGAAATAAAATGGCCGATCCACGACAAAACTCTTCTGGCAAGAAATATAGGTTAAAGGTGCATTGCTGGTTAAGCGCATGGGATATTCATAACCTGCAAATGCTATATGATTCGACCCCAAAGTCTGAGGGCTACTTTTTTCGCCGTAGTTAAGCTTGGCATCGATCTGAACCTTGCAACGCGGTCGCCCTTGAAGGGGCCTGACAATGCGTATCAGAGTCTTGGGCTTAAAGTAACGGTTGTACTGCTGAAATCTCGGGGCGAAGTCGATCAGTTCGAAGGAACCATTTTGGCACTCGAATACCGTACGTAGGACATTGGTATTGCCCATATACTCCTGCCGCCCTGCACCACCCTCTTCGGAACAGATTTGAAAGCTTCCGCCACGGTCACGGTCTAACAAACTCCCAAATATGAAGTTCGAATCGAATCGAGGCCAACACAACCACTCAATATTCCCCGATCTGCTGACAAGGGCACTGAATTGGCAATTACCAATGATCCCAAGATCCAAATTTGATGTTTCTTTTTTGCTAGTCATCGATACTCCACTGGCAGTCAGGCATTAGGAGATAAATATTTTGGGGTGTCTGCTTCCCTAGAAAACTCGTAAGATCCCAAGATTCCGTTCCCTGTAAGCGTCACTGTTAACGACCAAGGGATCGGTATTATTGATCTCAGGTTTAGATATTTTCGAAAATACCTAATTATATAAATGAGATTAGGCCCTAGGCAGGATATCAATGACACCCCGACGCATCCGAACACGGCAGGCGTGGCTCAGCATTGGCAATTACGGATAAGGAATTAGGTTTTATGCAGCTGGAGTGAAGCTATCATCATCTGCAAGGGATTCTTCTTCCACTTCGCGGCTTGGCTGCTGATTCTTATGAGTGGCACTTATCGGAGCTGCGAGAGCTCGGCTTGGGGAGCGTCGCTTGAGGCCTTGCCCCATAGTAATCGAGAGGAACTGATCGCGAATTTCTCCGAGCTTATCGGCTGTAACATGAAGACCGTCTGCCAGCAACTGCGATTGCTGGGCTTGCTGTTGATTCGCCTGCACCGATCGATCAATTTCTTCCATCGCACTTGTTACCTGCACAACCCCTTGCCGCTGCTCACGAATGGCCGAGGCAATATCTTTGGTAGACTCTAAAACCTGGCGAATATTTTGGGTGACTGTCGCAAACACCGATCGGAAATTTTGAACGTTGGTCTCTGATTGACCAACAACTCCTTGGCTTTCTTTGATCAAGCCGGTAATAATCTCTCGGGAATGGATAATCAAGCGATCGATTTGCTCCGCAGCTTCACCACTCACCGAGGCAAGTTTAGTAACTTCCTCAGCGACAACTGTAAAGCCACGGCCCTGTTCCCCCGCACGAGCTGCCTCGATGGAGGCGTTCACTGCCAAAAGTTGCGTTTTGAATACAATTTCGTTAATCATTTTTGTCTTAGTTGAAATTTCTTCTACAAGTTTGATAATCTCGTTATTTTTTGCAACACCCTCACCGATGCGATTAAAAGAATGGTTCATGGTTTCTAGCTGTTGGTCCGCTGTAGAGAGCTGCTCCAGAACTTCATTGGACCGATCGACGACGCGATCTACCAAAGCTGAATTGGTGGAAAGGGTGCTATTGATCTCTGAAACGGAACTGGCGTTTTCTTGTACCGCAGCTGCGCTTCTCAAAACATTTTGAGACAGTTTCGTTGTTTCTTCTTTCATCGAAGAAGCTGAATGCTCTAAGTTTTGCGTTTGATGATAAAGACTATCGACGGATAAAGTAATAAGCTGAACAAGCTTTGTAACGAGGAAAGATCCAACCAGCAGGGTGATGCCAATGAGCAGCAAGGCGGCAATCACGATGGCTGTTACAAGCTCGCTGATACTTTGAAAGGCCTCACCTTGGGTGATTTCTGCCATCAAAACCCATCGGTGGTTAAGGACATCAACAGGAACGTAGGCACTGATCACCTTCTGGCCTTCATAGTTAACTCCGAGTTGAACTCCTTGGTTGCCGGAAATTCCCTCTCGGATAGATTCAGATTCGATTCGAGAACTTTCTGGATCGCGGAAAGCACGGCTGAGGCTCCGTTGCTCATTATGAAAACTGTTGCTACGGGGTAGACCGTCGCTCCCCACAAGATAGGCTTCCCCAGTCTCACCCAAGCCCGCCCGATCAGACATGATTCTATTAAGGCGATCGATTGGCATTTGAAAGATGAGCACAGCTACGGTTTCCCCGTTTGAGATGATCGGCGATGCGATAAAGCTGGCTGGGTCTCGATAAGACGGCAAGTACGATCGGTAGTCGGTAAGTGTAGTTTGGCCCTTTGTAGAGAAGTTTCTCGCCTTTCGAAACACTTGCGCTATCCCAGTATCTTTGTAGGGACCATCAAGCAGCGATGTGGCATAGTCAAGCTCCTTGAATACCGAGTAGATGATATGCCCCGTATCCCGATCTGCGATAAAGATGTCGTAATATCCAAAACGTTCTAGGAAATTGCGGATTTCTGGATGAACCGAGCGATGAGTTTTAGCGTACGCCGACTGATCTCCCTCAGCAGCATCAAGAAGGTGCTTCGACCCTAGGGGGTGGCTGTTTTTATATATGTACTGGTATTGCAAAGCCACTGCCCGCGCCGATAAGTTCTCCCAAAGCGCTTGAGAATTCAGGTTCTCGCCACGATTCTTCGCAGCATACTGCTCACTGAAATCACCCTCGTAATATCGACTTAGCTCGGTGCGTTGTTTTTCAATATCTTTTTCTGAAAACTTATTATCTTTTATATAATTATTAAAACTTTTCTTAAAAGATAGTGTCGCTGCTACCACCGCATCATTCTCCGCTAGTGACTGGACCTGATACTGAATGGTCTGAAAGTAGTCCTTAACTGCGGTGGCCTTATTAGTTTTAACCGCTTCCAGGGATTGCTCAGCTAGTGATGTTATGGAATCCCGAGACTGCCAATAAACGATGATAGATGTTGTGACCACGGGAACTGTGACAGCACATACAAGCCCCAAAAGTATTTTTTTCTTCAGCGTCATGACATTTTTCCTTTCGAATTCTAAGTAGGAATCGGTCAGTTACAAATTTAATTCTTTGATTTTTGGTAAGAATCTCTCTTTTAAACTTATTGACAGCATAAGCTTCCCAGCTTTAAGACACCCTTGGCTCATTGCAGATCATGAGGCGATAGTTATAACTTCAAATCCCATCATCAAATATCAGATAGATGAAGACGACATTCGGTTTCACTCCCCGTAGTCTAGGAGGCGTAAGAGAAACATTATTTACTTCATGGGAGTTATTATGAAATTACTTGGAACTGTTGCATCACTTCTTTTGGCTAGCAACCTTATGGCGGGAGTCGATGTCCGCTTCTCAGGCTCTTGCGCCGATCAAGGAGACTTCGATGCCCAGGGAGCCGATGTCGAGTACTTCGGATTAGGTCTTGATCTATTTGGTGAAAACAAAGCCGAGTGCGTGATCACAACAACGATCCCAGCGAAGCGCGGCTTTACCATCAATGTTAGCGACTTTAAAGCAGAGGGTTTCGCTCAGGTTGAAGGCAGCGGCTTCGCTAGCATGTTTGTCAATCATCGATTCAACGGCCAAACAGTTCGCGGAGTTCGAGATTTCACCAACAAAACCGGCAATCTTCTGGTTGCACAAAGAGCCATTGGTGTTTCCAAGTGTGATAGCAAAGTCGTTCTTCGCACCAAACTAACTACCACAGCTCGCAATGCGGACCTTTTCCAAGACAGCGCGCAGTCCAACACTGTTCGTTACAAAATTCGCTATGTTCGCTGCCGCTAGGCCCACGATTAAAATCTATTGATGAGAGAGGAAATGAGATGCAGAAACCTAGCTTTTTATTCTTAATATTGTTGTTAAGTACAGCGAGTCAGGCGGAAAACACCTCGTTTTCTCTCAATCCAGAGAAAAGCTGGTGCCAACCGTGGCCCGATTCAAACGATAGCCCTGAGCCCATTGCAGACACCGTCAGTTTTCCACAGACCTGGAAGCTAGACAAAGACCAAGACCTACTCCTCATTAAATGTCGGCTTTCTTGGCTACCCCTCCTTCCATATCTACGCGATGTCCAGGGAGGTAGCTTAAAAATATCTGGCAGGCTAGAAAGCTCTCCAGACTTTGAAGCAAAGGTACGCTGGCAATACCGATACTTTGGCAGTGGTGCTCAACCAAGCATGGAAACCACCCTGTTTTCTCATGGTGACTTTTCTTGGGACTGGCCGGCTGCATACCAAACTGATGAGCTTGGCTGTGTGCCACCGTCTCGTCTGAGCGCAACGTTCACAATTGTGGTCAGACGGACCAACCCGCAGAACAACGATGTCGCTGCCATCACTGTTAATACAATTAGTCCGCAGCCCCTTAACTACCAAATTTGCCCTGAAAGGTGAAACCAATGACAAAATCTATACTACTTAGTTTTATATGTGCAGGAATGCTTTCCTCTTCAGCCTTTGCAGGAGGATTTCGAGTCAACTTTGACAAGGATTGTCGACACGGCCAGTTCGATGCTCAAGAGGGTGATATTGAGTTCTTCAATCTCAATATTGATGTCGACAAGTGGAAGATCTTTCAATCAAAGACCTGCGATATTACAGTTAATATCCCCATGCGTCGCGGCTACTATATTGTGATCAATCAATTCCAGGTGGAGGGCTTTGCCGATATCAAAAAACGCGCTGGTTTTGCGAGCCTAGCACTCAAGCATAAGACTAGTGGTGACTGGATATTTCCCAGAAGAGATCATACGCGGAAAGATGATGCGTTGCGAGTGACTCAGAAGTCCCTAAGCCGCTCTTCGTGCTCTAAGTCGATTCAATTTAAAACAAGAATTGAAGTCAAAGCGTTTAACGCCTTGTTCTTCCAAGATGCAGCACAATCTCAGATTTCTAGTATCAACTACGAGTATCGCGCTTGCTAGTCACCAAGCTATTAAGGGGTCCTCTTTGGACCCTGAAACAAATTGGGATGAATCTTTGATCTCTGCTTACTGATCGAGAAACCAACTTGGAAGTTTATTCATACCAGAGTTTTCGAACATGTTGGGACTCGTTGCACCGATGGAAACCTCCCACCTTTCAAGTGACTGACTAAATGCGCTCGCGTTTTGG
Organism: Pseudobacteriovorax antillogorgiicola; assembly: GCF_900177345.1. Classification (NCBI taxonomy): domain Bacteria; kingdom Pseudomonadati; phylum Bdellovibrionota; class Oligoflexia; order Oligoflexales; family Pseudobacteriovoracaceae; genus Pseudobacteriovorax; species Pseudobacteriovorax antillogorgiicola. The sequence goes on from NZ_FWZT01000003.1 coordinate 156,735, forward strand.
AAGATACCATTCATGTCGATCACAGCAGCAACATCCCAATCATTCAAAGGCTGATTAAACTCCTCTGCTCCGGTGAACATCAGGCTCATATCTGTTACGTTTGAGGTGTTCCAAGTGCCAAGAGCTTGGTTAAAGCTCGTCGCGTAGAAAAACATGCTGTCCATATCAACGACATGAGATACGTCCCAATTTTCTAGGGGCTGATTGAACGTCGATGCCCCTTGAAATGCACTGTTCATATCAACGACTTTCGAAACATCCCATTGAGAGACATTGATCCGATCAAAGTCTTGGTCCAATGGTTCGATTATGTCTTTGTAAAGGGACGAAAGATCGGAAAATTGAATTGAGATCTTCCTAAGAGGCCGTGGCGTATCGAGTACTTTCTTGAGTTCCTCTCGGCTGTATACCAAAGTATAAGTGGTTTCTTCGATAACAGCTTGATCGTTTTCTGAGCCCGTTTTCCCACCATTATTGGCTGCATCCTGGGCTGGTGCCTGACTATCTGGCTCCTGAACAGGAATATACTTTGGAGTTCGAACAGGTGGCTCAGATTTTCGCGCATTATCGCCCTTGCTGCCTCCGCAAGAAGACATTAGTCCCATAATTACAACAATTTGTATGGATCGCATGAATCCTCCCCATAGGCGAAGGTGTTAAAGTAAGCCAGGATCTGGAAAGCACCACTTTTACCATGCCTTTTTGATGGCGTCAATATAACACTTAACCGTATATACTCCCTATCCGCCATCCAACTTAGCCATCGGGCTTCCCTCTCGGTAAGAATTCAGCCCATACACAAAAATAGCGTATTTTTTCCCTAATATTATCTACTAGTTATTATATGTAGCCACTTGTAGCCACAGTTTCAAAAAAATACTAGTAGCTAAACCGCCGGAAAATGGCCCCTATTTGAAATATCTCTGCCGCCATCGCCAAACTGTCGAAGAGAATGTTATTGGAGCTTGGAGAACCTGCTTACGAATCCCCTTGGGGCTTTAGAGGAAACACTCGTTTCGGGTGCTCTCATAATACCTAAAGACATCAAACTTCCTTCATTCACGATGGACAAGACTTGTCCATCGTGAACTATTTTCCCAGAAAAAAGCAATTTCTTGAGGTATAGTAGGCCCGGAAAATCTGATTGGCTCGTGACTAGGATGAACAGATGCAATGCCCCAATGATAAATCGCCTCTCTCATATTTCGATCATATCTATAGCTGTTCAAGCTGCCACGGAAGCTTTCACAAGCGCGAAGGACTCGGTCAAAGTCTGTATCATAATTTAGGTGAGATGTTTCGTAAGAGATCTGTTGAGCAGCAAAAAACCTGCCCTCATTGCCAATCCAAAATGCTAGAGATCGAGCACCAAAGTGACGAGCTTCATCTCGATATCTGTCTATCTTGCCAAGGCATATGGTTTGACTATGGAGAGATTCCACACCTTGAACGCTACATCAAGCAAAGGTTAAAGCGCCCCCAGCGCTATCTCGATGTCAAAAAGAGATTACAAGAATCTGCGGTTCAGACTCTCTATAAACGTTATCTCAATACCCCAGGTGATCGGAGTGATCCAAGCAAACTAGAAATCCTTTTTCAAATCTTATCGAGCCTGCCACTGGAGCGAAATTTACGACCGATCAAAACCCCTGTCACCGTGTTTGCATTGATAGCCATTAATATCATGATTTTCGCGCTAAGCTACAACACAGGCTTGGGTGAAGTGTTTCAATCCTGGGCTTTTATTCCTGGGCAATCACCTGCCTTCCCTAATATTCTTTACTCCATGTTTCTACACGGAGGATTTCTTCACCTTTTAGGCAATATGTACTTTTTATGGATCATGGGCGATAATGTGGAAGACTTAATGGGGCCAGCCAACTTCCTCTTGATATATTTTCTTGCTGGCTTTCTAGGTTTTGTCGCATCAGAGATCTCTGGTCCAGCAGGCGTTCCCCATGTGGGAGCAAGCGGAGCGGTGGCAGGTATCATGGCCGCGTACCTCCTGCTATTTCCCAAAGCAAAGTTCCTGCTCCGCTTTTTTCTTGTGATTGTAATTCCGATCTCATCACTATTTTATATTTTGTTCTGGTTCGGCATGAATGTGGTCAATTTTGTGGTTTTCAAGCAGGCTGGGGTTGCCTGGAGCGCTCATATCGTAGGATTTATTGTTGGGTTTATTGGCACTTACATCTTCCGCAAGCGCCACGGCATCATCGACCAGGAATAACCGCACCCTGGTCCTTGCCTACATCAGCTTCTTGATGTCTTTGCCATGGCCAAAGAGCACAAGGATATCGCCCTCTCTCAGGGGAGCATCCACCACAGGCACCCCGATGACTTTCGCATCCCCAGACGCATCCGGTCGCTTTAAGGTCACCAAGTTGAGTTGATGTTCCTCTCGAAGCTTGATGTCTGCCAGGCTCTTGTCGACGAAGATCTCTGGCACTTCCACTTCAAAGAAACCGTAGCCGTCTCCCATATCAATAAATGAAAGGCAGGTGCCAAGGCCCAAGCGATAGGCTAGATTGAAGGCTGAATCCCGCTCTGGAAGAATCTGTTCTTTGATTCCCATAAGAGAGATAACCCGCTCCTGTACCGGATTCATCGTTCGAGAGATGAGCCTCTTCACTCCCAGCTCCTGACAGTGGGCCGTAGTGAGTACAGAACTTTCGAAATCTTCTCCGATAGCAACAATCACCACATCCATGTCCTGAAGCCCCAAGTTTGCCAGGCCCTGCTTGTCTCGACCATCCAATACCACAGGGTGGGCCGAAAAGGGTTCAACGGCGCGAACGCGATCCTCATCGGCATCCACCGCCAGGATCTCGATTCCAGCTTCACTGAGCTTCTCACAAAGACTAGCTCCGAAATGCCCCAGACCGATAATCGCAACTTTATTGACTTTCATACGGTATTCATCTTTCTAAAAAAGTTGTAAATCTTCTTCAAGATAGCGATGTCGCTGTTTGTAATGCTCCATATATAGGCCCACAAGTAGGGTGTATGGACCAATGCGTCCGACAAACATCAGAAGAACGATCAAATACTTGCCCAGATCAGAGAGCTGCTCGGTAACTCCCACTGACAAGCCCACGGTACCGATTGCAGAGACAATTTCAAATGCCAAAGGCAAGGCTTCTAGTTGGGGCTCGATAAAAAAGAGCAGAGCCATAGATGCCGCCGACATCATCATGGTGAGGGTCACAATATTAAAGGAGCGTAGTACAGATTCTGGGCTAATCCGCCGCCTAAAGACATTCAAGCCCTGATGACCCTTGATATGCTGGCGCAAGCTCAGCAATACCACTGCAAAATTAAGGGTTTTAATACCACCACCTGTGGAGCCGGGCGAAGCGCCAATCCACATCAGCATCATAAGAAAGATCAGAGTCGGAGCACTCACTTCAGCCAACGACCACGATGAAAAACCTGCCGTGCGCGTGGTAACAGAGAAAAAGCTGGCGTGAAATAGCTGTTCCCCGAACGGCAGATGAGACAGGGACTCTCGTCCTTCTAGTAAGGCTACCACAACAGTCCCTACCGATAGCAGACATACTGAGGATACCAGGACAAGTTTCGTAGCTACGGATACATTATAAATCCTCATGGGGTAGCGACTACGGGCCTGAGTCACGATTTCCGAAATAACAGGAAAGCCTAAGCCACCGCAGATGATCAAAACCATCAAGATTGCGGAAAAAGCATTGGCACCCATGTGATCGTAACTTCCCTGGAATAAAGTCATCCCAGCGTTACAAAATGCTGATATTGAATGAAAAATACAATGATAGAAAACGTTCATGTCTATAGGCTGATCAAATCCTCGCGCGGCAATGTAAAGAGCTACAGCTCCAATGGCCTCGATACTGATAGTAACGACGATAATTTTGCGAAGCAGATCTCTAACCAAGCCGATGTTATCTTCACTGATCAGCTTTGCCAGAAGGATCTTTTCCTTTACAGAAAGACTGCCGGGAAACAGAGTCATAAACATCATGGTCAGGGTCATGATGCCAAGCCCTCCTGCCTGGATCAGAATTAAGATAAAAAATTGACCCAACGGAGTAAATGTTTCAGCCAAATTAAAAGGCAACAGCCCCGTAACACAGATAGCACTGACTGCAGTGAAGAGAGCATCAGTTACGGAAATCGAATGAACCGTTGCCTTTGGCAATAGTAGTAAGCCAGTACCCAAACCTCCGGCTAAGAGAAAGCTCAGGATCATGATCATCCCTGGATCAAGTGAGGCCCGGCGAAACCACTGATACTTCTTGGCCTGACTAACAAGGGTTACCACAATCAGCATGACCTGAATCACAGCCAGATAGAGCAAGCCAACTTGATCCAGGCGAATTCCTGGAACAAGCCAAGCTAGGGCCCGATTCACTAATGGCAAGTCAGCAAAGTACAGAACAGAAACCAGCAACATGACCAGTTCCAGGGGCTGATGACGAATATAGGCCAGCAAATTGCGATCACCAAAGGTCGCTCGCAAGATAACCTGACCAACAAAAATAGCTAAGGCCAATTCTGTGAGCTGACCGACGATACTCTTGATTTCGGGAGTCAGGAAAAAACCAAAGCGAGCAATAATCAAGATGAGAGCCGTGAGGCTCGTACCCGCCAAGGTAAGATCAAGTATTTGGTTGATCCGGTAAGTTGCAGTAGGGGTGGCCATAAAGTTCCTAAATCAGTTTTAAGCCTCCATCATAAGGAGCTACTCAGTCAGTGGCAATGTAAAATCACCTACCCTTGTCGACTTATGCCAAGTGAACGTGTCTAGAGGTGGTCTCAAAAACTGCCTCCAAAAATTAATTTCTAAGATGATTCAATAGAGCTTAAACTCGCTTTATTGCGTCGGAAGGTAGGGCTGGTGAGAGCATCGCTAACTCAAACTAGTGCCTAGTCAAGCTGAATTCTCGGCTAAGCGACAAGGAGCGAGCGAGGAGAGTACGTGCTGGGTACGGTGACGAGCGAATGACGAAGTCAACAACGCCGAGGCTTCAACTTGGCTAGGCACTAGGACGAGAATTTCCATGATCCAGTATCGCCTCAACAGTAAAAATATAATTGAACGTATCGCAGGTCCCTGGCTTCAAGCCAATGGTAACCAGGGCAAGGTGAGGCCAGAGACTGTTTTGGGACGTAATATTTGGACTTTCTTTCGAGGCACGGAGCTGATCTCACTTTACTCGCAGCTTTTCGACTATGTTCGGCGAACTGAAAAAGTTTACGAAGTCCCGTTTCGCTGCGATAGCAAACAATTCAAACGGCTGATGAAATTACGCATCGAACCTGTACGGCAGCAGGCCAAGGCTCTCGATATTAGCAGCACAGTGCTTCAAGAAATCAAAAGAGAGAGCCTCCCTATCACCGACGAGACAAGGATACCTCCGCAACGTTTTCTGGTATGCGCGATCTGCCAGCGAGCATCTCTTTCAGGCCATGTTTGGTTAGACCTTGAGTCCTTTGCGAAGGATTACCTGATATTTATAGAAAACGCGCCACCCCCTATGGGCGAACGCATTTGCCCCGACTGCTTAAGCGCCCAATTGCCTGCTGACCATATTGTAACGGCACATGGAGATGTGGATCGATTCGATAGGGTACCCCTGATATTATTTTTACACGGTGAGGCTCAGCAGGAGCACCTATTCCGTCTTCAAGCCCCTCCTCGATTAGTAGCGACTGGTCAACTGCTCGATCAAGCACCTCCGTTCTACCTTTTAACTATGATCAAACGACAAAGAGGCCCGTGGGATGTTCGGCAAGTGATGACGATTCTAAACCGGATTAGCCTTTCTTATCCCATCGATATCAAGCGAATCTACCTTACTGGCCTTAGCTCCGGGGGACTCGCCAGCTGGAAGCTTATCAGGACTTATTCCGATGTTTTTGCAGGTGCTGTCATCGCAGCCAGTACTCCCCTTGGTGGCATCAATTTATCTCAGCTGAAAACACCCGTTTGGGTTACCCACGGAGGCCTGGACCTGGCTACGTCTTCCAGCCGAATCCACAGAGTCATGTCGGAGCTTATTGAAAGATCAGCAGAAGTAAAGTGCACGGTTTTTCCTAATCAAGGGCACGATTGTTGGTCATCCACCTACCATCGAAACGAAATATGGCGCTGGCTATTCGAAAAATCACTATAGACTGAAATCTTACACTCTATCCGCGGGGCAGAGGGTTAAGAGAAATTCATTGAATGAATAGTCTAAGCGGTGTACTTTTCCCTGGTTTAAAATAGACTTATTCACACAGACCTTAAGTGAGGGATGGACGATGCACCCCAAAGTCCTTGTAGGCATTGGCTGCTCAGCGGGAGGCCTCGAAGTTTTGCGCTTTTTAGTGTCGCGACTCACCCAGTCCAGCCACAATTCAGTGATTGTCGCCCAGCATATGTCGCCACAGTCCCGAAGCATGCTGACCGACATACTTGCTAGGGATACAGCACTTGATGTGGTGCGGGCTGAAGACGGCATCGAGTTAGAGGCTGGCAAGATCTATGTTTCGACTCCAGTTTATGACATGACTGTGGTAAACAAGCGACTGCGCCTGATCCTCCCCGAGCAGAGAATCGGCCCCAAGCCATCCATCGACGCATTGTTCTGCTCTATTGCCAAGGAGTGGAAGGAAAACTGCGTCAGTATTGTTTTAAGTGGCACTGGTAGCGATGGCGCTTTTGGGACTAAAGCGATCAAAGCCGCTGGCGGGCTGACCGTTGCGCAAAAACCCCATACAGCCCGCTACGATGGAATGCCACGGTCTGCCCTGGCTACGGGGGATGTGGATTTCACCTGGAGCCCCGATAAAATATCCGAGGAGTTGGATCGCCTCGAAGAATTAATGGTTCACCGAACCCAAGAAGAAACACCCCTTCAAGCTCGAGGGGAGAACCCAAGCGAATATGAAAAAGTTTATGAAATTCTGAGGCGCAAGACTAAGGTGGACTTTAGCGTCTATAAGATGAATACTTTCGAAAGGCGATTGAATCGTCGCCTGCTTGCAACCTCGTCGAACCTTGAATCGTACGCCCGTTACCTAGCTTCTGATGATGAAGAGTGGCGCTACTTGTTTCACGATATTCTTATCTCGGTAACGAGTTTCTTTCGCGACTACCAGCAGTTTACGACGCTGACCGATCGATTTTCTGCCTATATCGATCGACACAGGAGCAAGGAATCGATCCGAATCTGGAGCGCAGGCTGCTCCAGCGGAGAAGAACCCTACAGTCTGGCCATCCTTGCCCTTGAGGGCATGCGCAAGCTGAACCTTAGCAACCCGCCGACGTTGCAGATCTTTGCTACCGACATCCATGAGCACACCATGCAGGAGGCACGCCGCGGTAGCTTTTCCAAAGTGTCCCTCGAAGGCCTCAGCGATGAATTGATCGATCGATACTTTGAACAAAACGATACCAACTATCAAATTAAGAAAGATGTGCGGGACCTTGTCCTTTTCGCCCGCCATGATTTAACTATAGACCCACCCTTCATGCGTATGGACCTAATAACCTGTCGAAACGTATTTATTTACTTCGATCAGGACGTTCAGGAACGCATTCTTCGGATGTTTCACTACGCATTAGTACCAACGGGTCTTCTTTTCTTAGGCAAGAGTGAATCCATAAACGCGGGAAAAGACCTATTTCAGGTCTTGGACTCTCAGGCTAAGATCTTCGAGCGGGCCAACATCCCAGCTGATCCAAGTTTTGTTTTCGGCAGTTTTCCAACCCATGATGGGCAAATACCGAAGTATCAAGTTATGAGAAAAAAGAACGAGCAAGACAGCATCACACGAGACATCATTCAAAGCATGGCACCACACAGCCTTATGCTGGATGAAAAATTTCGAGTGCTCGCAATCTTTGGCAAAGCCCGCGGCTTCCTGAACTTCCCTGAGGGAGAGTTCACCATGGAACTTGAACAGCTGTTGGAATTGCCGCTTCGCAATAAAGTTATGACAGTTGTTCATCGCTGTTCCCGATCGATGGATATCACTGAAATCAGCGCTACGATCCCTGATCACGATAGCAGGGAAGAAAGGGTCGTTACAATCCGGGCCTTTCCACTAACGGTGCTCGATAGCAAACGGGTGGTCCTATCATTTGCCGAAAAAGTTCACGTGATCAGCTCTGAGAGCAGCGTCGAACCGATTGAAATCAAGGAATTGGAACAGGAACTTACAGCAACTCGCGAACACCTTCAGACTGTGATTGAAGAGCAAGAGACTGCCAATGAAGAGCTGCAAGCACTCAATGAAGAGCTGCAATCAGCCAACGAAGAGTTACAATCAACCAATGAAGAACTGGAGACATCCAATGAAGAGCTACAATCGACCAATGAAGAGTTGACTACTGTTAATGAGGAACTCAATACCAAGTCTGTACAATTAGCAGACCTATTCCAGTACCTCACCACGATTCAAGATGCCATTCCCAACCCCATCGTCGTCATCGACCATGAATTTCATCTCAAGAAATTCAACTATGCAGCGAAGGCAACCCTAAACCTCAATTCAACCATGGTCGGGTCCAATTTTCGGCTTATCGAAACGGGAATCAATCTTAGCACTATATTTGAAACCATCGAGTTTAGCGTCAAGTATCAAAAAGCAGCGAGCATAAGCCTGAAAGACGTGGGGCGCAGTTTTGATGTGTTTAGCCACCCCCTGATGAATACAGCTGACGAGATCAGTGGCGTGGTTGTAACTTTTCTTGAGAACACTGAACTAACCACTGCACTCCAGCGGGCCCACCAAGTCGAGGGACAGCTTTACTCCATATTGAATAATATTCCTGCCCTCATCTCTGTAAAAAATACCATAGGTCACTACACTTACGTCAATCCGTTCTTCTGTCAGGCGATGCAACGTCACGCTAATGACATCATCAATAAATCCGACGAAGAGATCTTTGGTGCCTCAATCGGCACAAGGCGACGAAACCGTGACTTTGAAGTACTCAAAACAAAGAGCACCGTACTTGAAGATGATGTTTTAATCGCCGATGATGGCACTAGGAGAGTCTACCAGACAGCCTCACTTCCCCTCGAAATCTCGGGAGAGCAACTGGTTTCTATTTGCTCGGTTGCCTTCGATATCACCCATCGAGATTTCACTGAGCGCCAGATCAGAAATTTCCAGCGCTTTGCTCGCTATTCGAACGATCTCTTCTTAGCGTTCGACTGCCAAGACCAGCACTCCCAGCTCGTTTTTGGCGATGAGCTGGTGGCCCAGTTATTTGGCTACGAACAAGAAACCTTTCGCAATGCTTCGATCTTTACAGTTCTCAGCTCTATTGCCAATCTCCAAAGTCAGCAGGACTTAGAACAACTGGCTCGGGATCTAAGCTCTCACGACACCTATGAGTTCACTTTTGAGTTTCAAACCAAGAAGGACCAAATTCGCTTCTTCAAGGCTAAGTCCGCCAAAGTCAACGAGAGCGATCACACCCAACTCCTAATCACAATTGTCGACATTACAGAGGAACGGGAAAATAGCCGCTTAGTTCAGCAGCAGCAAGAAGACCTTCTCAGGGCATCGCGCCTAGCCTCTCTGGGTGAAATGGCTGCAGGGATCGCTCACGAATTAAAGACTCCGCTCAATACTATCCAGGGCTATGTAGATCTCGTTCATGAGTACTCTCGCCATCGAGATGTTGACGAAACCATCAGTGATGCCATGAGCAATATTGAAGATACTGTTTCTAGGATTTCTGAAATCATCGTTGGCCTCAAGTCAATTTCAAGGAATCGAGAGGGAGAAAAAAGCAAGACTTGTAACCTTAAGTCTATCGTTGCCGAAGTTGCGAAAATATGTGAGTACCACCTTAAAAACAAAGGGGTCGAGTTTCGGAATCTGATAGAGGCTGACTTGAAGGTGACCTGCCAACCGACTCAAATAAGCCAGGTCTTGATCAACCTGATTAACAACTCGGTGGATGCGATTTCCCTTTTGCAAGAACGATGGGTCGAAATCGGACTGAAGCAGCAAGATTCTACAATTTTATTACAGGTCACCGATAGTGGAACCGGAATACCTGATTCCATCGCCAGTCAGATCTTGACTCCATTTTTTACCACTAAAAAAGATGGAACTGGCTTGGGTCTAAGTCTTTCGCGGAATATCCTGAAAGCCCATCAAGGGGACCTCTATGTCGATAAGACTTGTAGTAACACCCGATTCGTGGTCTCCTTGCCCATCCATACAGAATAGATAGAATTGTAGTTTCCACACCCTCATGATATGAAGGTTTTATTACTAAATTAATTGAATCAAACAGCCTCTAGTGCCATGGCAGCCTTATCATTATGAGGAAAGTATGAGTTCACTCAAGTTACTAGTGGTGGAAGACTCACACGAATTGGTGCGCATTTGGCGAACTTTGTTTCGAGTTTCCACAGACTTCAAAGTCAAATTCTGCTTATCTGGTTCATGCGCGAAAGAAACCATCTCTGCTGGCTACAAACCGGATGTGGTGCTTACTGATTATTACCTTGGCGACACCAACGGCATTGCCCTGATGGAAGAGATTCGCGAGGCTCGACCCAGCTCTAAGTTTATTGTGATTACAGGCAACACAGAGGACGAGAGGATGCTCAAGATGCATCGCCAGGGGCTTTTCGCTCTTCTGCACAAACCGGTAAAATTTGATCTAATCAAACAAAATATCGAAGCGGTAGCTCGGCAGGGAACATAAAAGGGGGCTTTTCCGCCCCCTTTATGATAGGTCTAGGAATGCTAGCTGCTAAGTTTCATCGCGAGGCTTAAAGTCGCCTGTTGGCACAGCACTCGGCGGTGTCGGTGGTAAAACTTGAGCATTACCATCTGCTTGTGGCACCACATCGTAGCCATGAGTATCAACTTCTGAGTCGACTGTACTGGTACTTAAAGCCTTTGTCGCATCGTAATCGATATCGTAAATGCCAGTGCTCGTATTCTGAGTGAAACACTGAGCTGTGACCAGTGGTCCTTCACCGTTACCTGTGTAGCGATCATCCTTGTCAGCGGAGGTGTTGTTACCAGCAAACGGATGCCAATAACGTTTCGGAAGAAGTTCACCGGAGCCTTCACCATCACTGGCTAACGTGCCTCGGATACTCACGTTCGCAGCACCTGATGTTCCGCAGCCGGAAAGGACGCCCGTGGTGTCGTCTGCAGTAATGTTAAATACAAAGCCACGGGCTGGCTCGTTGAGGCGACCACCTGGGTTTCGCCAGTAGCTGATATTTCCTTCCGCTGTCTCTGCATCGATATCAAACTGAACGTACTTGAAGTTGTTCGACGTGCTGTTTTCGCCTGAATCGGGGATCACATCGTAGTCGACGATCCCTTGGCTATCCAGACCATCGAGAGTTTTTTCTATTGATGCAATCCGAACTTCGAACCGATTCCTCAGATTGCTGTCTGTATCGTACTCCTGAGCGAACTTCACGCTCACGTACTTATTCATGTTTGCGGTATTATTGGGGTCATTACCGCCCTCTTGGAGCTTGGTTGTTGTTGTCGAAGGGCGCTCTTTGAAACTGATCACCCCGCTGGACTCGCCCTCTGTTTCACCTTTTTTGTAGACAAGGGTCATATTGAACGCTTTGCCACCCGGTGCCGCGGAAATCTCAGTCTTGTAGAGACCGTCGCCCAGATTTTCCATGGTAGCAACTTCGAAACCGAGGTCCGCATCCTCCACGGACGCTAGGAAATCCTTGGTCTCACCATCTGCGGGTAACTCAGTGTCACCACCAGCTTTCTTCACTGAGCAAAGAATCCCTGCCACGGTATCCAAGGCACGGTCAACCAACTGGGTGGCATCGAGGACCTCTTGCCTTGCAAATGCAACCATACAAGCTTCACCGTCGCTGTGCTTGCCATCGGTGGTACCGCCGCTACCGGATGGGCCATTATTAAAAGGATTCATATCGTTATCAAACTCGTAGCAAGTGACAGTCTCCTTCGATCGGTCATTGAACAAACCCGTGGCGAAGCATTCAGAATCGGCTCCACCCTGCAATATTTCCTGGCGAGCCTCGATTTTCTCTTCCGGCGGCTTCTCCTTTGACGTCGTTCCCGCATCCTGGAGAGCTAGTGTCGTGGTTGTTTCGTTAGGAAATACGGACAGCGCTAGGGCCGATGGATAGGCGGCTGTGAGAGGGTTCTCTGCCTCTAGTTCTTCAACGGTGTCGACCTCACCATCATCAGAACTTGCATCGCTATCCTCATCGTCATCAGTGCTACAACTTATGGCTGCTGCTAGAAAGCTTACCAAGACGAACGTTTTGGTAAAGCCCTTGCTCTTCTTTAGAATCACGCTCCTATCCTCCTTAAGGAATCTTTATTATCCTTCAAAGTTCTCGACGTCTTTGCCAAATATTTTAGGGAATCAGAAAAAATATAAATAAAGGAAAATTTAGGCTATGGATTCGATCACCTAGATGAACTAGCTAGGAATCCTGACTCGCATTAACTCAAGAATAAATCTCGTTACCAGCTCTGGAGTTAGGTTTTTCCTGAAGCCTCATTACGAAATGGTATAACTAATAAGAATCTTTCTTAGTACTATTAAGGCACACCTATAGAAACGGCTTACTAACAAAGACCCATTCATCACTATCAAACGATCGCTTAATGAATTCAATAGATCTATACCGTCTGGTAAAAAGGTCGTTTCTTTGAAATCAACCCTGAGAAAAAGAGAAATTCCCACCTTAGGTATCTTAATACAAGTTTAACGAAGTTCGGTTGATCTCTACCACGGTTTCCATTACAAAATCCAAACTAGGGAAAAATTTTTTACTTGGGAGATTCAGTCATGAAGCTATGGACACCAGCCATCGCCCTCATCCTTGCAGGATGTGGGGCTTCTCAAAATCCTTCGTCTTTAGACGAGGCTTGGGATACGCGAAACGATCCGATCATTATGGACACCAGTCGCAATTATGAGAAAAATTTCGCTAACTTACCCCGCTCTGCAAATCTTAGCAAACAGCCTTGGAGTGGTGACTACTGGGCTAGTTATCGCGGGGGTATCAGCTATCGTTGGAATGCATCGGTAGCAGAAATTGATCGTTATCGCTACGATCCGAAACCCTATTACAACTTATCGCAAAATCAACTGCGGCAGCTTTCTCCTGCAGAGAAATACGATATTCTTCGAGGGCGGCGAGACTACCCTCTGACGCAAAGCGAGCGCCGTCGGACCCGAGTTTTACAATCCATTCCTGGGCGACCGGAGTACATCCCAGGCTATAAAATCCCAACTTGGGAAGGACTATGCCATGCTTGGGCACCTGCAACTTATAGCTTCGAAGAGCCTCAACCAGTCACGATGAGAAGCCCCGAAGGTATCGAAGTGCCTTTTGGGTCATCAGATATCAAGGCGTTGATCACCTACTTCATGCATCAAAAACAATCTTCGGCTCGCACCCAGTTCTTGGGTCGGCGGTGCAATGAGTCATTTGAAAACCTCAGCGGCGAAGCGCTGAAAAAAGCCAAAGAAAGCTCAGCCTGCCGTGATGTAAATGCAGGCGCTTTCCATGTGGTTATCAGCAATCAGATCGGAATAGCAGATGAAAGCTTTGTTGTGGATGTGACCCGTGACGCGGAAGTATGGAATCAGGCGATCGAAGGCTACTCTGTCCAAGTTGTAGAACGTCGGCCTGTGGAGCAAGGCTATCGAAATATGGCCCAAGGTACTGAAACTATCGTCCGCGTTAAAACTACCATGGCCTATACTGTAGAAGTTCCGTCTCGCTGGGCTGGGGATACAATCAAAGGGCCAGGAACCTTTCGTCCCGCTACCTACCGGGTAACCTACGACTACTGGCTAGAGCTCGATGCTTGGGGAGACATTCTTGGCGGTAAGTGGAACACTGAAACACGGCCAGACTTCCTATGGAAGCAAACGATTCCCGACTTCGGCGCGGAATGGAGTGAACTAAGAAAGCTCTATCAAGCATCTATCAATGGAGGAGTCACACCTCCCGAGCCAGGACCACAACCTGAGCCTCCCACGGATGATATGAAACCAGGGTTTCAAATCAAATTCACCCACAATAAATGTGTCGATATCATCGGTGGAGTAGCACGTTCGGGTCAAGCTGTGGTGCAACGAACCTGTGATGGCCGCGCAACTCAGCGATGGAATTTCGTAGCACGAGGCAATGGCTGGAGCCTCATCCAAAGTGCTGCCAATCCAGAACTTTGTTTAGACCTGGAATCTTCGTCAATGCAACCAGGGTCTCGCATCATCGCTTACCGATGCACAGGAACCAGTAATCAACTTTGGCAGATCACGCGATTTACTTTCCCTGGAACAGCTAATCCTGAGTTTACAGCTATTAAAGTTGGGCATGGAAGCAACATGTGTATGGCTCCACACCCCAGTCAGTACTACCTAGACCGGGCTCAGTTGGGCCAGTATCAATGTACCGGCAACAGCTTTGATCGCATCGTAACGCCATTTCCCTACTTAAACTAAAAGCAAAAGCGTGACCTGTTGGCAGGTCACGTTCCTTACACCGATGAAAGACTCCTGACATCGACCGGATGATTTGGGCGAACTGCAAATGAAATTGATTTGCTCAGTTATCATCTTTTAGTTAAGTCCACCCGCCTACCTGCGATGCAAACCAAGCAAGCTGCTCTAGTTCCTGAACGGTTAAAGAACCTCTTCCAACCATTCAACCGCCTTTAGCCTCACGCCGATAGCATGGCCGAACATCGCCTAAGGGGGGCTAATGATACGCTATCATGAATCAGGGCAGGTAAGCTTACTGATCCTTTTTTTCTCTGGAATCTCTGCTTTGATGCACGTAAAGCAGCAATGGCTAGGAGTCAATATCTTGCAAACTCAAGCCTCCCGATCGCAACTACAGAGCGATGGTCAAGATCTCAATCTATCAGCACTATCGTTGGTGAAAGCAGCCTTCCATAGCAAGGACTTCAATATTGCCTCGCCCATAGATTATCATCAGGGGAGCTTCATAGGAGTTGGAACCAAGAACGTGCGCATCTCTCCGTCAGGTCGGGCGTTAATGGTGAGACCAGTCATAGCCAAAGACTCAAGCACACTGGAACAGTTGTTTCTTTCATCCAGCCCGAGCCTGAGCACCGGATCTGCAAAGGTCTCAGTGGAACGCTATAAAGAACATAACAGTAGACGCTGGCTTGATCTACTCGTTGAAAGCCACGTCACCGTTAAAAATAAATCTCTTAGGGTCGCGAATCGCGCCCGCCTAGAGATACCCTTAGTCACGGACCCTATCTGTGATGGAGCCATTAAAGGGGGGCATATTCGATTGGTCTACACAAAGCATGGTGTACACCATGCTGATGACCCTTATCGAATTCGAGTGCCCTGCGGAGACATCGAACAGGAGTGTCGAAATTTCCGTATTGGAGTTTGTGGCAATGATCCTTGCACAGAATTTGCTTGCCAGTACCGTGATGCTTACGATCAAGACTGGCAACCATTGAGCCAACCAGAACGCTTCTCTACAATTCTAGCTCTGTGAAATATAAGATCTATATGTCTGCGTCTGTGGTTTTCTGTGCAACGATACCAATGTAGAATAAGGGATCACCATTGATACTAAAACGATGGCAGTATCTTCGATAGTATTCGATCCGCAGTTGGCCAGACTTGGTGAGGTTGTTGATCAAACCCGAGAATCCACCTTGATCCTCTTTACTGAGGAAGTCTTCTTTGATGTTAAAGGCCACCAATCCACCAACATCTAGCAGGTTATAAGCAACCGAGAATACAGCAGGTGGGATATCACCAAACCCTAGAGCTGCGACAGTCGTAACTAGGTTAAACCTCTGCTCTTTGAGATGGGTCATAATCGATTCGTCACAATTCGTTAGATCCATAGCAAAGTATTCGTTGTAGGCCCACGACCGATCCCTGATGGTCGCCGCTTTTGCAGCATCAAGAATATCGCAACCTGTGATAGATCGGATGCCAAGATTTTGTAGGGCCTCGCCCATCATCCCATTGCCAGCACCGAGATCAAAAACCCTCATTTCTTCAGGGTTGATCTTTTCCTCTAGGATCACATCCCGCAAAAGATCAGCAACTTTCCAAGGGGAATTACAGCGCAGGGTTCGATAGAAGATGGTTTCGTAGAGGCCAGGGATCTTATAAATCTCGTCATAGTCGTGAAAGCGAATTTTCCGCCACTCGCCATCCATTTTGATTTCACACCACTCCTCATCTTGATCGAGGTCTGACTTCCGTGGAAATCTAATAGGAATTGGACCTTGGCTGATAATCTCATCGAAATCTTGAATAGAAGGTTCGTGATACAAGATAGGCTCCGTGTTCAGATCAAAGTGATTTTGCAATGTATATTATTAAGATACCAACATACTTGCAGCGAAGTTTCAAGGCAGCTACCCGGATTCACCTGAATTTTTCACCAAACTTATGCTTCAACAAAGTATGCCGACCCTGAATAAACACACCATGAACCCTTAGTAAAGCACCGGCCAAGGGACCCGTACAAGCTGGCACCACCGGCCTTGCCATGATTCATAAAATTCATATTTGGCTTTCGAGCCAGTGCTAACTGGGCTACAAGATAGGCTGCTGAAGTAAATTAGTCAGCTATAATAGCACACAAGTATCTGATGGAGACCGTATGACAAGCCATGCCCCAACAAAAAAAGGTTGGTTTTCAAAGTTTCTTCGCTTCGTAGAATGGGCGGGAAACCTTCTACCCCACCCCGTCGCTCTGTTCGCAATCTTCGCCGCAGGTGTGGTGATTCTGAGTTTTCTGTGCGAGCAACTTGGGCTGCAGGTCCCCGATCCTCGTCCTGAGGGCGCAAAGGGACGCACCATGGATGGCGTCATTCTTGCGAAGAGCCTTCTGAGCGCTGAAGGAATTCGTTGGATGGTTCTTAGCTGTGTCAGAAATTTCACAGACTTTGCTCCCCTTGGAACCGTTCTAGTAGCCATGCTGGGAGTCGGGGTTGCTGAAAAGTCAGGGCTATTGGCAACTGTGATTCGTGCCTTGGTTCTGAAGGCACCAGCTCATTTGATCACTCCTGTACTTGTCTTCGCTGGAGTCATCTCCAATGTAGCCTCAGAAATGGGTTACGTGGTGCTGGTTCCTATGGGCGGCTTCATCTACCTAGCTCTTGGTCGGCACCCGCTTGCTGGAATGGCAGCAGTATTTGCTGGAGTCTCCGGTGGATACAGTTCGAATTTATTGATCTCCACAGTTGATCCTCTCTTATCTGGAATCACTCAAGAGGCTGCTCGCTTGATCGCCCCCGAATACAGCGTCCATGCCGCCGTAAACTGGTACTTCATGGCATCGAGTTGTATGATTGTTACAATCCTAGGCTGGTGGATTTCTGTGAAGATTGTAGAACCCACACTTGGAGCTTATGAGGCAGGCCATGGTGATTTCGAAGATGGTGCTGAAAAACAATATCTCGAAGCACTTACGACTAAAGAAAAAAAAGGCCTACTCTACAGTGGCCTAAGCCTCTTAGTTTTAACAGCGATCACGTTAGTCTTGTTACTTCCCGAGGGAGCCGTACTACGCAACCCATCAGATCCCACAATTCTCAAGTCTGCATTCCTAAAGGGAATCGTAACGTTTCTATTCCTCTTCTTCTTGATTCCATCCACGGTTTATGGCTATGCGGTAGGTGCCTTTAAGTCTGTGGACGACGTTATCGAAGGGATGAGCCAGGCCATGAGAACCTTGGGCCTTTACATTGTCCTAGTCTTCTTCGCGGCCCAGTTCATCGCTTATTTTAAGTGGACCAACTTAGGCTTTATTACAGCAGTCAAAGGCGCTGATTTCCTACAGAGCATCGGCCTAACTGGAATAGGGGTTTTTATTCCATTCATCTTAATGTGTGCTCTGATCAATCTCTCCTTAGGATCAGCATCCGCCCAGTGGGCTGTCACCGCACCGGTATTCGTGCCTATGTTGATGTTGCTGGGATATAGCCCAGAGTTGATTCAAGCTGCTTACCGCATTGGTGATTCGACAACGAATATCATCACACCTATGATGTCCTACTTCGGGCTAATTCTAGCGTTTGCCCATCGCTTCGATAAACGCCTGGGTATGGGGACCATCATCAGTACGATGCTACCCTACTCCATTGTGTTTCTTATTGGTTGGGCTACTTGGTTTTATCTTTGGGTGTTTGTATTTGGATTGCCTGTGGGGCCTGGAGCAGCGACCTACTTCACTCCCTAGAGATTTTCTGGCTCCCTAGCCTAGGCAAGTTGAATTCTCGGCTAGGCGACAAGGAGACAGTAGGTGCTGGGTATGGTGACAAGCGAGTGACAAAGTCAACAACACCGAGACTTCAAATCGACTAGGCCCTAGTGGCATTCAACTGCCTCTAGGGAATGTGGATGTCCCTACTTATACTTAAGAATCAGCATTACCTGAGCACCTACATCCACATCTCCCGCTTCGATCGCTACCGATTCATCAGCACTACTGCGAGCAAATTGCAAGCGACTCATATCTCTAGGGCCTCCGCCCTGGGGGCCGACTATCACTTGAGCAATCTCCTGATAGTCGAGTCCTAGGCTGCCCAAAATCTGTTGTCCCTCCTTAAGTGCTTTTTGCGCACCCATGGCAAGTGCCTTATTGCGAGCATGGCTTAGCTCTTGCTCAGTCGCGGTAAAGCGAATATGACGAATTTCGTTAGCGCCATGCTTAATGACTCGATCCAGCATTTCACCAGCCCGATCAACGGGCACTTCAAAGCTAAGAATCGCTAGGCCTTCAAAACCAAGATCTTGCTTTTTGCCCCCTTGGTAGCGAGACCTTGTTTGGATCTGGTATTGATCTGTACTTAGTTTCTCAACCTTATCGCCTTTTAAAGCTTTGGTGAGACGATTAGTCTTGGTCCTTAGCTCACCTTGCACCTTGGCTGCATTTTTATCTAGAATCGAAATAGCTACCGAGATCTGAGCAATACTCGCTGGTAGGCTAACTTTTCCATGACCAGACACCTGAAGGACTTTGGACTCAATCTCTGAGACTGCTCCAAATGTTTGGCTGGACAATAGGATTACAAGTAGAAGTACAGAATGTTTCAACACGTTTTAATCTCCTTATCATGAGGAAAATGCGTTCTCCATAGCTAGAATCTTCGTCATCTAATCCATAGCTACAGAACTGAGTTTTCCTTCAAGATAGCACCTTTCATGATGAAAGGCGCCTAAGAGTCTGCCTGAGCTGGTTCAGGCAGACTCTAACTATGGAGGTCAGGAACGGTCTTCCATCTTCTTCCTTTGACGCATATCGAGATGAACCTTCTTCCAACGCAGCTTGCTGTTTTGCTTGAAAGCTTGATTTCGACGATCCTGCTCTCGCTGCATCTTTTGATAGTTTTTCCAACGTCTATCATCAATATCGCCAGCTTCAATGGCCTTTAGAATTGCGCAACCGTCTTCGACAGTGTGAGAGCAATTTCTGTAGCGACAGTGAGGCATTTTCGACTCGATATCATCAAAGGCCTCACTGATAGTTTCAGCTTGAACAATCGGCTGGAACTCCCGCATTCCGGGAGTATCAATGACCAAAGACCCATTCGCCGCTTGCAGCATCTGCCGGGACGTAGTCGTATGACTGCCCTTATCGAAGAAGCTGATCGCTTGGGTTTTCTGCATATCCTCGCCACAGATATAATTGACCAGGGTACTTTTCCCTACACCAGATGATCCAATAGCGACCAGCGTCGCACCTGGGCTTAACAGGCTAAGAAGCTTATCTAGACCAAGCTTCTTGGGAGCACTGATCGGAATGATCTGAACTCCACGTGCAATCCGCTCCACCTGCTCAATGTAGTCGTCTGGATTGTCACATAGATCCTGCTTACTCAAAACAACCACCGGTGTTGCTCCGCTTTCTTGGATTGCGAGCAAGTATCGCTCTAAGCGACTCAGATTAAATTCATCGTTCATCGATGTCACGATCAAGGCATAATCGACATTAGCAGCGATGGGCTGCACCTGGCTGCGATTGCCAGCAGCCATCCGTTGCAGTAGACTCTTGCGCTCGTATACCTGCTTCACAGCCAAAGAATCAGAGTCGAGCAAGCCGTCGAGCAAAACAAAATCACCCACTGTTGGTTGCATGTTAATACTCTCCGGCAGCCGAGCTTGCGCCGAGATTTCGCCATTGTGAACTTCTAAAACTCCCTTGTGCACCGCTAAAACCCGAGCAATCTTATCAATCTCCTGCTCATAGTCTTCAATTTGGCTCATAAAAAACTGCCCAAAACCCAATGAATGTAGATTCACAGTAGTCCTCGTAAATAGATTTTTCGCAAGATGCACGCACTGGTACATTACAGCGATTTTTCATTCAATTTTTCTTAAAAATACTAAACTTAGGAGGCGAGAGGGTGGGTCCAGAACATGAGCGGTCTATTGGTGCTCTTGTCTGTTGCTAAAAGAATCCCTTCGCCGTTTTTCCTACAATCATACTATCCTCCTTCTGGAAAAGTGAATTGATTCGATTTAGTTATAGCAGTCCCTGTCCTCGGAATCAAGAAGTGCTTTCATCTGAACTTGATAGACCACTATTCGGAATTTTGGAACCAAAGCTTTATTAATCTGTCGCTGTTTATTCAATCAAAAAAGGTTCGCGCCCTTCCTAGTCGGAGGCCATAACATACATATTATCATTTAATATCAGTTACTTAAGAGAACTGTTCGAAATAGCAAACAATGAGTTCCCAACTAAGGGATTTTCGAGTCGCATTAATTCACCGAGAGTAGACACGTTGCTAAGCAGCATGAAATGCCAAGTTCACGGATCGTCCTAACTATCCCGAAAGGAAAACAGCTATGAGCAAGATCATGCCAACTCTGTTTCTGTCTCACGAATCGCCACTGCTTTGGGATACTCCGTCGCCAGCCAGAGAATTTCTTTGCAACCTTGCTAGCGATTTAGAGCGTAAACCTAAAGGCTTAATAGTGGTATCAGCTCACTGGCAAGAACCACAGTTCTCTGTTTCGAGTGCGGAATCACCTGCTACTATTCATGATTTTGGTGGTTTTCCACCCCAATATTATGATGTTCAATATCAGTCGTCAGGGTCTAAAGATGGAGCATTGGAACTGATCGGGGTATTAAAATCCCAAGGGCTCGATATCCGCGAAGACCCCACACGAGGCATGGATCATGGAGTGTGGATTCCCATAGGCTTGATGTATCCTCAAGGTGAATTGCCCGTGATTAGCTTATCCATCAAACTCCGTGGCTCCGCAAAGGAGCACTACCAGCTTGGGCAAGCTCTCAAACCTCTCCGAGAACTGGGGTATTTGGTGGTAGGCAGTGGAACAGCAACTCACAATTTGGGAGCCTTCTTTGGGCCCGGCGGCGTTCCTCAGCTCCATGCAGCCCCTGACCCAAGGGTTCAAGCGTTCTCAGATTGGCTCCGAGGTAACATCAACGACCATGAGGTGATTCTAAATTACAAAAAGGCTGCCCCTTACGGCTATTTCAATCACCCAAGCCCCGATCACTTTCTCCCCCTGATTGTGGCGATGGGTGCAGGCTCGGGTGATCTGGCTCGATGTATTCACCATTCCTATCACTATGGGTTTTTTGCGATGACTAGCTTTCGTTGGGGGTGATGTTTTGGCTGACTCAAGTTCCTAGCGTTACTGATTCTATTTATTTGATCAGGCAATGGGTATGTAACAGTTTGCATGCCCCCTTCTTATAGGTGCTAGCATGATCTAATCACAGCCGAGCTTTATGTCGATAACGATTTTGAACCTTTCTCCCACCTAATGGCAACAACCTTTCACGATAATCTCCTTGCTGCTTGGCTCAGCGATTCTATTACTTGTTACAATTGGAGACGATCGAAATGAAACAAATAAATCTCTCGCTCTACATCAAAAACTTCCGTAAAGCGCAAGAACAACAAGGAACCCAGTCTGGAATGTCGTTAATCGAAATACTAATAGTCATTTCAATTATGGGAGGCTTGATGGCAATTTTGGCTGATGGTCTCATGGAGGTGGGCACCGATGCAAGAATTCAAACAACCCGTTTGCAGATGAGTAAGATCAACTCCTCGCTTGCTCGATATCGGCTTCATACGTTCAAGCTGCCCACCTCTGAACAGGGACTAGATGCGCTAATCAAGAACCCGGGGATTAAGCGATGGCGGGGACCCTATCTTAACGAAAACCAATTGCTTGATCCTTGGGGGACACCATTAAGCTATGAAATTGAGGGTAATAGCTTTGCGATTATATCAGCTGGTCCCGACACCCTAGCAGGAACAGACGATGATATTAACTCTCAAGAGGAGGGCGATAATTAAATTAAGTAAGATCCGGAATAATAGGCCGGATCTTACATACACGGCTATTACTCGGCTGGAGCATCCTCAACACACATAAGGTTTGCTTCAGGGGTATAGTTTTCTAGCTCAATAACAGCGATATTTTCTTTGTGGCCTTCTAGATAAGCTTTCTTTACTAAAGTACCGTCTTCAGTAGCTGTAAGGCGCAAGATTCGAGGGGCCTTTTCAGAATTAGACATATACCAGAATAAGTAGTCCCCAGCTAAAACTTTTACGTCGCTTGACTGGACTTTGTAGATGTTTTCTCCATCCGCTGCAAATAGTTCTTTTTGAAGCTCGGCTAATCTATCAGAAAAGTAACTGAATTGGGGAAGTTTGGTTCCTTCGGGACACTTTACGTCTGCCATGGAAACGTAGATCTTTAGTTCTTCTTCTTTCTTCGTTTCAACAGACTCTACTGGTTGGGTAGGTGGAACCTTGGTTTCTGTGTCGACAACTTGAGGGGGAAGAACCTGGCCCACTGTGTTATTCTCTTCAGTTTTTTTATCCACGTTCTCTAAACTGGGAGTGTCAACTGGATCTGTACGCTTATCTTTTTTTTGGGGAAGACAGGCACTCGTGGCAACAGCAAAAACAATTCCGGACACAGCAAGTAGTTTTTTCATCATAACTCCAAATATAACTCTATAATCATGTTTGCCAGTGACTTGGCTTCTTTCGTAGAGCAACAATCATACCGATCTTGGGAACCTTCTGAGGGAGGCGTGATGCCTATTTAATCTTATGATTATACTGAGAAGATAGGAAATAGGCTAAGAGTTCCTTGCCATCGAGTGTATAAGTTTGACACGAAGTTCAAGAGCTCAAACATAGCTTTATCGTTTAGATACAGAAAGGGGGAAGTGTTTCAGCACTTCCCCCACTAAATCCTTCGTTCAAGGAATTTCAAGTCATAGTCAAGACTACGGCTTACATCTGTAATTGCTATCGCGAAAGAGATCAAAAAGTTGAGTAAGTTCTGTGCTACTTAGAGTAAATGGCACAGAGAATCGACAAAGCTCCCAGTTTGCACTATCATCTGATCCTTGTTGACTCATAATATCTTTTTTAAACTCCTCCAGTGCGTCCCCTCGATTATAGTTGAAAATCTTGTTGAAGTTTTCACTGTAGCTTTTAACGATCGCTGGATGTGTGAACTTCACTAAGTTTTCGAATTTACCTGTTTCAGCTGTTTCAGACCAATTATAGCTCCCGGTGTACACCGCTGAGTTGTCTACAACCATATACTTTGAATGCATCTGCTGGGCAATTTTGTGAGAATGAAATCGGTAGTTTCTTTTAAAACGGACATTATCATCTCCCAGAATCAGGGCTAAGTCACGGTCTACATTGGAGTTTGCTGATGTTCTAAACGCATATTCACCGCCATCGGTTACTAACTGAACCTTAACACCACGTTCAAATGCTTGAATAATCGCCTGATGAATATCGGGTCTATTATAGTGAGTGGTTGCTATTTTGATTTCTGATCTTGCACTGTCTATAGCTTCGATAAGCCATGCACTTGCTACAGCACTGCCTACTTTAGACCATCTTCCTTCAGTAGTCTTACTCTTCTTAAAGTTACTTGAAGTAAATCTCACCAAATCACTTGGTTGGTATTCAGTCTCGACAATATTTATAAAAGTCACATCAGTCCCGTTGCTAAGCTCATTGTTCCAGTGAGCTGCGTTGTTCCAAATATAGGTGAACTCTGAAGAAAAACCGCCGACAAGTTCAGCCTTACGAGTTTTGAAAAAATCTTCGTCATACGGTTTAGAGTCATTTTCATCTAAAGTCGTGCTACTCCAGTTGGCTGATCCTGAAAGGAGAATATTATTATCGATCACAGCAAATTTATGGTGCATCTTTGTTATGTTGTACCTTACTTCGATGCCTGCATTTTCAAAGTCAGTACAGATACTGCATATAGTCTTTCCCTTCAAAAGAGTATATTTAGTGTCGTTATTGATCAGAACTCTAATCTTAACACTATCGTCACTAGCTTTTTCTTTTAGAGCAGCCTTTATCTCTCTGTTACTAAAGCTATACATCGCGATCTTGATCTCATTTTTTGCAGCCTTGATCGACTCGATGATTGTCTTTTCAATTTCTTTGTCCCGTGACGGCGCAAATATTACCCTTGTTTCCAAATTAGGTTCAACTTCAGGTTTTTTAACCACAGGTGTTGCAACTTCTGGTTTTTCAACTACAGGTGTTTCAACCACAGGTGTTACAACTTCTGGTTTTTCAACTTCTGGTTTTTCAACTTCTGGTTTTTTAACTTCTGTTTTTTTAACTTCTGGTTTTTTAACTAAAGGTTTGTTTAGTTCGGTTGCTGAACTCTGGTCGTTCGAACCCGGCTCTATTTCCCTCTTGCCTTGCTCACCAACGACTTCAGGGGCTGTTGGAACAGCTTCAGGTAAGCCTTGAGCTTTAGTTCCTTCTTCTGGTTTGAGAACATCTTCTTTTGGGCTACTTGGAGGCGCTGTGCCATCATCAGACTTACTAGGTCCTGAGTTACATGCAGAAATCACTAGGGCAAATAAGAAAGGGCTATAGAGTTTCATAATATTCCTTTGAACGAAAGGGAGGATAAGACTCGCACTTTATAGCACTGTCATTATGGCTATGTAAATAGTGGATTTGTTTATTTACAACCCTTTTACCTATCTGTAATCACTCCTCGGCTCTCCCTGAAGACTGAAACCATCAATACTAACTTTGACTTTCGTTTTATGCCCCGATTCATGAGGCTTTCGAGATCCGGTTAAATTGAAGGTTTCATTCGGGTCTCGCTCATTGGTAGAATGGACAAACGCCTAATCGCTGCTAATGCTTGCTAGTAGGCCAGAAGATTTGGCTTTACCAATGGAATCTTTGCCAGTTCTAATGACCTTCAAACGTCACTTCCGCTTTGTAACGATCATTTACTGGGCTATGGTCTCAAAATCGTTTAAAACGCAAACTTCATAATAAAAATAAAGGTCACTTATGCTTTCCCTACCAAATCAACTTACTAAACTATTCATCATATTGGCCAGCTGGTCCTCAACCATGGCATTGGCCTTTGACCGAATCACTGGCAGCCCCTTTGCCAGCCGCTCTGAAGTGATTGCCACCCAAGGCATGGCAGCCACCTCCCAACCTATAGCAAGCCAGGTAGCCATCGATATCCTGAAAAAAGGCGGCTCGGCGGTGGACGCTGCCATCGCAGCTAACGCTGTCTTGGCTCTCGTAGAACCAACAGGCTGCGGTCTAGGGGGTGACCTTTATGCCATTGTATGGGACCAAAAGTCCCGTAAACTTCATGGCCTAAATGCATCTGGGCGTTCCCCAAAATCTTTAACCCTGACAGAGCTAAAAAAGCAGGGCTTGACGAAGATTCCCTCTTTCGGCCCGCTACCTGTTTCCGTTCCAGGAGCTGTGGACGGCTGGTTCGAGCTGCATAAGAAGTTTGGACGCCTCCCTATGAAAGATGTCCTAGCACCAGCCATTGACTACGCTCGCCAAGGCTTCCCGGTAAGCGAGCTTATCGCTTACTACTGGGAACGCAATGCCAGGTACCTTAAACCCTACCCTAATTTCAAAGAAACATTCATGCCTGAAGGTCGTACACCCAGAAAAGGTGAGATTTTTAAGAATCCAGATCTCGCGAAAACCTTAGACCTGATTGCCAAGAAAGGCCGTGATGAGTTCTACAAAGGCGGCATCGCAAAGATCATTGCCCGCTATATGAAAGAGCAAGATGGGTATTTGAGTTACGACGATCTAGCAAACCATAGCTCTGATTGGGTGGAACCCGTTTCCGTCGAATATCGAGGTTTCCGTCTTTGGGAGCTTCCTCCCAATGGTCAAGGTATTGCCGCTCTTCAGATCCTTCAAATACTCAAGCAATTTGATAGCAAGGACTGGAGCCTAGATGACCCCAATTATATTCATACCTTTGTGGAGGCCAAGAAACTGGCTTTCGAGGATCGGGCTCGATACTACGCGGACTTAGATTTCTATAAAACGCCGGTCAAAACCCTAATTTCAGAATCCTATGCTAAACGTCGGGCTAAGCTAATCGACCCGAACCGCGCTGCAAAAAGCTTCAAGCCTGATCCCAAAGTTCTTGAGGAAGGAGATACCATTTACTTGAGCACTGCGGATCGTGATGGCAACATGGTGTCCTTGATTCAATCGAACTATCGGGGAATGGGCTCCGGTATGACACCGACAGGCTTGGGCTTTATCCTTCAAGACCGAGGGGAACTATTTAGCTTGAACGAGGGCGAAGCCAATACCTATGCTCCTGGCAAACGACCTTTTCATACTATCATTCCGGCATTTATCACAAAAAACAATAAACCTTTTATGGCTTATGGAGTTATGGGAGGAGCCACACAGCCGCAGGCGCATGTTCAGATCATGATGAACATGATTCACTTTGGCGCGAACCTTCAGGAAGCTGGAGATTTTCCAAGAATCCTCCACCGAGGATCATCGCAACCCACTGGTGAAAGGATGGATGACGGTGGCGTGGTTAGCTTAGAAAGCGGTTTTTCAGCTGAAACACGACGAGAACTTAGTAAGCGGGGTCATCAGTTGCAATGGAATGTTGGCTCCTTTGGGGGTTACCAAGCGATCATGCGTGATGATAATGGAGTTTACTATGGAGCATCGGAAAGCCGTAAAGATGGTGCTGCTATAGGATATTAGCTGATCGTCAGTGCTTTGTGATTCGCGTCAACTAACTCACAATCACTAATTCCACTTGATACCAAAAACCAAACTCATATCCCGTCGGCTAGGAGTCAAAGACATAAATCGAAGGGCATAGGTCGGCGACTCCTGCTCCAGGCTAAAGACCAAGTACCAAAATTTACCGGAATATCCTGCAGCAAAGCGCTCTGTTAGCTTATTCAAGTCGCCGTCCCCATCGCGCTCATCGGGACCAACGGTATAGGTAAATTCGTGCTGACCTTCTCCACTGGCATATAGGGCTGTTAAAAAAAGTCCCTGCCAAGCCAGAGTGCCTCCTAGGGCCAACTGTAGATTATATCCCGTAAGAGTTCCGTTAGTGAACCCACCATCTCCCCCAAAAGCAGCTTGCCAATCGCTGGGAACTAAGCCCGACATGGATTCAATATCGATGCTGTTCCAAGAGCCGATAAGACCTAGGCCGATGCCGGTCTGCTTTTCTTTGGAGGGGTCAAATGCAGCTTCGAAATCATAGCGCCATGCCAGGGGGAAAGCGTATAAACTTGCGGCGATGAATGTGGCTACCAGATCTCTCTTAAATAGATCGTCGTCTGAAAGCTCGGTATTAAAACCTGAAGTCTCGGTAATTCGAAACCGCTCGAAGCTCGTGTAAGAACCGTCGATCCCAAACCATGATTCATACCAGCCAAGTTTGTAGTCAGTGTAATCTACAGACTTATCATCATCCTCTAGCTGAACATCAAGTGATCCACTTACAGTAAGACCTCGCCAGGAGAAGCCTAAGACAAGGATATTGGGTAGTTTAGGCTCATAGATCAGGCGATGGACATCCCCATCTTTATTATCCAGCCCTTCATCATCGACCTCTAGCCCCAAATCAGGCTGGCGCCAGCCGACAAACACGGAACTTGGGCTCTTGGCAAAAACTTGATTTGTCATGAGCATATGTAAGATAACTATGGTTACCAGTCGCAGGGCCAATGCCACCAACTCCCGAAAAGATATTGAATGTTGGTGTCTTCGGTGTCGGCGACTCTAAAGATAACTTTAGCTCAGTGGGTTGGAGCCTATCTAAAACGGTGCCCATAGCCGAGCATGTAGATGGTCATCTCATAAAAGCCTGCCGATGGCGTATCTTCATCGCTTACTGCAGTGGCTCGGATGTAGCTGCCATAGATCGATGCTAGGTCACCGCGAAACGCTCGCTCCAGACCAGTTGTAACATGATAGCGTTTCAAGCTTTCAAAGTCCTGAACTCCGCGACCATTGAAGGCAATGTTCCCACTCTCATCATAGACTCCACCACCTTTGTTCGGACCAAAAAATGAGAACGAGCCTACTGCCTTGCCAAGGGACTTCATCCGACGCTCGGCTCCCAACACAAAGCTATGAGCATTGAGGAATTCAACTGGGGCATCGCCAAGGATAGTTTGGGTGGGATTTTGCTCAGCAAAGGTGCCGTTCACCCAGTCTTCAAAACGATATTGACCAAACACCTGATTACGGCCCGAAAATTCAGATCTGACACCGATGCCGTACACTTGAGGGCGGTAGGTCTGGCGATAGACGGCAACAGGATCTGCCCCGCTCACGTTGGCTGAAAGGGAGTACCAGCTTTTTACGCTGGGCTGCCACTCGACTCCTAGTTTACCGAGGCCTTTAAATCGGTAATTCACTCCAAGCCGCGGGAGCAGGATCCGATTCTGATTGCTAACAGCTAAAAACTCCTGCCCAGCAAGGAAAATTTTTGATTCACTATCAAAGTAGTCATAAATCAGACTTGCACCCAATTGAAGATTTTTAAGGGGTTTGTAACCGACTCCAAAACCAAGCTTATATCCTTTACGAGTGTTCTCTAGTGCAGCAACCTGGTACTGACCGCCGACGGCAATAGGAAAGTCCTTCACCTCTGTCTTAGTATTCGCCCCCGTCGGTACAAAAATAAGACCAACTGCCAGAGGGCTACCCTTAGCCCTCATCGCACCCCCAGCAGAAAGTAGAGGCAGCAATGGAACGTCTATATTTCCCTGGGGGACGCTTGGTTCCGCGGGAGTGAATTGATAGCTCAAACTCGAAGGTGAAAGATCGAAGTGGTATTCACTTCCCTTAGTGTCGCAAAGGTTGGCTGGATTATAAAAAATCGCCTCGCCGTTACGACTCTCCGTAATACCAGCCCCTCCATAGAGCTTGGCTGAGGCACCTTGGTAATCGAAAATATCAAATCCAAAGCTAGGACCACTCCATACAGAGAGGAAAACAAGGGCAAGATGTGGAAGTGGAAGTTTCATGACAAACTCACTGCCCACCAAATAGAGCGTATGTATCTAGCAGCGACCTTCGAGCCACACCTTGGAATGTGGTTTCGGCTGTGGCGTGCTGGCCTCGATTATCTGCATGCTGCTGTGAAATCGTAATGAGCACTGTGCTACCATCTTCTTGAGGCACCCAAAATGAAATCTGATTTGCCAGTATATTATCTTCATTATCAGGTTCACCAGCCTTGAGGACACTTCTGTAGCCCATCAACTGTGTCTCGGAATCAAGCACCAAAAACTCCTTGCTCAAGATTCGGACATCGTTAACATTGATAATGCCTACCGAAACGTTTAGGTCAAACTGAATTTCCGTACTGAGCATGATCGGAGCGCCATCGCCTGCGACCGAGCTTATCTCGGTTTGGGTTACCGTGGCATTGCCTTCGCTAAAATCAGCTTCGTTGAGCGCATTGGCTTGTGCCAGCACATCCGCTGGCGAAACAGCCACTTTTAATGAGGTGATCACCAAAAACTGACTTACCCCATTGACATCATCTGATTGAAGAAGATTGATGACAGGATCGCCCGCGCCATCGTAAGGCTGCTCTAAAGCAGTCGCTAGGGCAACAGAGGCCTGACCATTTACACAGGCTGCATCGAACGCAGCTTGGACGCCACTGAATTCGTTGCTCTGACAGATAAGCTGTGTGACTGTGAGAGCTTCTTCAGATAAATTTTCGGCTTCCTGGGTTTGTTCCTCAGGAGTAGCACCAGTTTGATTCCCAGAGGAAACTTGTCCCTCGGGAGTAGCTGCACTCTGCTCTGCTGTCGCCACCCGGTTGGCATATGGATTCTTTTCTTCGCAGGCCCATAAAGCCCCTAGGGCAAAGGCCCAGACTAATACTTGTCGCATGGTAGTCCCCTCTAAACTAATGTATAGTCGTACGGCCTTTTATCGGATTTTGCGTATAGTAACTTTATATTTAAAAAATAGACGCGGTTTCTCACTCAATTCTAGCTAATTACAGACACGGTGATCGGTATTTTTCTCTCGACTCGAAAGCAGCTCAAGTAAAAATACTCATGGTTCAATGAACATAGGTGACGTTAACCCCTGAACACCATTAAATTGACTCACCAAAAGCATTAATTGTATTATTTTCAGCATGTTAAATAGCAATCAAAGTTTAGATCGAAGCTCACTCATACGGAATCCTTCAAGGCAGAAGCACACTTTTGAAAAGCTTAAGGTATGAATTCATCTTGTCATCAGCCAAGAACTTGCTAATATCCCCACCTTGATCATCAGCGCTATGGAACCGAATACGATGGATCTAAAACCCTCGACCGCGATAATTGACCCCGAAGCCGTCAAAGCTCGTATCGCAGAATTAGACTTAAAGAAGTGGTGGATTGCGGAGCAGATTCGGGTTGATCGCAAGACAGTAAGCCGCTGGCTTAACGGCCAAGTGAAGTGGGTTAAGGTTGAAAACCTGGAGGCTCTCGCTGAAATCTTAGAGCTGGATGTTAATGACATCAGCTTGAAGTCTGAGGCCAACTTGAAGGCATCAGCTGCTGACTATAAAAAGGCTGCTGAACTAATTAGCAGCAAAGATATGAAGTCCATGGTCCGGAGCACTTATAACTGGCAACTGCTTGAGTATGTCATCAAAACGAGTATGACGGAAGAGCTGCCACAAGACTTGATCGGTGCCCTCTATTTGGATCTCGCTCAGGCATTCTTTTTCCAAAACAAGATCAAGGAAAGCGCTGAGTATGTAGACAAATGCCTAAATATCGCCCGACAACTCGATCACGAGCTACTCTACTGGGATGCTATGGCTGTAAAAGCCATGACAGAAACTTGCTTTGGCAACATTAAAAAAGCCATCGAATACTACAAACGTTGCTTGAATGAAGATCCCGAAAGTAGTCGCGAATGGAAAAACCTGAGCAACCTGTCTGGAGCGCTCATGTATGCCGGTGAGTTCGAAGAGGCCCTTGCAGTTTCAGAAGCTAAGATTCAGGATTTTCAAAGTCGTAAGGATAGCCAAGTCGACGAGATTTCTTGGGCGATCTCCTACCTTGCCAATGGTTCGCACCTTGCCGATTGTAAACATTACGACCGAGCTAAAGAGTCTTATGATAAAGCAGCAGAGTTTAGCGAAAGGGCACGATTTAGCAAAGGCATCCACTACACGAAGATATTAAGAGCGAATCTAGAGTCACAGTTCTCCCCCAATGAGGCCCTCGCAGTGACTTACGAAGCTGCTCACAAAGTCCTTCGCACCATACAAGATGACCACCTTTACTACTATTACGGGGCGCGTATCTATCGAAGCCTCGACCAGTTCTCAAAGGCGAGAGATTTACTTAGTGAAGCCATTCAGATGGGCCGGCACTACCCCATAGAAAAAGGCATGTTCCTCACAGAGTTGATGCATACTGAGTTTTCGGCGGAAAACCATGCAGAAGCCGAATCTGCCTACCGACGGGCTAAACAAAGCTTCAAGAAGTCGGATGCTACCACCCGGCTAGCGCTCCTTCAGGACGAGTATCGAAACTGTAAAGGCAAGAACCAATATTAGAGGAGCAAAACCTATGGTAATTCGTCACGCCTAATAAGTACTCGTCACTGTACGATGTGTACGATCTCCTCGCATTTTTTAGCCAAACCTTGTCTCATAGGTCTGCTCCCATGGTAAGCTTTGTGTGCCATGGTGTTAATAAAGCCTCTAAGCTGATTTTTTTTGCGAATGGGAGGCCACAAGGTTCTTTAGGAATGGTCCTATTTTATGCAAGGGCAGCACCAGCTCAGCAGCTCCCCCATCAATAGCTGCCTTAGGCATTCAAAATACTGTAGATGATGACTCGTCTTGGGCAATCGTTAGCACTCCATGATCTCGAAGCTTCTTAAGGCCTTGGGCGCCATCTTCTCCCATCCCTGTAAGTAGAATTGCAACAATATCATCTGGATGAACCATCGCGATCACTTCCGGAACGATCCCCATGCAGCCAAATAACAGAATAATGTCGATAACAGATCACGCCATTTTATCATGCTAAACCTCACTCTTTGAAATTTCCATATAGACGTCGATTGGTTAGCTGAAAGGTAGGTTTGCGACTGTCTCTATTCAAAATTCGCCTTGACCCACCTTAGTAAAGCCAGCTATTTTCGACCGCTTCAAACTGTGAGGGGCCATTGTGAGTAAAAAAAAGAAGTCGAGCAAAAAGAAAGATAGCCAACTGATCATCCGGATCAACTCAGATGAGCGGGATCAGTTTGTATCGCTCTGTGAAGACTTGGATACCACTGCCGCTCGGGAAATCCGACGATTTATCCGTCACTTCTTGGATGAGCATCTTGATTCCAAGTAGGAAGTCCTTTCGGGTAGAGATAGACGGATTCTTGAGCCACCCCTGGCTTTAAATCGCCCCATTTTTCCACTTTAATATCCAGTGATACAAAGGCGCAGGTAGGCATCTCTCGTTCGCCACCTGTGAGCCAGAGCAGCAATTCTTCTAACGCGGGATTGTGACCAACAACGAGAACCGACTTCATTGTGTCATCACATTTCATCAACCAACATAGTAAGTCTTCCCCATCAAAAGTATAGAGCTCGCGATCAACTTGCCAAGCGATCTTCTTTTCTAGAGCTTTTTCGATCCGCTTGATCGTACTTTTTGCGCGCTTCGCGCTGCTAACAAAAATATTTTGAAAATCACATTCAGCCTTTATTAAAGCTGGCGCCATGAGCTGGCAAGATTTTTTACCCCGAGGATTTAAAGGCCTTTGCCAGTCTTCAAGATGAGGATCA
This sequence comes from Pseudobacteriovorax antillogorgiicola, assembly GCF_900177345.1. Lineage (NCBI taxonomy): Bacteria > Pseudomonadati > Bdellovibrionota > Oligoflexia > Oligoflexales > Pseudobacteriovoracaceae > Pseudobacteriovorax > Pseudobacteriovorax antillogorgiicola. The sequence continues at coordinate 189,865 of NZ_FWZT01000003.1, forward strand.
TCCCAGGAAGATTTTGCGTGTCTCAGTAGCTGTACCCTTTTCATATGATGTCTACTTTCTCAAAAAATGTTTTTGGATTTTTTGTTTTTTCTAGTGAACAAACCTTGACGACTATGTATATCGAATGTATATACATTTTTGAAGTCAAACGAAACACAAGTTTCGATAACAGCATACCGAAGGGAATTATCATGGCTAAAGCAAAAAAGAAGAATGACAAAGCGAAGAAAAAACAAGCTAAGAAATCTTCAAAGAAGAAACTGAAAGTTCTTAACAAGCAGTTGAAAGCTCGTAAGAGCAAAGTTGCTAAGCAAAAGAAGAAAATCAAAAATCTTCGTAAAGCGATCAAGAAAGCAGCTTAACGGGAAACCGTAGCGGCACTTCAATCTTCCTGCGTTTGAGCAGGAAGAACTTCCCCTCCTGACACCTTGACTTAAATAACCCAGGCCAATTAATCCAAAAATCTGAAGATATTTTTCGACGCACTTTTCAATAAAATAGATATATCCGGGCGAATGCACATGTTAACTTCGTTTAGTTTTTCATTACTTTTTTTACTTTTTTAAACCCGACCCCACACCTTCCACATTGTCGTAGGCTTAGGATTTTCCTAGATTAATTTTTATTAATGTATTAAGGGTTTCAGAAAGTTGTTTTGCTCTGTTCAAACGCGAGGACCAAGATGAATACAGGACTTAGTGATGCTATCGAAGGCTTTTCTAATCTGTACAAGCTCAGTGGACGGGAGAGGGATATCCTGCGGGTGATGACGCTAGGAACCTGTACGGGCCGAGGGATCGCTGAGTCCCTTGAGATTTCACCGAATACCGTTCGCATCCATTTGAAAAACATAAACGCCAAGGTCGGGGTCAGCTCGAAAGCCCACCTTCTATCCCGACTGCTCGCCTACACGATGGAACCAGCACCAGCTGCAATCGAAGGCGGGCTAAACCACTCACACCAGCTGTCAAGCTCCCAAGGACACATGTAGTTTCTCATGCTTCTTACGACTCCCCAAAAAACTGGGGAGCCTCCTCATGGGACAACAAGCGGTCCTTGAAGCCATCTTCAATCTTAAAATCAGAATCACGTATTCCCTGACATTGTCAGGGTCACTGGAATGATATTCAGATCAAAAATGATATTCACTTGTCTTTATTGACGATAAATTTTCAGATTCGAGCTGATCGAGCTTTGGGACTTTAGCTCATTTTCAAGCTTGTAGTACTGATTAAAGGGAAATTATCGATTTTTTCCAAAACTCTAAACAAATATTGATGCCCCTCCGATCTCTAGTTTGTCTTTAGGAAGAGATAAGTGTTTGGGGGGACCAAAAATGAGAGACTGGCTGTTCGATCAACCAAAGAAGAAGCCTGAAAAAGACATCATCATCGACATTGAAATCGACTTAGACAGTGTGATCTACGTGCCTACCTGGATCGAGAAGAGGCCCGAGATCACACCCACTCCACCACTTAAGAAGCCTGTGGAGCGCATTAAGAAGCGTTAAAATTATTCCCAGGATCGATAAATCTTTTTAAGCCTGTCGTAAGCTGGCCTAGTCTTACGATCTAAGGTTACTAGGCCCCACCATTCCTCGTTGAAGGTGAAATCGGGCCATGGGCCGCCACCTGGCGCCACCCCACCAAGATCCTGCTGATCTGGGTTGTCATTTTTCCACCATTCGTCGTTCCATTCGAAAATGGTACCACCAATTGTCGCCGGTTGGGCAGCCCCATAAGCACCGTGGCTTCGAATCTCAATCAGCAATGCCTCGGTGGCTTCTGCCTGTGCCATCGGATTCGCAGCTCCTTGAACACTATCGTAGGCGTCAGCACCAAACTCAGAGAAGTACATAGGCTTCTGGCTTAATGCTTGCCAACGGGCAAATCGATCCGCAAAGCTTTTGCCCGCGTATACATTCAACCCCCAAATATCGATATCTGGCAGCCCATCAAGCACATGAGGCTCAGGTAGCTCTCCAAAAGATGTTGCAACAGGTCGGCTAGGATCTGCGCCTTTGATCGCCCTCGCTAACTCTCCGACTTTTTCCAGAGCCTCATCGAAATTAAGGCCCGAGTAAAGATGGTTGTAGTTCCACTCGTTTCCCACCTCATACATCAGAATCGCCGGGTGATCTTTGACAAGGTGAACAGTTGCAATGGCTTCGTTGCTCGACTGATTGCCAAAAAACGGCACGATCACTCGAATTCCTGCCTGGTGAAGATTATCCAGAACTCCTTTGTCCGTTATGGGTACGTAGGTACGAACGGTGTTTATCCCAGCTTCTGTCATCAACTTTATATCGTGGGCTAGTTCGCTCTGATACCGTGCAGGTTCATTGAACATTACACGGGGATGCCTCTCTCCAAGTGGCACAGGATTCCAGCAGACTCCCTTAATCCGATACGATTTGCCATTCACTAAAAGCTGCCGTCCATCGATCGCGATTCCAGCCATATTCTTGGCTGGTTGATCTTCTGGAACGATTTCAAGTTCAAGCTCTGCATCTTCCGTAGGTGGCTCAATGACGACAAGCTCATCGCTATCATCCACAGAGCAAACCACGAGCTTGATTTGATTGCGACCTGACACCAAGGCAGGTGGACTCTGGAGAGCCAGATAGTCTGGATTCTGACAAGCGCTTGAATCATAGCTCAAGCGATTGTCCTTAAATAGCCTTACCCGAAAGTTATAAAGACCTGGTTCAAGAGAGAATTGATGGCCCTTCAGCTGGCGCTCCTCATATAGCTGATCGACCACAGGCTTATCGGCCTCCCCTTCGCGGGCATGGATGACGATCTGCATTTGCTCGATACTCTCTGGAAAAGAGCCAATATCTACAGTGGCAAGCCGAGAGTTGGGATCTTCAAGATTGCGATCAGGAGCACACGCCATCGCTAGGGTTAAGCAAAGACACAGGCTAGAAAGCCTATGGTTGGTAAAAAAACGTTTCATAAACAACTCCACATCAACACATTCAGCAATAAGAATTCTGCTAGAGCAAGTATCAAGATTTGGCGATTCTAATTTGTGGGCAACCTATAATTGGCACCGTGATTGTTGCAGGCTAGCAACAGAACCTTATAGACAAGATCCATGGCCGCGTTTGATTCTAGGTGCTTACCACTAGTTTCAGAATCGGCAGACATGATGCCGAACGGCGACCCATGCCTTTATTGCGTATATTACAGAGGCAAGACGCAAGCTAGGGTAAAAAATTAATAGGATAGAAATTCGCAGCTTAACGAAACTGTCTTAGCAAGGCGCTGCTCAGCCTGCCTAAGCTTTTCGTTTAAAATGGGAGGCGGTCTACAGGAACTGAGACGAAATCAAGCCGTGCTGTTCTCCAATCTCGCGAAGCTCCCCTGATGCTTTCAATTGAGCTATATCTTGCCAGATGGCTTTGACAAGCGCGGTGTTTCCCTTGAAGAAGCCTTTGCTAAAAACCAAATAATAGTAGCGATGAGTCAATGCTGGGCTATGCATTTTAAGCTGGTGAAAGATCGGACTACCGGCACTTAAGGCAAGAGCTTGCAAGCGCCCCAGGGTGAGCTTCCTGAGTAAGGTATCGGCATCGCGGCTTTCGTCAACCTCGATACCCTTTTTACGTAGGACCTGGACAATCGAGTAGCTTCGAATGGCTCCAATATTTAACTGACGGATGCTTTCATAGGAGCCGTCCCACGTCACAGAACTCCCTGGTAAGGTCATGAGGTAGTAAGAATCATCAACAAATGCAAATTTGGAGTCGGGATGGCCACCTGTTTTTGGAGGATACTCACAGATATCCCTATCCCGTTTACGACTGTAACTCAGGACCATGGCATCCATGTGCCCCGCCTTCATCAAGCCAAGACAACGAACGGTTGGCATTCGTTCGATGCGAACTGTGATCTTTTGGGAGGCTTCAAGCCTAGCAATGATGTCAGTATAGAAACTAGAAGATTCTTTCGAGGTATGTCCTTGACCAAAGAGCTTAAGGTCACTTTGATCGTCGAAACAGATGCGGAACTTGGGTTCTGCCAACGTCGAGGTTGCCAAGACCAGCATAATAAAGGCCACGAAGCGATCCATGCCAAAAGTCTCCAAAAAGAATTGCAGTCATGAAACTATTTTGTCATGAATCGCTTTTCCGTGCTGATTTTCTTCAGACCTTGCAGAAGAACGCAAGACCCATCAGACAAGCCTTTCTTACGATTTCGGCTTTACAAACTTCAACGTCATACGGTCGCTCTCACCGATCGCGACGTATTTCTGCCGATCTTCGTCCCGTAAAGCCAGGGAAGGTGGCAGTGTCCAGACACCTTTGGGATAGTCCCGCACATCCTTTGGATTGGCATTCACTTCCGAAGACGCTTCAAGCTTAAAGCCTGCCTTCTTAGCCACTTCAATCACAAAGTCTTCGCGAACATAGCCACTCTTAGCTTTCGGATCTTGAGCCTTTTCAGAAGAGGCGCGATGCTCCACTACTCCTAAAACACCACCAGGTTTTAGGGCTGTATAGAAAGCTTCAAACGCTGCGTCCAACCCATCTCGCCCCATCCAATTGTGAACGTTACGGAAGGTCAACACGGCATCTACTGAATTCGGCTCGGCGATTTGGTTTTTAACAGGTGGCTCAAAGTCATTGATGGTGACCCGGGAACCGAAGTCGTCACTGCGGCTGGCAACCAAGTCTTTAAACTTCTGGCTACCGTTGCGGTAATAAGACACTTCTGACTCGCTATTAAATCCAGCCGCTATGTACCGACCTTCAACCTTCAAGTAGGGCGCAAGAATCTCTGCATAATAGCCGCTACCAGGCCAAATTTCGACCACAGTCATACCTGGCTTAATACCAAAGAACTCTAAAGTTTTTTGAGGGTTGCGATAAATATCACGAGCCATATGGCGGTTGGTGCGGCTGTCACTTTCTACGGCCTTTTTAAGTTCGACGCGATCGTCGCTGCTTAATTTTCCGCTGTTGGTAGTGGCGCATGCTAGAAACTGGCTGCTGAGAAGGATGCTTAATAGACCGAAAATCTTCATATTTTCTCCTTAGATTCGTTTCTAATGTCTTGCCCCAAGACAAACCCTCTGTCAACGCGCAAGGCCGGATAGAGTTGGCCCTGCCTCTCAATGGGCTGCTAACGCTACTTTGCAAGCCTTGCCTTTTCCCAGGTTACCGTGTTAGTCACTGAGACCGCACCAGCAATTCAGGAGACTAAGATGCGCGAATTTCTTGCAAAAATGGCCCTACCACTGGCCGTTTCAACCATAAGTACCTTTGCCGTAGGGGAAGATGACGAGCAGAACTTTGTTCCCATTGGCATCGAAGATGCGAAAACAGCATACCAAGGTTGGGACGATTACCTGACCCTCGGGCTCTCAGGAACGATCAATGAAAGCAAGAACGTCGTCGGCAAAGATGATGGCCAATCAACAACTCTAGGCCTTAAGGTCAAAGGCGGGATCGACTACGGTTCGGGTCTCAGTCAGTGGCTAAATAGCATTGATATCCTTATTTCGTACTCACGTAGCCCTGTGATTCCAGAATACATCAAGGCTGAAGATTCCTTCGAACTGGATTCTATCTATAAACGCTACCTTGAATCGGTCTCCTGGCTTGGTCTATTCGTTCAAGGCAACATCAGCACAGCGTTGTTCGACGGCTATGATACCCGCGCTGAAATGGTTACGTACCGCAAGATTGGTCTCGACGACGAAGTGGAAGTTATCGAAGCCAAACGCCTCAAGCTGACAGACTCTTATAATCCCCTGAAGATTCGCGAGTCTCTCGGTGTTATCGCCAGCCCTTACAGTTACAAAATATTCAATTGGGATATCAAGGCCGGTGTAGGTTTTCGACAAGTCATGGCAGATGGACAATTTGTTATCTCTGACGATGACAGTACCACTGAAATCGAAGTTCAGGAAATTCAAAGCTTTGATAAGTACGGTTATGAGTTTGGTACCGAGGTGAAAGGGCACACCTCGGATGAAAAGTTTAGCTACCAGCTCAAGGCCAATGTCCTGTTTCCGGTCTATGAGTCCATCGACACAGAGGATCGCTCTACTTTTGACAAGCGGGTCATTGATATTTCTTTAAAAAGCTCCTTCCACCTTGTGGAATGGGCGAGCCTTGATTACCTACTGACAGTTAGCCGTGATCCCGATATCAACGATAAGGCCCAGGAGTCGCAAACACTCTTATTCAGCCTAAACAAAGTGATTGCAAAGCGAGAGAATGGGGAACCAGAGTCATAGCTCTATCGCCCACTTTCACAGGGACAGCATGCCTAGGGTCTACCAAGACCCTAGCATCTGATCCATATTCCGGTTTTCATCGAGGCCTTTCGACTTTAGAAAATCACCATCATAAAGCTTCGAGTAGCTACGCTCCCCTAAGTCACATGCGAACGTTAGGATGCAGCGTGACTTTTGCCCCTTATAAGCGTTGTGGAAAGCGGCACAGACGTTAAGAGCACTGCTGCTGCCTAAGACAATGCCATCTTCATCGCGAACAAAACGAGAAATTGTGAGAATATCTTGATCCGAGAAATTCACAGCCTGGTCCACCTTCGCCGCAGCAAAGTTTTGGGTCAGCCGCATAATGCCAATCCCCTCGGTAAAGGAGCTTCCCGAAGATGCAAAGGCTCCTGTATCAACGTATGATTTGAGACCTGACCCATCTGGATCAACCAACACCACCTGGATTCGCGGTTTTTTTTCCTTGAGGAACTGACTTGTTCCTGAAATCGTGCCCCCAGTCCCTGCAACGGAAACTAGGCAGTCAAGCTTTGGCAGCTGCTGCCAGATCTCGGGGCCCGTGTTTTGATAGTGAGCCTTGTAGTTACTGGTATTCTCAAATTGATTGGCCCACCAATAGCGATTACTTTCCTCGTCCGCGATCCTTTTTGCCGTATGATAAAAGTGATTAGGGTCTTTGAAGGGGCAGGGATCGACCAAGCGAAGTTCGGCACCAAACAAGCCTATCATACGCTCTTTCTCATGAGCTTGGCCCCGCGGCATGACCACCAATACAGGAAAACCTAGAGATTTACCCACGACGGCCAGGCCAATTCCTGTATTGCCAGCAGTACCTTCTACGATGGTCATCCCCTCTTTAAGGGCACCGCAAGCCAAAGCATCCTCTGTCATCTGCAGAGCAGCGCGATCCTTAATCGATCCCCCAGGGTTTTCATACTCGCACTTCACAAAGATATCGGAGCCTGCAAGCTTGCTCAGACTTTCGATCTTGAGGATCGATGTCCCCCCGATCAGCTCCGACGCCCGGTTTGCTATTTTAAATGTCATTTCAGCTCCACCGTTAATGGATCACAAGAAAAGCATATCATGCCATACACATGGGACCTCTGACAAAGATCGCGATGAGGCTCGGCATCGGCAAGAAGTCCGTTAAGACGAATCGGCCCCGATCTCTAGCCTGGCAAAGCCTTGGCCATATAGCCAGTACATATCAACAATACTTTCAGACTGTTAACTATGGTCCGGCTTTTGCAATTACACTGTAAAACGATCATTCGAGAACAACATGATATCCGTTAATTTAAGATTTGCTATCGCTGTCAGCTGCGCTGCGCTAAGTGTTGGTTGCCCCAGCTTGTACGCTAAAAAGAGGCCAAAGGTTAAAATAGGTCTTGAGAGCCGATTTGATCTTAGCTTCTCCCAAAATGAAGGGGATGACGATCAGCACAGTTTTACGAGCATTCGAAACCGGGTGACGCTTTCTGGAAAAATAACCAAGAAGAGTTCGTTTCTCATCCGCTTCCGTTTTGATCGCGGCCCAGCAAATAACGACCCAGTTGCTAATGTCTCCGATAGTGCCGACTATTTTTTCATGCGATACAATTTCTCGAAAAAATATTCTTTGATCCTTGGCAAAATCTATTTGTTCGAAGGGTCATATGAGAATGATTACAACACAGCAGATATCTACCATGTGTCCTATGCGGGGGAGAATGAGTACTCTGGATTTGGTACTGGGGCGATCTTTGAAGCTCATCTTTGGAACCAAACTTTTGGCTTTCAGCTCGCAAATACTCCATTTCAAGCCGCCCCATTAGAAGGGGCCGCAACTCCATCTCCAACAGCCGGTGACTTTCTCGTGGCTTTGGCTTGGTATGGAAAATCAAAGGTCGATTGGCTCAAGCCTTTGGTGACCATGGGAGTCTTTCCTAGAGTTCCACAGGAAAATTTGGAAGGGGTACGCTCAGATAAGGTTTCCTCAAGCAAGATAGCCATTGGAAATAAAGCAAGCTTGAAGTCGTTTGAAATCGATACCGAATTTCTATATATCTCAAATCCGGAATACCGAACCTTTGCAGCCGCATCTGACCCCGAACCGACGCAAGTCAATCCCTCTCGGCAAGTCCAAACTTTGATCCTTCAGGGACGATACAAAACAAAAAAGCCAAAAATTGATTACATTGCCAAAATCAGTCAAGATGACATTCAGCAGGAAGGGGAAAGCAAGTCACTAAACCGTATATCACTCGCAACTGAATACTACCCGCAAAAGTCGCGGTTTCGGTTTCACTCTGCTTTGACCAAGGAAGACAATCTGGATGGACGTCGAAACACAATTTTGTTTGGTATGGCTGCCAGTTTCTAACTTTTTTGGCTGAAAGAACTCTCATATTCCTACCAAATTTCCCATCAGAACGTACCCCATGGTCTTTTCTAAAAAAGCTAAACTAATGGCTAGGCTTTCCAATAGTACTCAAAACCAGCTAAAATGAGACATAGAATGGTCCCATAATTCATTTTTTCGCTGCAATGGAACGAAAGGAGTTCGTATGCTCAACAGTAGATTCAGAGCGTCTATAGCTGGCCTCGCCTTTGTCACAGCTGGTATTGCACCTGAGTCCTATTCACAAACGGAAGATACACTTACGATCTATGGTCTTATCAATAAAGAGTTACGCTACGTCGCCCAAAGCGAGGATGCTGGTAAAGAGTCTAGCGTCGCAGTCACTGATGTGGACGGCTTTGAGAGTCGCATTGGGGTTAAAGGTTCGCAGGATGGTGACTTTAAGATTAGCTATGTCGCTGAAGTGGGTGTTAACTCAGGACGGGATGCCTCATCGGATTACCGAATTAGGCCAAGGATTTTCAAGGTCGATCTAGATACTAAAGGCTACGGCGTGATCACCATTGGCCAAGATTGGATGCCATCTGCGCTTTTCTATATCAAGATGGATGGCCTTGCCGCAACGGTAGCTCAAAACTACAACCTGGATACGTCCTATGTCGTTGGAGGCCTCGGCTACGGATCATTGCAGGGCTTGGGCTACAACTTCAGAGCGTTTCGCGATCAGATTCGCTACGCAAGCCCAACCTGGAACGGCCTGACTTATAAGCTAAGCTACGATACCAATGGCCCCCACGACTACGATGGGGTTCAGAGGAATGTGGAGCACTTCCTTCAATACACCCGCGACACTCTCAACGTTGGCTTGCTCTATGCAGACTGCGAAAGCTGTGACGCTGATATGAAGCTACCTAGCATCGGACTAGCTGCCAATATAAAAACAGCAGGTGGTCTTGCTGCTGGCTTTAATTATGGCTTGCAGACGATCGGCCACGGCACAGACGAGAATGGGGACATGGAGGAAATTATAGTCACTCGTATCTTTGCTTCGTTTAGCTACCAGAAAGACGAAAATACCTATAGCCTAACCTATGGCAACGCGACCCTAGGAGATCAAGACTACATCGTAGCTCTCGATGAAACCATTAGCGCCAACTACAAAGAGGCTAGCCAGCAACAAATAGGACTGGGATATAAGAATATGATCACCGCTAAAACTGCACTTAAACTAACCATAGCCCAAATGTCAATCAGTGCGGATGAGCCAATCGTGAGCGACAAAAAAGAAAACGTCGCTCAGGTGGTTGCACTTGGAGTTCAAACTGGATTCTAGCGATAACAGAACTAAATTCAACCAGCACTCTTGAATGAGTCGTCATCGGCGGAAACATCTCCTGCAGATCCGAGTGAGCGAAGACGGGGTGCAGAATCTTCACGACCCGAGTTCACCGGAGTCGAGTTTTCTCGCTCCTTGGGACCTTGATCTGAGGACACTTTCTGACCCAAGGTAATCGACTCCAGTTTGCCAGAAATCTGGGTCAAGCCTCTTGAATGGGATGCAAGGCTCGCTGTAAGTCGTTCGAGATTTGTTACACCTTCTAGGCTCAACTGCGTTGCGTGCTCAATATTGCCAACTGCTGTAGTAATTTCGTTAATGCCCACACTCTGCTCCTTGGCGGCCATGCTCACGTCTTCCACCCGTGTCTTGATATGCTCAACTTCTTTACGTATCGTGCTAAAGAGTGTCATAACTGATTCGGTTTTTTGCTGACCTACTGCTATCTTTGCTTTATTTGCTTCGAGCAGCTCCGTAACCTGGTTCTTGATACTATCGATCAGGTCTGAAATTGCCCCAGCAGCGACACCACTGGTATCTGCTAGTTTGCTGACTTCATTGGCAACAACTGAAAAGCCCTTGCCATGCTCGCCAGCCTTCGCTGATTCGATGGATGCATTCACCGATAGCAGCTGGGTCTTGAAGACGATATCGTTGATCAGACCCGTCTGTTTCTCAATATCCGACATGAATCGCTTGATATTCTCCAATTGGTTATTGGACTGATCAATCTCTCTCATTGCATCGACTAACTCACTCATCTGCCGGGCCCCCGTATCAACTTGAGTTTCAATTTCGGCGGCGGACTGGGTGGAAAGGGAGGTTTTTTCCAGGGTTGAACTTACCATGCTATTTATTTCAGACATGGAACTTACAGTTTCTTGGACGGAAGCGGCAACGTCCTGAGCGCCTTCAGACATCTTCAAGGCCTCTTGGGAAACCGTTTCCGAATCGTGCCCGAGATTATTCGCCAGAGCACCAACGGAACGGTTTGCGCCCATCAATGGATCCGTGATTTGCTTGGCAAAGATCTTTGCTAAATATAGAATGCCGAGTAAAGCCAACCCAAAGGCCAAGATCAAGGAAATTAAGAGCTGGTTGATCGGTTGGTATACCTCACGGGCAGCTTTTTCGAAAGCAAAGTACCACGGCCCGTTAAATCCAGCGATAGGCCTACCAATCACAAAAACATCGTTTCCAAAGTGATCTTCGAACTGGCCGTAAAGGCTGCGATCATCCTTGATATTCTTGATATAACTGTGCTTCAGAGACACATCACCTTGAAACGATTTTAGACTTTCAAGCTTTTGGTTCTCCTCAATTACATCCGTCAGAAGTTTTTGCTCGTCATTAATTACGAAGGCTTGGGTCGTTTCACCGAACTTTTGAGAAAAATCAGTAACCTTCTGTAAGAACTCAGTGTTTAGCTCGATAGCCACCACGCCCATGACATCACCTCTTGATATCCCCTCAGAAAGGTGCTCAAATTCCGCGTCTGAACGGGTAAGCTGAAAGGCTTTGATCTGATTGCTAGCACGATCGAGGAAGAAGCCCGTGTTGCACAAGGTGCCCGGAGAGTTTGTCAAAGCCTTTTCAAAACACGATGCAAGCGGACTTCCCTTAAGACTTCCCTCTCTCAAATTTTTACCTAAGTTCGGGTTGCTTTCAGGTTTGAGCGTTGCCATGATCACCTGACCTTCCCTAGAGATGAGGAAGATGTCTTGAACTCGATTATCAACTCGGAAAGCTTCAACTCGCTCAAGGTAACGCTGATCGAGCTTCTTGTAGGCTTCGGTATATATGTTATGGTCTTCTCCCACAAAAAAAGCACTACCGTAAAAAGCACTCTCATAGGCGAGAAACAGGCCTTCGATCAGTCGATCTTGGCTCAATTTACGGGAAAACTGAGCATATCGTTCGATGGAGCTTTCGATTTCACTGGTTAGTAGATCGGCCCCTGACTCAAGACTTTTTTCGGCGATGGATTCTACAGTGGACTCCACGACCAACTTGCCAACGACGATAGAAATCGAGACAAAAATCCAGGATAAACCAATGGCAAATAGGAGCAAGCGGGAGTTTAAGCTTAGGGCGCGTAGTTTCTTGTTCATTTTGAGTTCGAGGCCTTTTCAGAAGAAGTCATAACAGCTTTATTTCCAGATTCCTGAGCCAGCGACCCACCCCAGATCACCACCGCAGCGTTTGACAAATGACACTTTCGGAGTGGCTTTTTCTGCACCTGGCTTGGCCCATACATAGTTGACCCAGTCGCCTCCAGCATTGGACTTGGCTGCTTTATCGAATTCAACAAAGAGTAGTTTGCCTTTTTCATCTTTGTTTTTTGTTAAATCACGGCCATTGAGTCTCGGTTTAATAGGGTGTAGCACCATCTTAACGTTACTATCCTGGACCCAAACGTAATTGGAACCGCAGTAGCGAAACTTAGCAACATCCTTGAGAGCGCTCTTACCGTTTGATTCTATCTTGCTGCAAATATCGAGAACAGCCTGTTTAGCCTGCTCTTTCTCACAGTCGATAGCGAATCCAGCACTCGAAAGACTGATTCCCAAAAATCCTAAGCAAATGATTAGATATTGTCGCAACATAGATAACCTCCGTTGGCTCTGATGGGAATTTTATCGGCAGGCATGTTTAAAAGACAAGAAGTATTTTGATAACATTTTTTGGCCGTGACTTTGGTCAAGGTTAAGAAAGAACTAGCTATTTTTTGATACGGTGTCGCCTCTACGACCTGAGGTCAGGTAGCAGAGCCGAGCGATACTGCAAACACAATAGCTAAGAGTGCTTATTTCGCTGAGGTAAAAATTTCAATTATCCGCTCAAAAATATAGCCATACCGTATGAGTTCTTTCTCTAGGAAGCTGGCGATAAAATCATTTTGAACACGGGCTCGCAAACGCTGCTTAGCCTTGATCTTGGGCTTCTCAATTTTTTCGTTTACGGGCACTTCAATGATGAAGTGCGCACCCTGTTTGCACTGCTCAGTCAGAAGCCTGCCCCCATCAAACTCAGGCTTTCATGAACTAGATACAGGCCTAAACCTGCACCTTGGCTTACAGTAGAAAAATCACCACGAGAGAAAGGGCTTTGACCATCTCCCCAATCTTTTGGAAGACCTTTACCGTTATCTCTGATATGAATTTTGAGAGCTTGGTTGTCTAAATAGCAACTCAACGTAGCATGGCAAGATCCCGAGTGCTTGACACTATTTAACACTACACGGCAGATAGCCTTGCTTACTTTCTGAATATCAATGTTCAGGGTCGTGTGATCCGGAGCCGAACCGAACACACGAAACCCTCCCACCAGCAATGGTCGCAAGAAATTTAGGGATAGATGAACAAGTTCACGAGGCGTGGACTTCGTCTTATCGAGGCAGAAGCCTTGTCCAAAACTAGCCTCGAAATCCAAAAGGTCTTCAACTGTTTGTCTTAGTCTCGCATAGGAGTAGTAGAGGTTATCTAGTATCTCAGAAGACTTGAAGGCCCCTGGATTGTAATTCATCAGATCCAACATCGATCCAAGGCCGTGCAGTGGTGTGCGAATGGAATGGCTGAAATGCGCTAAAAAATTTGATCGAAACGCAAGCTCTTGCTCTATCCTTTCCCGAGCTTTTGTTAGCTCCTCCCTACTGCGCTGACGCTCTATTGCAAACTCGATGGTTACTTTTAGTCTCTTCTTGTCAATTCGATTTTTGTTTAGATAGTCCTGCGCCCCTTTTTGGATCGCTTCGATTGCGAGATCATCTTCCTCATGGCCGGAGAGGACGATGATTGGCGTGCCGGTTGAAATCTCTTTAACAGCCAAAAAAGTTGCTATCCCGTAGCTTTCATCGATATTGAGGTCACAAAGAATCACGTCGCAAGGTGTGGCAGCCCATTGTTCGCGAAAACCCCGCAGAGATGTACAATGATGAAAGTCAAATTCACCACCACGCAGACATCGCTTGATCGCGAACAGATCATCTTCGCTGTCTTCGATAACAAAAACATCCATGCTAGCCTCCACCAGCCAAGTTTCGGCTACTCGAAGCGCCTAGTTTAGTGACAGCCAGAGATCTAACTTTTTCCCAGACAAGTCATTGTTGAAAGGCCGCCTTGTTTCGTTGCCCGATATTCCTGAGCTTGTTGTTCAAGGTCCTGGAACGACTTCATCATGACACCAATGCCTCCCAGGGTTTTCCACCATGATTGATTTATTGTTCCCCAGGAAAAGTAATTTTTGGTTGTCAAGTAGTCCTAAAGAAGGATTTTTTTTTAGGCGATAAAAGGAAGGCTTGATGGAGTAAGACTTTGAATCTGACTACTGACAATGAAATTCTAACCGTTTGCATCGCAACTGCTTGCTCCAATCAGGAGGCAACCCTATTATCCCATGGGAGTAAGTTTTTCGATCGACAGATTCTTTGTAGTAGCAGTTCGGCTGTTGAACGCGCCCTTGAGCTTTACGATACCGATCTCTTGGTGATATCAGAGGACTTATCGGATCGAGATCGACAGTCACTCCTTCAAAGAGAACGCCTGGGATCACCATTCACCCCAACCACCATACTAATCGCAAGAGATGCGAAAAATTTTCGTTGGGATCAGAATTCCGATTGCTCCCTATTTGACGTCCTGAGTGATGACCTTTCCTCGGCCGAAAGAGTCTCATCGGCGTTCCGTGCCGTCTCCCAGTATATTCGGCTCCAAAGACAGTTCTCAAGGCTGACAATTCGCGATGCGGAAACTGGGCTTTATAATCGGAATTTTATTGAATTTCATCTGGACTCTGCCCTAGAAAAATTCAAGCAAACCAGCCAGCCACTCACGGTGACACTTCTAAGCTTCTCCTCCCCCGAAGATCAGATCGAGCTAGCCGCAGATTCCATGGAAACTATTATTAATCAAGTAGCTCACCACTTTACCCGCAACATGAGAACCACCGATATTATCTGCAGGGTTGATAAGCAGAAATTTATGATCGTTATGCCTGACACAGATGAAGACAGTGCCTTTGCAGCCATGGGTCGGGTCTTTTTTCGCGGCAAATATCGAAACTGGGGGGATCGAAGCTTCACCACTCGACTGCCCTTCACTGGCACCATATCGTTTGCAAGCTCCCGGACAATACCCGTCACGACTCTCATAGAAATGGCCACAGACAACCTTTGTCATAGCCCCTCAAAGCTTTCCTGGACTCCTGGAGAAGATTGACCACACTCGGAAGAGCCGAGACGTTGACTCCATGATAAGATTTACCTATGATCAGAGAGCTAACAACTGATAGGGCTCGCAGACAATACTAGGTAGGGCTTCCCATGAAACCGTGGATTGCAAATGTTTCTCAAGCAATGTTTGATCTGAATCAACGTACACCACCAACCCTGTGCAGAGCATCCATATTTTCTTGGACCATGACGCTTATCGATAGCCTTTTTCCCAGTCGGTGTGAAAAGCCAATATGTTCACTAGATGCGTGGCAGACTCGTTTTCAAGATCTCGACGAAAGATTGCATAGTATCCTTCAGGATCTTGACTGGCAGACCCAGGACACTTGGGACTCCACATGTGAAGCGTTTTTTTCTTATCTTCCAAGCTGTAAGCATCAGCTCGATCAAGACGCTCAGTTTTTCTTAGAGCAAGACCCTGCAGCGAATTCAGTGCAGGAGGTGGTGCTCTGTTACCCAGGTTTCTATGCCTTGGCTATCCATCGAGTTGCACATAAACTTTATGAGATGAACGTACCTCTCCTACCAAGGGTCCTATCCGAGTTTGCCCACGAAAAAACGGGGATTGATATTCACCCAGGCGCGCAAGTCGACTGCCCCCTGTTTATCGACCATGGGACAGGTATTGTGATCGGCGAGACTGCGATTGTCGGCCATCACGTGAAGATTTTCCAAGGCGTGACACTTGGAGCTCCCTCTGTCAAAAGGAATCTGAGAGGCAAGAAGCGGCATCCGACCATTGGAAATCAGGTTGTTTTGTATGCCAATGCAACCATTCTAGGAGGAGATACCCATATCGGCGATGGCACCATCGTCGGCGGCAGCGCCTGGATCACCGACTCGGTGCCTGCGGGATCTCGGGTTTTAGCAAACTTGCCTAATTGATTTAGGGCCAGCTTTGGCATCTTTCAAGCCCAAAGCTACCTTCCAAACTCGACACATCTTACTTCGTGGACATAGTTTCTGTAACTCAATCAAGAATGGTGATAGACGGCTCACAATCCTAGCTAAATAGCCGAAAGTAAAGGATCAGCATACCGAACAAAAGGAACCCGCGACCCTTGGGTGTATTTAGGTACATATTAATTCTCGCAATCGCATCTATTGCCGACTACAGCATAGGCCAGGAAACGATCTTGCGTGCATCCATCAACCCGCTCAAGTCTGAGCCACTTGGCATCTCTAGTAGGCCTTTAACAGCCAGTGAGATTCAACAAGGAGAAGGCTTAGGTGAATTTCGAGTCAGAAGCTTCAGCAGCGATTACCTTTGGTTCAAGCTTCGCATCAAAAGCGAGAGCCAGGGGTCTGAATGGTTTATTTTGACAAAGCGCTACCTAGATCATGTGATCTTATACTATCAAGATCACCAAGGTCAGTGGGTCAAAGAGGAATCAGGGAATGCTATCCCCCCCGCAAATAGGAGTATCCGATCTCGGCGCCATGGTGTTGCCCTTTCTGTGCCTTCCGATGGAATTGTAGCCTACATGGGACTCAGCTTTGGTAATGCAGCCTCCCTCAATAACTTTATTATCGTCGATCATGCTGGATTGTCTGACAAACTTGAGGAAGAGCGCCTAATCATAGGCCTATTCTGTGGCATCGCCTTCGTTCTATTCGCCTACAACCTATTCTTCTACCTAAGTTTTAAAGACAAGACGTTTATGATGTATGAGCTTTTCGTTGTCACCAGCAGCGTTTCCATCGCCCTTGCAGCTTCTCCCCTAGAGTTTTACATAAGCGAAGCCATCGGCCCTATACCAGGTATCATTAGACTGCTACAGTCCTTCGTTACTATCGTAGCAATGGTTTTTGTCTACTACTATTTGGATCTCAAAAGCCTAGGCCCAAAACGCAATCTTCTATTTAAAATACTATTCGCTGCTGAATGCTTTGTGATTCTAAGCTATCCGTTTCTTGAACTAAAAACTTTTTCTGTGCTGGTGCATATAAGCCCTATAGCGATTATCTATATGATTTACTGTACGGGAGTCAAAGCGTTTCGAGGCGACAGATCAGCACTGATATATCTCTTTGGATTTGGTTCTGTGTCGATCGGAGTTCTTATCAAAGATCTTTATGCTGCTGGCTATATTAACAATGACTTTATCGGTGCCAGTGCCGCTATTTTTGGTGTCGCTATCGAGATGCTTTTTATGTCATTCGCCATGGGATATCGGGTCCGAACAAAAATAACAAGCCTGTTTCATGATCTTGAAGAGAGTCGTAAAGATCTTCAAGTTAAAGTAAAACAGAGAACGGCAGAACTTGAGGAGCGTAACAGCGAGCTTGAGAAAGAGATTAGACTTCACCAAGAAGCGAAAGAAAAAATTAAAGATCAACAGGAACTCTTGATTCAATCAGAAAAGATGTCCAGCCTAGGACTTATGGCTGCTGGTATTGCTCACGAAATCAATAACCCCTTGGCAATAATTTCTGGTTACGCAGAGAACATCGAAAAGCGTATCAGTCGCCCAGAGGCCGATCAAACCGTTATTGGTCCGATGGCTTCGAGGATCCAGCTAACAACGAAAAGGATTACGAAAATCATTCGCGGTTTGCGTGTCTACGCGAGGAATGGTGAGGAAGATCCTTTTGCTCCACATAACTTAGGAGAAATCATCGACGATGTGGTGGCAATTGCGAAAGAGAGAATCACTGATACTCGAATCGATCTAAGATACCAAGAGAGCGATCAGCAGCTCGATATTTCCTGCCGGGCCGAGCAGATTTCGCAAGTAATTTTAAATCTAGTCAATAACTCTATCGATGCCATAGCCCCGAAAGAAGTCCGCTGGATAGATATCCAAATCGGAAGCTCAAACAATATGGCCCAACTGGTTATCACAGATTCAGGCCTAGGTATACCAGAAGATATCCGAAAGCGAGTCTTCGATCCATTTTTTACCACTAAAGAAATCGGTAAAGGTACTGGACTTGGTCTCAGTATCAGTAAAGGAATCGTCGAGGATCATAACGGTGTTCTTGAAATCGATGACCATCACCCGAACACCCGTTTTATCCTGTGCTTTCCCCTACTCGCTGCCTATCAAAAAAATCGTCCAGCCTAGCCAAGATTGACCGCACAAGCTAATTACGAACATGCGACTACGCGCTTCTTCCGATGGCGAACACGGTTGCCAATGCTAGACTCCAGCAAAAATTTGGGAGCTAAAATGAAAGTAAATATTTTCCTAGCGGGGCTAGCAATCGCCTCTGGGTCACAAGGACTAGCAAGTGGAATGGCTGTTCACATGTTTATTGCAGACGAAGCCTTGGAACAGCTAAGTTCGCAAGAACTACAATCTATGCTGGAGAGGCATCGCGACGCCTACCGTATGGGCGCTGTCTACCCCGATACAGGCTATGCCATCAATCATAGTTATGGTGAGCTGTCTCATTGGAGCGACTTCCTCAATCAGTACCAAAAAGTTCTTATGGAAGCCTGCCCAGATCCCTTGAAAAGCGAGGACTGCCAGGCTGCTTGGAGTCATTTTTTCGGTAGCCTATCCCATACGGTTGGCGATATCAATTTCGACAAGTATTTTGTAACAGAAACTGCTCGGCAGGACTTTGATGGTGATATTGGGAAGGCTCAAGAACATACCGACCCTGGCTGCGATTTTCTGGCCATCTTGGATTACAAGCGAGCTTTCGACTATCCCAGGATCGATCAGCCCAACGATATTCTGATCGAGACCTATCGTCGCCTGGGCCTCGAAGTCAGCGAAAGTGAGATTAACCGTGGAGCAAAGACACTCAAGCTAGGCATGGTTGCCGAGCCGATAGGAGCACCCTTTACCTATCTTTACTACAAATTTAAGATGCCATGGGGAAGCCAAAACTATTTTGATGCTAGAGGGGGAGTTCAAGACACTGCTGACCGGCTTGCCATTGTATGGGACTATGTTTGGCAAGGTCTTCAACAAGCAGAGATGAGCAATTTTTCAAATCAAGGCGGATGGCCAGGAGTTAGCTTCTATATCGATGACTTTTCACTCGATGATGCTTTAAGTTTATAAACTAATTGATTGGTGTTAACAGGAGCAAAACCTATGAGACAAGGCTTGGCCTAAAAATTGTGAGAAGAAAGCACAAATCGTACAAAGGCCATTATTTTTTTTGCAGGCAACGAAGTATCATAGGTTTTACTCCCCATCATAGACTGAAGACTCTGCCTCAAGTACTTAACCTAAGGCAGAGTAGAACCGTTGATTAAAGATTCAAGCCAGTCCAGCCTTCAATCCAAGATAAAAAGTAAGGGATGTAGGTATAAACTGAAGACCCACGACATCCCGTTTGTCCGCGCGAGGTTGCACCGACGACCTGAAGCTCACCATTAGTATAGACATAAGCCGGGCCTCCAGAATCGCCATAGCAAGCACCAGTGCCGTTTTCGTATACTGTAAGCTCGTTGCTCGTGGTACTGGAAACACCCACAGAGGTGTAGTATAGCTGACCGCTACCGCCAGATTCGGTTTGACCAAATCCCGCAAGATAAACGGTCTGCCCTGAAATCGACCCCTTGTAGATGCTTACAGGATTATACTTGCTTGGAGCTGACTCAGACAGCTCTACAATGGAAATATCTCCTGGAACACTTTTCGCAAACGAGCCAGTATAATTGGGGTTGGTGGTGTAGTCGCTAGCTCTTACATATGTAAACTCACTGGAATTGCGGCCGAAACCAATATAGAGAGTTCCACCGAATCCTTGCAGACAATGAGCAGCAGAGATCACATGGCGGGAACTAACTAAGGTTCCTGTGCAAAATACACTGCCGTTGCTGCTAACCAGAGCGACGGTAGATTGCTCGATAAGACCATCATCACTAGGAATGCTCCCGTTAATAATATCCAATCCGCTATTCTGCTGCTCACTTCCACATGCACCGAGAACTAACGCCGAGGCTATGACGGCTGCCTTCCATGCTGAATTCATGATCATGTCTAATTTCCTTATTTCTGAACGTTGATAGGGTAGTTCCTGGCCGTTTGGCCAAGTTTCATAGGTTTTTCTCATCTGCGAACTCAGATTTCAAGACCAGATCGTTTAGGAAAATTAACGGTTGGTGTCGACTTCGATACGCTTAGGTATGTTTTCGCCAATTGCAGATAGCAATCTGAAAGGATTAAGGTTGGTAATCATTAGATTTTTCTAATAATGCCCCTATTAATACTGAGAATATAAGTCATGGACAAATACCCTTCTGTTATTCCCTGACACAGTGCAACTACGGCTACTTAATTTACGGAATTGAAACCTCACTTAGGTATTTTCATTAAATTTCCTTCTTCTATCCTTTTGATCATGGAATTAAGTCGTTTTTAACTAAACTCTTGAGCTGAAAGTCCGAACCCCTCAGTGTTGACTAGTCAATTTTTAGAGCAAGGAGCTGGTAAGTCATGGCACAAACTGCGCAAGAAGCTAAACCAGAAACTCCAGAGCCCGAGTATTCAAAAGGTAAACAAGAAGTCACTTCCTCAAATCTGAGCCTGGTTTCAGAATCGAATAACACCCCAGTCCAATCGAAGAAAAAGATCTTTGAAAATTGGTCTCATAATATTCGAGTTCAACCCCGCGAATACTACGAACCAAAAACACTGGATGAACTCCAGTCCTTGGTAGCGAGAAGCTCGAAGATTAAAGCCGTCGGCTCGGGCCACAGCTTTAATTGTCAGGCGTATACGGACCAAACGATGATCTCTCTCAAGCACCTGAATCGAATTCTTGATGTAGACCGTGACAATCGCCGCATCCGCGTCGAGGCAGGCAAGAGCCTTCACGACTTTAATAAAGAAATCGAGTCTTATGGAATGGTACTACCATCGCTTGGAGGTATCGACAAACAAAGCCTAGCTGGAGCGTGTTCCACCGCAACCCACGGCTCTGGGTTGAAGTGGGGAACCCTTAGTGATGAATCTTCGATTTTTGGGATGGAATTGATTCAAGACGACGGCTCTGTGCTTGAACTCCGTGCCGATCGCCCATCTGATCGTGAAGGGCTGATGGCCGCTAGAGTCAACCTAGGAGTACTAGGTATCATTTATGCGATCACATTTAAGCTTGAAGAATCTCGTTGCCTAGAACTTAGATCCAAACCACTATCCCTGGAAGAAGCTCAGGATCAGGGCCACTACCTAAAGAATGATCACTTTGAATATCTCGTCTTTCCTTTTACAGACACTACCGAAGTGACCATGCGAAACCGCACCAGCAAAACCCCAAAGCCTCATCCTATTATAGATTTCTACCATGATATTTTTCTAAAGAACTGGACAGTGGATGGCTTGAATCGTTGCAATGCCAATCTGAATCTGAAGCGCACTCCAGCTTTTGTTAAGTTCCTAGCAGGGATGATTCCTAACGAAAGAAAAGTTTCTATGTCTTGGAAAAACCAACCAGGACCACGGACCGTTCGGTTTTTTCAAGCAGAATACGCTGTAAAGCTTGGCCTCGAAGCTGAGATCCAGCAAGCTCTCGATCAGTTAACGGCTAGCCTTGCCAAGAGTGAAACGTTTTTCGCAAACCTCCCCGTTCAATACCGATTCGTTAAGGGAGATCAAGGCTCTTTCTTAAGTCCCAGTCTTTCTACTGAGCCTATTTGCTACATCAATCTATCATCCCACCTTTCCTACCCCAACTGGCAGACTTTTTTTGAAGAGGCTGAAAAAATTTTGATGCAGTACCAAGCTCGCCCTCAATGGGGCAAGCAATTTTACAACAACCCTGTGATCCAAGGTCTGTATCCAGAATTTGAAGCTTTCATGGAGTTTAAAAAAGCATGGGACCCAAATGGCAAGTTTACGGGGCTATTCTTTGAAAAGCTAGTAGCTGGAGAGAAAAGCCCTTATATAGTGAAGTAAGCAACTCATCAGTTGATATCTTGCAGTAAGTTCGTATTAGGATGATAGCGCTTGGCGCGGACCTCCAACTTTGGTGCCTCTTCAAAGCTATCCGCTCCTGGGTCGATATGAAAGATGGACCAACGTAGGGAATCCCTCTCGACCTTAAGCAAGGCATAGCCATTCAGGTTACCGCCAAAGTCCTGAAAATGATCATTCCAAGTTCGAATCTTATGCTCTACAACCTTATCAATAACTTTTGTTTTTGAGTATGCTAAGCCTAAAGCTCTGGACGCGCGATCCCAAAAGTTCCATTCAGATTGAGGTTTATCGCCTGATGTCTTTGCAAGGGTCGTCGCAAAGTTAGCCGAAGTTACCGACGGTGTCATTAGCTCAAGCCCGATAACTTCGGTGTCTTCAATCTTACTCTGGCTAAAATCCAACTTTATAAACGATGCTAAGTAAGTATGAAAATCTCCAGTCAATACCACAAATCGCTCAAGGCCAGCGTTTTTAACCGCATCTATAATAGTATCTCGTTCACTTTGATATCCATCCCAACCATCGTAGCCGGCTAGATAAGCATAGGTATGCCCTGACCATGGCCCTGTCAGGCCGAACTGGGAAAACAAGGTTTGGTTACCAACGAGCTGCCAACGACATTCTGATTCTGTAACACCATCGATCAGCCACTGCCTTTGCATACTCCCCAGCATCGAGTGTTCGAGCTGATCATCGTCAATTGGCTTCGCATAATCTTTACATGTAATATTTTTACCTATACATGGTTGCTCAGTCCGATATGTGCGGGTATCCATCATAAATAGATCCATGAGATCACCGTAGCGGAAGTTGCGGTATATTCGCAGAAATTGATGAGGGTGTTCTGCCCCATGATCAATATGAACCCTTGCCGGTATATATTCCAGCCACGCTTGTTGCGAGGCCCGTTTGAACCTTCGCTTAGTTTCAGAACTTGCCAGACTTAAGGGGTGGTCTTTTTCAAGCCCTAGGGTGTCTTTTCCGTAGTCCCAATAAGCGTTATTCGCGGTCTCATGATCGTCCCACGTGACGATCCACGTATGATTTTCCATCGCCAGTTGTAAGTTGGGGTCCCGTCGGTAGGTTCGATAGATAGCGCGAAAGTCTTCCAGTGATTCAGCTACCGAACGACCATCAAGGTCAACAGTGCGGACGTGATTGTCTTGCCCTGGATAAGCAGCATATTCATAAATAAAGTCACCCAAGTGAATCACAAAGTCGATCTCCTCAGCTGCCAGATGGCGCAGCGCATAGAAATAGCCTGAGGAGAAGTCTTGACAGGTTAGCAGAGCAAACTGGCAAGCGTTAACCGCTTTACCTGGCTCAGGAAGAGTGCGAAAACGCCCCGTCCGACTCACGACGCCATCATAAATAAAACGATAGAAGTACCTTTGATCGGATTCTAAGAAACTGGCAGCTTCGGCATTTAAATCGATCGATACAGTATAGTCACGATCTGGTATTAGATGCTCGGATTCTACTTCACCAACATATACGAGCTTGTCAAACATAGGGCTCAGCGAGACTTCAAAATAGAGAGATAGGCCGTCTTTCACTCCACTTGCATCGAGTTTTGTCCAAATAACGACCCCATGAGGAGCAGGATCACCAGACGCCACTGAAAGTGGAAATATGGTAGCCGTCGCGGTTGAATTCAATCCTGAAGTTTTGGGTCCAAACGGGCTACCTTGAATGCGAGTATAAGGTGTAAGCAAAGAAAATCCGAATAGCCTGCATAAATCACGTCGGTTAATGCCCATGATGGCTCCTTTGATCACTTCATTTGGAAATGGTGGGCTTTTATTACCGCTTATCCCTGGCTTTTTCAAAGGATTCTTCGCCTAAAAACTAGAATGCTGTTCGCAGACAGTGGGTGGCAATGCAAAGACCCCTTGACCACCAATGACTGCGGTAAGGGGCTCTATAATTTAAAACTTTGCAAAGACAAGGTTAATGAAGACTAACTTAGTTTGCTTTAGTCAAAACCTTACAGAGACTTTAGAAAGGCCACAAGCTGATCTCTCTCTGCTTTACTGAGGCCAAGGACCGCTGCCTTAGCTTTGCCAGCTTCACCTCCGTGCCATAAAATTGCTTCCATAAGAGTTCTTGCTCGGCCATCATGAAGATAGGAGGCCATACCACCAGTCGTCGCCTCTGTAAGTCCTATTCCCCACAAAGGAGGAGTTCTCCACTCTGAAGCTGCGGCTGATTCACCCGGTAGGCTACTACTCAGATTCTCACCCATGTCATGCAATAGGAGATCGCTATAGAGTTGGATGTTCTGTTGTCGAAGCTCAGCAAACGGGTGGTTTTCACCAGTTTTGATCTGTGGTCTATGACAATCGGCGCAACCGATCATTTGAAACAATGCTTCGCCACCTTGCACAGATGGACTTGCCGTGTCTCGACGCGGCGGCACTCCAAGGGTGGAAAGGTAAGTTTCCAGTCGGTCCAACACACCATCATCGATCTCATAGCGTCCATCACTTTCAGGCAGGATTGTTGAACTAACATTCATATCTTCCTTTAAAGCAAGTGCCGCCTGCTGCCGCAGACTCGCTCTTCCTGCCTTCCATCCAAAACGTCCTAGCCGAGGCTCACCATTGACAAGATCTTTAACGACACTGGCCCGGCCTGAGATGCCATTATTATCCCGATCATCCACATCCTCATAGGCCAAGATATCACTTTCATCGATAGCCTCAAGCAGTCCCAAGCCAATCAATGGCGGAGCGGTTCGGATTGAAAAATGCTCAACTGGCTCTTTCGAGTCTATATTTACAGTTGGCTTGCGAAGTTCAAATGGAGTTCCATCGAGAAACTCACCCGCAATTGTTTCATAGCTGATGGTTACAGTACCTTCACCATTACCTGTCAGCCCTTGGGTTTGCAGCTGTCCACCAAAGCTCGGGTGGTCCGTAACTTGCCCATCATCAATAGCACCAACTTTAACTATCAGGTCATGAATCGCTTCACCTTCGTTCGGAGCTAAACTCCTGCCGTTATTTATGTGACACGAGATGCAAGACTCGCGGTTGAGATAAGGTCCAGCAAGACCAACCATATCGGTGAATTCCCTGTTTCTGGGGTCAGAGTGTAGCCCATCGGTAAAGCTTGTGTGAAAGATCCGACGTCCTTCTACAAAAGTCTGTGCGTGGGAAGGGGCTATCTGGTAAGCCATTTGACTTAGCATTCGTTGAGGTTCTGCCGAGAGGTCCGGAGATATGGTTAGAATCCCCCCCGCAAGAGCTTTCTCGGCCAACGGTGCAGACGTTTCTGCCAGTGATGTAGGCTCAGGTAGGCCTCCCGTTGCGTCCCAGGTTACCAATCCAGGTTTTCCCAGAGTCAGCAACCAAGTCCGTGAATAGTAATTTGCATCTCCTCGCATCGTGGTTGGATCTTCAACGCCTCCAACACCATCGACACGACGAAGATTAAAGGTAAATTCGAATTCCATGTCTTGACCTGGCTCTAGTTTGATCGGAGTACCAGCGGTGGAAACTGCCGTCATAGTATGGCGATAGTGAAACTTATCATCGTTGTACTCGGCCGTAACGTCATCAAATAGAATCCCATAATAATAATCAGCAACACTGCTAAGCCCTGAGAAGAAGAATCGCCCCGTTGGCCTCGCGGGTGTATCACCATCCATAGGGTGAATCGTGGTAATGTTGACTGTCACTTCTGGAATACCAGCGGCTGTCTTATCAATAATTTCAACTTCAAACGTTCGTTTTTCGAAGTAGAAGGCCGGGAAACTTCGATACAGCCGAAAGGCTTCACCATCTTCTCGAGCATGCCTTGCTCGGACCCGAGAACCAAAGTAAGTATAGGCCACATCATTTTGGATAAAGGCGATCTCACCCTGCTTTTCGGTATTCGGCCCGTACAGCGGTCGAATCATTGCACCTTCGCTGCTAATCATATCGGGCTTAGGTTGAGATCTTGGAGGAGGAGTTTCAGACTTCTGGTCATCGTTAGAAGCACGACCTAAAATATCAAAATCTTTTTGTGAGCACTGATTCAGAGCTATGGCGAGGCATATCATGCTCATGAGTCTCAAGGTATTCACCAATAGGTTGCTTGGTCTCATCCGTTTTTCCTTTCAGCAGCAGCGAAATTCGGTCGTTGGAACACCAACTTTGATTATGGTTTGTACAAGGCTTTCATCGCTTCGTAAGCCGGTCGCGGCTTGCGATCTATATCCACAATGCCCCACCATTCTTCATTAAAGGTTCGATCAGGATAGGGTCCCCCACCTGGAGCAATCCCGCCGATATCGTGAGTGTCTGCGGACCCATTGCCATCCTTCCACCATTCGTCGCTAAATTCGAACATCGCTCCTCCTAAGACAGGCCCCTTACCCTGGGACGAGTATTGCGCCATGATCTGCTTGGTTAGCTCGACAGCTGCAAAACTTTGATCCATGGGAGCATAACGACCAGCATTATCGCGATCATCAATGGCATCAGCACCGTATTCACCAATGTAAACTGGTTTATTAGTGAGCGTTTTCCAAATATCAAAGACATCGTCGAAAGATGCTGAACGATAGATATTCAACCCCCACAAATCGACATCTAAATCCGCGATCAAACTTGCTTCCGGAATCTCACCATAGTCTGTAGAAATGGGATGTGTTTTATCTTCGGCACGGATCACCTCAATAACTTCTTTAACCCGAGCGATCGAACTATCAAGATTGCCATTGTTGTTGTAGAAGTTGTTGTAGTTCCACTCATTGCCAATCTCCCAAAAAAGAGTGGTCGGATGATCCTTTGTCGCTGCAATCCTAGCGCGGATATCATCATCACTGGTTCCAAAATAATTGAAAGCCGGCACAATGATTTTAATCCCGTACTGATCGATAAGATCGAGCACCTCTGGGTCGACAATCGCATCATAGGGTCGAACCGTATTGAAGCCAGCTTCTGAAATCAATTTAATGTCACGTTCTATATAGGCTAAGTCAAATGCGGGACCTCCTCGACGAAACGCTACCCCCTCAGGATGACGATAGCCTTTT
Organism: Pseudobacteriovorax antillogorgiicola; assembly: GCF_900177345.1. Taxonomy (NCBI): domain Bacteria; kingdom Pseudomonadati; phylum Bdellovibrionota; class Oligoflexia; order Oligoflexales; family Pseudobacteriovoracaceae; genus Pseudobacteriovorax; species Pseudobacteriovorax antillogorgiicola. Next base: position 216,937 of record NZ_FWZT01000003.1, read on the forward strand.
TTTACAGGATTCCAGCAGATCGCTTTGATATCAAAGGGCTTGCCGTCGACCATGAGAACTTGCTTGTCGAGACTCACTCCTATACTGGGCTCTTGAGTTTGGTCATTGCTACTTGGGTCATTAGCCGGTTCCTCAGTAGTATCTTTCTCACCACTAAGCTCATCACTCTTGTTTCGCGGGCCCTCATCGGCGACCTCGGAAGGGTTTGAAGCTTCGTTCGACTCAAAGATTCGCGGACGAATCATATCGGGAGATGCCATACATGAACTTATCAGCAAGGCTAGCAGCATCAGGTCAATCAATCGTTTCATTCAGTGCTCCACTAGTGTGTTGTTTGCCAGCATAAGTATTGCAATTCAAATGCCGCCCCTCACCCCCGCATTCAATAGTTTTCATATACGATGTAGCTCCCTATTATCACAAGGCATTTTACCTTATCAAGCATTTGTAATTGGAGCCTGTAGCCAGGCCTTAGTGAAGTTTTTAACGGGAACTGGATGTCAGTGCGGACCAGTTTTATTTGGGATTTTAAGCTTTTGGCAAGAAGTCGAAAGATTCGATGGTAAGTTTTTGGAAGCTATTAATTCCTACAAATACTAAACCTTAGACATAAACAACACGTTTAGCTTGCAGATGCGTGTTCCCCTTCTTCAACGAAGCAATATTCAAGCAAGACCTCTTTGAGCTTCTTACGACTGAGAGGCTTTGCAAGAAAGCCAGACATACCTGCATCCAGGCACTGCTGCTTGTCAGACTCAAATGCATTCGCTGTCATAGCTACGATTGGTGGTGCCTGATCCCCTAGCATGCCAATGATCCTACGAGTTGCCTCGATACCGTTCATCTTTGGCATTTGCATATCCATCAAGACAAGATCGTATCGAGCCTTTTCGATGTATGACAGTGCCTCTAAGCCATTTTTCGCCAGGTCAAAGGCCAGTTTTTCTTTATCCAATATAAGGCTAATCAGCTGATAATTGGCTTCATTATCTTCAACCACCAAAACTCTAGCCTCCTGCTTCGCATTCAGTGGCCTCCGGCTTTCCAAGGATTGGGCCTTGTCTGAAAGAACCTTCAGGTTGAGGCTGAACTGAAAGCTACTGCCCTGCCCTTGCACGCTTTGACAGCTAATCTCCGCGCCCATTAATTCAGCAAGACGTTGGGAAATCACCAGGCCCAGGCCGGTGCCCCCATAGTCACGGCTAATATGACGATTTCCTTGTGAAAATGGCTTGAAAAGCATTTTTTGTTCTTCATCGCTCATGCCGATCCCTGAATCGGCTACGGAAAAATGCAAGCCCACCGTTTCACCATCTACATACATCTTTGTTACGGATAGCTTCACAAAGCCTGCTCGGGTAAATTTTAAGGCATTACCCATAAAGTTCATGAGGATCTGTTTGATACGGCTGTCGTCCCCCTCTAAAACATCAGGTATGCTTGAATCCAAATCAACCACGAACTGCAAACCTTTTTCTTCAAGAGGTCCGCGAAACATTTCCGTGATCGAGACAAGCATCGATTTGAATCGAAAGGGCCGAACCACAATCTCAAGTTTTCCAGCCTCAATTTTAGAGAGATCCAGGATATCATTGATCAGCACCATCAAAGAATCGCTACAGTTCACCACAGTTGATGCCAATCGGCGCTGCTCATCGCTCAGCTCGGTTTCAAGTAGTAAGTGAGACATTCCTATGATGCCATTTAATGGAGTGCGGATCTCATGGCTCATATTGGCTAGAAACAGGGTTTTCGCATCGTTTGCCCGCAATGCACGGTTGTGTGACGCGTGAATCTGTTCCAAATAAAGCTCTAGCTTTTTGTCTCGTGCTTCAAAAGCATCCACAAGATGGCCAATCTCATCATGTTGAGGGCTCTCTTGCAAGTCATGTTCACCCGCCACAACTTTTTTGTATAGATCCCTGATTGGCTTTGAAATACTTTCTGCTAGTCTGCGTGCCACCAGTAGGGTAACCACGAGAATCAGCACACCAGAACAAAGAACAACTAAGATGAGTTTGGCAACTGGCTCGATGTAAACCTCTAGGGGCACCAAACCGACGACCGTGAGATTGAGTTGACTTAAGAGGCCATCTCCTTCCAATTCAAGTTCGTGGCGAAGCATCCATTTGTCATCGGCACTTGGTCCCACTGCCAAACGTCGCCCGTTGTGGAGGTACTCATAGTGAAAGCCATCACCGATAGGTGTGGCAGAGTTAAAATAGGGTGCTAGTTTGATTTCGACAACAAGCCCCCCACGAAGTATTCCATCCGATCGCACAGGTTGAAATACGATGACGGATTCTAGCCCATTTTTTTCGATACTGAGCAACTGCCTATCTAGGCTGATACCTTGATTGATGTAGCTTCGCCCTAAAGGCACTCCTTCGTGCTGATCGAAACGATAGATGGATCGCCCACGGTAATCGACAACTTCAACGGCCTGAATTCCTTCGATATCCATCACACTAAGGGGGAGACTGACCTGATAGGCCTCTAACCTACTAGGGTTTGTAAGCATCCTTTCTACTTGCGGTGATCGTGCATCACTGTCAACAATATCAAGAGCCTGATGAATGCGATTTTCAAGAATGACCGTTTGGATCAGGTTTTTTTCCCGAATCGATCTATTGATTTCAGTATCTTTGATGTGAAAAATTAGAACAGAAGCCATAAACAGCGTGATCAGCAAGGAAGCTGAAACCAGGAGACTTAAGTGTGAGCTTATTCGCTTTTGGATTCGTCTACTCTGCACCTAGAATTCCATGTACCAGATTGTTGTTATGCCGTTCAAAAATATCATCGCCTCAATGGTATCGTCTCTTTTGGCTAGCCTTTGTCGTCGGTAGCCGCAGATCTAACCCGTTAACATAACGGTTATAATGGCTACAAAGATTTTTTCCGTGGGAGCCCTTTAGCAGCACGCCGATAGCTTTCCTGTCGGTTAGCTATGGTAGTTCATCACCAATTTCGATCTAGGTTGTCATGGTTTCGCTAGCTTAGCCTAAAAACTGTATTATTTCAGAATGGTAGAAGACTAACGATTTCGTAAAGTTTGCCTGTAAAACACCGACAACGGCTAGGTAAGGCAAAAAACAAGGCTGACCTTCGATCAATAGGAGCAATTATGCCAAGCTCGGATGGGAAACTAAGAATCCTGATTGTCGATGATTCCCCCACGATTCGAAAAAACCTCGTCCAAACCTTAGAAAGCTTCGACTTTGATGTCGTCGCCGCAGCGGATGGCGAAGAAGGTGTCAGTCATGTCGCGAAAGATCACGGCATCGATATGGTTATCACGGATGTTCATATGCCCAAGCTTGATGGTATCGAGATGACTCAAAAAATAGTGTCTCAGGGATTTAATAAACCTATCGTCGTCCTCACTCAGGAGCGACGGGATGAGTTCGTCCAGAAAGCACGTGCTGCAGGAGCTACTGGCTGGATGGTAAAGCCATTTCATCGGGATGAAGTGATCTCGGTGGTACGTCATGCCCTGAAATTATCTGCCTAAGCCCGTGTTTCCTCAAAATCTAGCTTACAGAACAACTTGATCTGTTAGCTCTAGCCAAAGATTTAGATTTATCCTAGCTTTATAAGTGAAGGTACCTCGCAGCTCTCAAACTGCGGTGCCCCCAATAGGCTCTTTTGCGCCGTTCAGGTTTGACAGAATGAAATTCGAATAGGAACCTCATTCATTTCAAGATCTGGGTTTGACTCCTCAATTGGTAGATCGAAAAATGATGGGTTTCCTTAGCAAGACGTCATAGGGTCCATAGCTTGGCTAAGCTATGGATTTTTTTTAAGTCATTTTCTAGTACAAATAGGTGGGAGCATTGTTTGCACCTCGGTAGAAGTGCCAATACAACTCTCCATTTCAAGTGATCAGGAACCCACAGTGGACGGAAAGTTGTCGATCTGTCAGATCTTTTCTACTTTCCGTAAGGTAATCGTTCGCGGCTTTAGGGCGCGGTGACTGATTGTCGATCTTGGACTCATAGAGCAAAGGAGCGGTAGAGGGCGCAATCTTTCATGAGGAGGTGCCCCATGTCTAAAATTTTAGTCGTTGATGATGTTGTTCAAATGCAGGAATTGGTGATTCAAATTGCAGAAACCCAGGGCATTAAAGGCCATGGGGTTAGCAATAGCCGGAAGGCACTCCAATTCCTTCAAGATGTCGATGACATCTCCTTGATCTTTCTTGATATCAACCTTGAAGGTGAATCTGGCTTCAGTTTATGCAAGCGTATCCGTGCCGAGCCCGAGTTGGCTGATACGAAAATTTGCTTCATCAGCGGTCATCGTGAGAAGCAGTACGTGCTAAAAGCACTATCAGAAGGGGGTAATGACTACCTCATCAAGCCAATTGACCCTCTTTCTGTAATCGAAAAACTCAATCGCTTTGTCAAAAACAACTCATCCAGTCAATTTGTTTGGTGCGACGCCTCCCTTGTCGCCATTCCCCAAGGATTTCCCTTCAAGTTGGAGTTGCACGTTCACAAGATCTCGGAAGGAGGATTGAAGTTGACCTCACCAATCGAATTTGAAAAGTCTGCGGTTTTCGATCTTGAACTACCATACTTCTCCCGCAAAAAGGGCGAAGGCTGCTTATTCACCTGCGAGATCACACATTGCAAAAAACAAAAACAGAGTTACAACGTCGATGTAAATTTTGTCGGGATTTCGGAAAACTTCGCACAGATGATCCGTGAGGAAACCGTCAAACAAGTGCCATTGGAGGATTAACATGAGGCTGATTTTCGTTCTCGCCATATTGGGTTTCAACTTTTCCGCAGAGTCTCGAACGATTAGTTTTGGAATTGTTCCTCAACAGTCGGCCTCCACATTAGCTGAAAAGTGGCTCCCTATCTGTAAAATTTTAAGTGAGCAAACTGGCCTTGCCATAACATTCAAGACTGCGCCCGACATTCCAACATTCGAGCGTCGATTAGCAGAAGGTGCCTATGACTTGGCCTACATGAATCCATATCACTTCGTGACCTTCCACAAGACCCCCGGATATCAGGCCTTAGCCAAGGCCAAGGCCAAGCGAATCAAGGGAATTTTGGTAACCCGGAAAAGCAGTCATGTTCATTCTCTCACGGATCTTCAAGGGGCGCGGCTAGCATTCCCATCACCTGCCGCATTTGCCGCTAGTATTCTGCCTCGATCGGAACTAGCGCAGCAGAAAATTTCATTTTCTCCCCACTACGTTAGCTCCCACGACTCTGTCTATCGAGCAGTTGCCAAAGGCTTGTTTCCGGCTGGGGGCGGCGTCATACGAACGTTCAATACTATAGACCCTACAATCCGCGAGCATTTAAGAATCGTCTGGACCACCAAGCCATACACCCCTCATGCTATCGCAGTAAGGCCAGATATGAGTGATTCCGTTAGAACGAAGCTCCAAAACGCACTTCAAGCCTTAGATACGTCCCCAAAAGGCCGCGATGCTCTCAGTAGCATAAGCATCAAGGGCTTCGAAGTAGCACACAATGAAGACTGGGATGATGTGCGAGCACTTGCCATCACCGAAATCAAGCAGTAGGTAAACTTTATGTCGTTTCGATTTAAAACAATCCTCGGAATCGCCACCATCGAGTTCGTCTTGGTTGTCATCTTAGTGGGTAAGAATCTCTTTAACCTTCGAGAACAAGGTGAACAGGAACTTACCGATCGCGCCCATACTATCGCCAAGCTATTTACCACCATTGCCAAAGATGCTGTCATATCGTACGATCTAGCTACTCTTCAGGATTACGTTGAGCAGATTACGATCAATGACGATGTTCTATACGCCCGCATCCACAGTTCGCAGGGAGTTTTAGCTCAGTGGGGCCAACGCCAACAGCTCGACAAAACCTTCCAGGAAGATAGCTCCTTTGAAAGTGTTCAGGATGGTGTTTTTGATGTTAAAGCTGTCATTCATCAAGGAAAAAAGACTTTTGGTGTGGTTGAGTTGGGGATATCCATGGCTGCCTTTGAGCAGCGCTACACTGAAGCCAAGAATCAAGCTATCAGTATTGCGGTTATGGGCCTTAGTCTATCGGCTCTGTTTTCGTTCCTGCTAGGCACTATACTGACAGGCCGACTGAAAGATATCCGCGAAGCATCTCGTTCTATAGCTCAAGGAAATTGGGATATCCATATTTCCGAGCGAGGGCATGACGAACTGTCTGAAACAGCGCAAGCCTTTAACTACATGTCTCGCAGCTTGCGACATACGGTAACAGATTTAAAGGTACAAATGGCCAAAGCTGACAAAGCCAATCAGGCGAAAAGCCTTTTTCTTGCCAACTTAAGCCACGAAATCAGAACCCCGCTCAACTCAATTATCGGTTTGACTAGCTTGATCAAGAACGAAGCCTCCTATGAGGGCGATAAGATCCATAAGATAGAGATGTCGAGCCAGGCACTTCTTGCTCAAGTCAACGACATCCTGGACTTCAGCAAGATTGAGGCCGGCGAATTCACCCTGGACAAGACCAATTTCAATATCAAGTCTCTGCTTGAAGATACTGCCTCCATCTATAAAGAAAGCATCCAATCAAAAGGACTCGATTATAAGGTCAAGGTTCATGAAAGCCTCGATTGTTTTGTGGTGTCAGATATGTATCGTCTCAGGCAAGTGGTGAACAATCTGCTGAGCAATGCCCTGAAATTCACCTCCCGTGGTTTCATTGAAGTTCACAGCAAAACTTTGAAGCAGGATGCCACGTCGATCACCTTCGAAGTCTCAGTTCGAGACACAGGAATAGGTATACCAACCGCCAAACTTGAGCAGCTTTTTAAACCGTTCTCCCAAGCTGACATCTCCACCACTCGACGCTTTGGAGGCACGGGCTTAGGCCTTTCCATCTGCAAAGAGATCGTTTCGTTTCTAGGGGGGGAGCTAACGGTCTCAAGCGCCCATAAAGTGGGTTCTAACTTTTCTTTTGCCATCACAGTGCTGAAAGGGGAGGCTCCGCCAGTAGAAGACGTTCGTCGTGAAGAGGCGACCGCTCCCTTGCGTATCCTCGTCGTTGAAGATAACGAGATGAACCAAGATCTCATGGCAAGTCTGCTGGACAGTCTTGGCCATGAAGCAGATTTTGCAGAAAATGGTTTGGTAGCGACAGAGAAGTTTAAGGAATCTTCCTACGATCTGGTCTTTATGGATTGCCAGATGCCGGTCATGGATGGCTTTACCAGTGCGGACAAAATAAGAAGCTACGAGATCGATGCAAACCGCGATCCTGTGCCAATCATCGCTCTAACCGCCAATGCCTTAGCGAAGGACAGGCAGCGATGCATTGACATTGGTATGAACGACTATGTCTCTAAACCAGTCACGATCGACACTATCCGAGGAGTTATAGCAAACTACGGACCTGAAACATCAGCTGCTGGTAGCTTGACAGCTGAGGTTCAAGAAAAGAAAGACCTACCTCCCCTCGCCAGTGATCATCTCGATCTTAAAGCGATCGCGATGCTTCGCTCCCTTTGCACGGATAAGAACCCACACTTTCTTGAAAAGCAGGTGGAGCAGTTCAACAATGCTCTGACGCAAGTCCAGCCAGAATTTGACCGCTACCTCAAAAGCCAAGACTTTACAGCGCTCAAGGAATCAGCCCATAAGTTCAAGACGTCCTGCGGGATCGTTGGAGCTCGGCAGCTGGTCTCACTATGCCAAAAACTCGAAGCATCTTGTATGGAGAAGGATTCTCAGCTGAGCCAGGTCACGATCGATCAAATATCAAGCGAAGGCCCTCAGGTGCAGTCTTACCTAGCCGAGGAAGTGAAGCGGGTACTCTAAGGCCATAGAATCGACATTTTTTGACCTACTTTTTGTGCCAAGCAAAGAGCCGTCGCACAAAGGCCTTGATCGTGCTAAGTCTTAAATAGACCGCGAACTTTCTAGGAGAATGAGACATGGCTGCACGGATTGGAGTGACACCGGATATCGAGACTACAAAGTGGCAGATCGAGCGAGAGTTCCACAATGCTCGCAATTGGAAGGTGACTCAGCCGTTTAAAGGAAAAAAGGAAGCAGTCGCCTGGGAGAAGTCCAAGGCAGACGAAATGGCATTAAAAACCGTCAAGCAAAAAATCGATGTCAGCCGTATCCGTGTTGAGTGGCGGGGGTTCTACTTCGAGCACGATGGCGAGAAAAAGTGAGATCTCACAATTTTTGATATCGCCGCTGGAGCTTTCGATATCTTCCGTCTTTTCTGATGACTTCAAGGCCACGATTGAAGCGTTCGATGATGAATTGGTGATTCTTATGCTGTTTTGAGGCCGCGAAATAAAGCTTCTGCACTTGAAACGGCGGATCAAGAACTTCAATGCGCCTCCTTTCCGCTACCGAAAATTTGTGCTGTAATTCGTGCTGAATCCAAGCTGTACTTCCCACGAACAGATCTATGCGATTTGCCAATAGCTTCTTCAGGTTCATCCCATTGTTTTGAGACTCCTCCACGGGAATCCCAAGCTTTCGCAAGTCGGTGGCCAATGAAGTACCGTTCTGAACTCCAACGTAGTATGCCTTTAGCATCTCCATATCCCAACGAAGATGTTTCTCCCTAAGAGCAAAAAAGTTCACAGGCACGTTTTCCATTGGTATCGAATAGTCGAGATAGTGGCTCCGCTCTTCACTAAAAAAGCAGCCTATCAGCCCATCGACCTGCCCTTCCTCGGCTTCCCTTAAGGCCCGTTTTAAGGGGAAAAACTTATAGTGGACTTCGATTCCAGTGACTTCAAACGCGAGCTTGGTGATCGCTGCCAAGGAGCCAAAGTCGGAAGCTGTTTCATCCACATAGGGAAGGTAGCTGAAAGCGCCTATAGTAAGGTGTTTCACGGCACTTTCAGCAACAAGGCGGTGGGGCATCAATAGCAGAAAGAATAGAGGAGCCACTGCGATTATTGGCATCGATGCTGCTTTCCTAGACTATGCCGAAAATTTGCTCCTGCTGTCATAAACATCATCCAGTGTTTCTCAAGCCACTTGCAATTGCATTGATTGTGACAAGAAGATTTTCTAGCAAGGCGCTAGCCTCATCCTTGCTAAGGTCGTCACGTCGCCAGCGAGCCAACTGATCCAACTGCCGATCGTGGAGAAAGCGCAAACCATGGTCCCGTAAAGCGATCGTTCGAACCACGTACGGGCGACGACTTTCAATATCGCTTCCAAATAGCTCCTTGAGCATAAAATTTGTCCGCCGGAACTCTTGGGTCACCAAGCCCATGAAGTAGTCTCTTATCCCTTGATCTGTGACAAGAGCCCCATAGCGAGCCATGATCTCTTCGTTCGCAGATGCCACGGTTGTTTCCACATTATGCATGACATAGTTAAGCAGATCAAATTCGCCGAGTTTATTCTTAACAAGGTCAAACTGCTCTGGCATTCTCTTTTTCAATGTTTCCAATGCCGTTCCTACACCATACCAACTAGGAAGGTAGAAGCGAGCTTGATTCCATGAAAACACCCAGGGGATCGCCCGCAGATCTTCGATCGTCGCTTGCCCAGTTCGTTTCGGTGGCCGGCTGCCAATCCTCGATTGCTCTAGCACATCAATAGGTGTCGCTTGCCTGAAAAATACTGGAAAGTCCTTATGGGTGACCAGTTCGCGATATGTTTTGTTACTAATCTCTGATAAGGAGCTCATAAACTCTCGAAACTCTGCCGGTAGCGGCTGACGAGACCCTGCGGTAAGGCTTTCATAGGCGAAGCTCGCCTGCAAAAGCTCCACATTGTATACCGCTGTTGCAAAGTTTGCGTACTTGCGAGAGATGGTTTCTCCCTGCTCCGTCATCCTAAACTGGCCATTGATGGTGCTCGGTGGCAAGGCTCTAAAAAAGCGATTAATGGGGCCAGCACCGCGGCTCACTGTGCCTCCTCGGCCATGGAAAAAGCAAAGGGCAATGCCTTGCTTTTTAGCTACTTTAGCAAGGCTTTCCTGAGCCTGGTAAAGGTGCCACTGGCTCGCTAGAATCCCTCCATCCTTGCTGCTATCACTGTAGCCGACCATGACCTGCTGTTGGGGTTGTACCAGTCCCCTTTGTTTTTGTTGGTAGCGCAGGCTAGCCTGGGTCATGGGATGGGCTAAAAAGTCCTCCATGATCTCTGGGCTGGCTTTAAGATCGTCAATGGTTTCAAACAGCGGCACCACCTGAAGTGGGCACACCAACTGGCCGCCTTCCAGCTTTGCAAGCCCTGATTCACGGGCTAAGAGATAAACGGTAAACAGATCACCGGCATTTCTCGTCATACTGACAATCAGTGAGCCCAGGCCGTCGATCCCATACCGTTCCTGGTGATCTTGCAAAACCCTAAAGGTGTTCAAAACCTCGTTCAAAGGGGCGCTGTGCTCCTGGGTAGATATGGCAAAGGGCCGTTTGATATCAAGTTCCCCTTGAATGGTCTGAGCTAAGAGTTCTGGTGATGGCTCTGATTGAAAACCATTCCTACCAGATAGTTCTAGCAGCTGAAGCAAGGCCTTCTGGTAAACACTTGAGTTTTGCCTCACATCAAGTTTAGCGGAATGAAAGCCATAGATCTGAGCTGCACGAATTGCATTCCGCAATTCGTGATTGATAATCTGATGAGCATTGATCTCATCGAGGCTTTCTGCAAGGACTCCGAGATCTTCCAGCAACTCACTCACATTGCGATATGAATGGGGTCGATCGTCTAACTGTGTCGCATGATTTCGGATCACCTGTATTGGCAAACGCTCGATCATAAGGCTTACCAAGATACGCCAGCTTTCGCCAGGATTTCGCTGCTCGGCCAGCTGGCTTTCTTCAGGTAGCGTTTCGCGATAGCTAGCCAAACGATCCTGCAAAACTGAAGGTACTTTCTGGATCGAATCTGCTAAACTCGCCTTCTTAGCTAAATCTACCAACCGATGACGAATCACAATCAAGGCATTGAGTCGAAGATCAACCAGGGACTGCTGACTGACTTGCGAAGTGACAAATGGATGACCATCACGATCTCCACCGACCCATGTTCCAAGTGATAAGGATGGAAAGTCCTTGGCAAGAACGCTGGGGCTTGATTGGAACCCTGCTAGCTGCCAGGCAGTTTCATAGCGACGATCCAGTCGCGGCAATATCTCAGGGAAGACGTTCTTTAAGTAATGCATCATGTTTCGACGCTCAGATGCTACATCGGGCCGTTCCATCACAATCTCTCCGGTTCGCCAGAGACGCTCTAAAACCGCTTTAATTTCGTCGCGGAGCCAGGCCTGTTCCATCGACGACCACATTTGATTTTCCCGCTTAACCAAGAGCAGATATAAATCGCGATGGTGCTCCAAAACTGTAGCTCGCTTCGCCTCCGTCGGATGAGCCGTGAGCACAATCTCAGTGTGAAGGCGGCGCATCATATCCGTTACTGCCCCATGAGATACGCCCTGCTTCTTCAGTCGTTGCAGCCGATCCGGCCAAAGCCCCTTTTCAGCTTGTAATCCGTCATCGTCTTGAGCACTTCGCCGCATTTGAACCATGACATTCTCTTCCACCATGTTAAGGAGCTGAAAGGATATGGAAAGAAGTTGAGTCAACTTGTCGATGGATGGATATGATTCCGGTTCATGCTGCTCCCCCAACTTAGAATCAGGGTGCCAGGGTAAATAGTAGGCAAGCTGCTCTTGCCCTAAACTGGACAGGACTTCATGAAAGCACGAGATCAGATAAGATAGATCCTGCTCGAATTTTTCAGAGCTAATGGGAGCCAATAGACACCTCCTTAATGACAGCATGAGACCAAATGGCAAACTCAATCTAGAGAACTTCCCCACTATTGTCCACGAACCAATCGAGATGCATGCCACCTTTCTAGCGTGCTTTTACCATCGTGTTGGACCGAGACATCAAAAATTACCCATGTTGGATTCCTTTGCGCCTCGTTTAAATCTTAGTCGGGCAAGCCTGACTTGTCGGTAAAACTATTCGCCACTTAGGGAGGGCCTGAGCCTTGCATGCAATAACAGCCGGAGGGACGGTATTTTCTTCCGTATTATTCAATACTTACAAAATTGTAAGAAGCGAAGGAGGGGACATGAACAGAAACGGACGTGTAGGAGTCATAGCGATGATACTTCTACTTGCAAGCTGCCAGGGGGACGATAGTGGTGGTGGCCCCGTTGGATTATCCCAAGATTTAGTCCTTGGAGAACCCTTGATGAGCGCAGCTATTGTGCCACCTGGAGATATCTGCCCTCAGGGGGGAACTGTCATCAAAATGGGGGTCGATAAAAACCAGAATCGTAGGCTAGACGAAACTGACGAGATCAACGAGGTTACCGAAACATTTCCTGTTTGCAATGGCGTTGATGGTGGCAACCAGGGTGACTTGCAAATTATACCAGAAGCCGCAGGAGCCAATTGCCCCGAGGGTGGTGTGGGAGTTTTTAAAGGCAACGAACTTTTGCAGTACATATGCAATGGTGAAGATGCTGAGCGAACTCTTATGGAAGTGAGACCACTAGCATCTGGGCCCGATAGCGAGTGCACCTACGGGGGTGAAAAGCTAGTATGGGGACAAGATTTAGAACCCTTCGACGGTGTTCTCCAGGACGAGGAACTTGTCGACTCTTTGCTAGACTGCCAGGCACCACCGCAGCTTTGCCAAGCGAATCTTATCGTGCGATCGGCGGCTGATGTAGAAGAGTTAGGCCAATGCTTAGGGCGATTCGAAGGTGATATCGTCGTTGATGGTGCCATCACCTCTTTAGATGGTTTGAGCAAGATTCACACCATCACCGGTAGTCTCGAATTGCAGGAATCGGAACTTGAAGACTTTTCATCTCTTATGAGTTTAAAAGAGATTAAAGGGGATCTCGTGATTTCCAAAGACAACCTTCAGCTTACAAGCTTTGCTGGCTTGCAGTCTTTGGAACGTATTGGTGGTCGCTTTCGGATTGAGGTTTTGAATGGGCCCAGTAGCTTTCTCCAGTTAGCCTCACTGCAAGACATCGGCCAGCTGGAATTAGCAGATGATGCATCGATCACTGGATTTCTAGGGCTTGAGAACCTGACTCGCCTTAAGATCACAAGAATCAGTCCGAAAATCGAATCTCTTGGAGGCCTTGAAGAACTACTGCGCTTAGAGGTGGATGAGTTCAAACTAGGCGGTGATGGCAATACCAAAATCAACGACCTAACCCCTTTAAGTAAGCTTAGCTACCTGGGTGACTTGCAAATCGAAGCTGGCACTGCCATCGATAACAACGATATGATCGCCCTATCCAATGTGGAAGAGGTCGGCGACATTGCTATTTTTTCCGCAAGCGGTATTTCAGATTTGAGTACCATAAGTCCTAAGAAACTCCTTGGGGGTTTTAAACTTCAGGGACAAGGAGCTATGGAAGGCCTTCGTGGTTTTTTTCGAAACATCACCAATATCCCCGGACACGTCACGATCACGGATCAACAGAACCTTCAGGATTTAAGCTTCCTAGGACAGGTGACAAGTATCGGAGGGTCCCTCACCATCCAAAATAATCCCAGCGTCACATCATTTAAAGGCCTAGAGAACCTCAAAAGTGTGGGATTAACCCAAGTGGGTAACGACGAACTGGGCATGAATATCATCGGCGGCCCCACTGTTCTCTGTGGATTAACAGGCCTTGAAAACTTCCGGGGTTTGCTATTCGGCGCGGACGGTTCTACTAACGACTGGGCCAGTGCTCTAACTCTACCTCAGAGCCCCTGTGAGTGATGAATGGAGTAAAAGGGCTAAGCCCTTTTACTCAGAAGCTCTGGTAAACGAAGGTCGTAAAGTCATCAGCCTTCATCATACCATCTCCATGAAGCGAAGCGAATGCAGAGTTCGTGGCAGAGTATCAAGTGCCCGTATCCATCGAGCCCCTTCGCTGGATATCAGTTCTAAATAGGACTCTACGATTTGATATTTTAGCAAGGAATCATCACAAATAGACTAGTATTCAATAGATTCTCCAAGTCCTCATATTGAATCTATATCGACCTTCATTTCTCACCCTTGAAATAGCTCAGGAATTCGGGCCTGCCACCGAGAACTGAAAGAGTCGATTCACTGGAGACTAAGATGACAGCGCGCATGAGTACGTACTTTTTAGGAGTTGCTTGGCTAGCGATCGCCTCTTTGGCGCTCAGCAAAGAGGGCCAGAAACCAAGTGCGTATCAGCTTAAACCTGTCATGGATGGCGCAGCCATCGGCTTACACATGGAAATTCTGAGTGATAAAAACCACAGCTTTACCTTCGAACAGATTCGCAGCCTCTATGAGGAGGGTCGATTTGTAAAGTCTACAGAAAAGATTCCAAACTTCGGCATGAATCCCGCAACTCAATGGGTGCGCTTTGAACTTCATAATTCAGGAGAATCGAAACAAGAAGTCTTGATTGAGCACGCAATCAGTCTTACAGACTCATTTACACTTTACCATCAAATGCCGGATGGCACCTGGTATGAGAAAAGCGATGGCGATCAATATGACATTAGCAAACGAGATATAAAAAATCGCCTTCCCGTGTTTCAATATTTTTTGCAACCTGGAACACACGTTTTCTTCGGAAAGTCATCTTCCATAGGTACCAAGCAAATTCCACTGCATATTTGGACTCCAGATGAGTTCTATAATCGCAACGCTCTTGAATATGCGTACATAGGTATCCTAGTTGGTTTTCATGTAGTTGTTTGCCTTTACAATCTATTTCTCTACACGTCTCTAAGGGATCGCACCTATCTCTTTTATGTTCTCTACGTGGCGAGTAACTTGCTATATCAAGTGAACTATGTAGGCCTTTTCCAACAAGTGGGAGCTTTACTGGGAGGCCCTAGCACTGCTTCGAATGTCCTTTTGATCTTAAGCGTCGATCTTGTGGCAATTACTAGCCTTTTGTTTAGCGAAAGGTTCTTGAACTTACCAAAACGCCTTCCGTCGTTTGTAAAAGTTTTTAAGGCCGCACAAGTTCTTTCCCTGATTAATATGTCAATTACAAGCTTCGTTAGCCTCTATTGGGGCAATATCATGGTCTTTGTAACAGCCTCGATCGCGACGATACTTCTTATTAGCTCGGGTTTTTTAGTAGCTCGCCAAGGATACCTACCCGCAAAATTTTACCTTGCTGCTTGGGCATGTTATCTCATAGGTGTCACTGGCACATTGAGTAATTTGCTGGCTATCTATCCTACGGATAACTTCGCACGTTGGGGCCAATTTACAGGTGGTGCCTTTGAGGTAGCGATCTTGTCATTAGCTCTAGGCGCACGGATCAATTTCCGTCGCAAGCAAAATATGCTCAAGATCAAGGAGCTAAATACCGGCCTTGAAGAGAAGGTGAAAGAAAGAACGTCTGAAATCCAATCGCTCTTGCAACACATTCCTCAAGGTATCTTATCGATGGGTCGGGAAGGGATCGTCGACTCTAATTATTCAGCCAAGCTTCCAGAAATTCTAGGCCATAAAGAAATCGCCGGAAGACCATTCAAAGATCTCATTCTCGATCATACGGGACTGAGTCTGGATGAGCGAGACCAAGCTTGGCAATCCATCCTTGCATCTATGGATGAGGACGAGCTGAATTTTCATGTCAATCGAGATAAATTACCCGAACAGATTCTATATCATCGTGAGGGTTTTCGGAAGTTTCTGCGTCTCACCTGGAATGTCGAAACCACCGCCAATGGTGACGTGCGACATATCCTTGTTACCATGCTGGATGTCAGTAATGAAGTTGCAGCCCAACAGGAATTGGAACGTAAAAACCAAGAATTTGAAATTATCAGGCAGCTTGTGGAACTGGGGGCTAAAAAATCGATCCAGTTCTTCGCCTCGGGGCGTTTGCTGCTGGAGGAGATCAGTCGTCTGATTGAATCTGGCGATCATAGTGAGGATACACTCAAAATACTCTTCGTCAATGCTCATACCCTAAAAGGCGCCGCGCGATCACTGCGTCTCAAGGAACTTGCCAATGAGTTCCACAACATCGAAGCATATTACGCAAAGATCCTGAAGGAAAAGGAAACGCCCGACCAAGACAGATTACGAATCGAGTTTAAACAGGCCTTATCATGCTATACCCGCTATGAAAATGCCAATATCGAAGTCCTCGATCGAAAACCCGATCACACCAAGGTGCCTGTGGACCGAGAATTTCTCCAAGAGAATGTCAAGTTGCTAAGTCAACTCGTAGACTTAGATTCTCTATCATATGACCTCAAGGATATCATTCACCGCAACCGAGACGAACTAACCCAAGCCATATTTATGTCTCTTCCGTCGATCATCACCGATATCATGAGTCAGGCCGAGAAGATTGCCCGAGACCTGGGTAAGGATGCACCAAAAATTCATACTGAGATTGAAGACGCCTTGCTTACCTATGATCAAGAGATGGCTTTGAAGAATAGCTTCGTTCACTTACTCAGAAACGCTTTAGATCACGGTATCGAAGCCCCTAGCATTCGAACTGCTAAACGCAAGCCTAGTTACGGCAACATCCACATCCATGCTCGGGTCGATCACGATACGATTCGCATTCAGTTCTGGGATGACGGTCGTGGCCTAGCCATTGACAAGCTAAGACAAAAGGCATCTCATAAAGGTCTCATTAGCGAAGGGGCCAAGATTGATGACATCGCCAATACTGTTTTCGAAACTGGCTTCTCTACTGCGGAAACCCTATCCATAGTTTCAGGCCGGGGTGTAGGAATGGGAGCTGTGCTTCAATTTATGGAGGGGATCAAAGGCTCGGTGGAAATCCATGTCGAAGATCCCATTGACGAAGAACAGACCTACTATAGATTCAAGACCTATCTGACTCTGCCTGCCATGGCCAGTGTCAGCTCAAATGAGATGACAAGGCCTAAGGCAGTCAGTTGAGCAGTTTTAAGATCTCTACCGCCCTCTAATCACGACAGCGAATGTAAGCAAATCCATCACAATAGCTTCCTTCGCAAACCGCACCAGTTAGCAGTCGCGTTCGGCCAATATCAGGATCAATGGCATAGGCATAGGACTCATTCCAACCTCGATTCTCGCAAAAGCGATCGGCGGCAGGTTTTCTTAAATAGAGATTAAATATAAGAGACAAAAGCAGGATTTTCATAATTCTCAGCAGAGGAAAATAGCAGGGGCTGGAACGCGAACGAAAAAGTTTCTTGCAAGAGCAATAAATATGCACCACAGCTCTCTTACTAATCAAATTTTATGATTTGAATTAGGGAGATCACATGAAAAGGATTTTACTCGGGATGATCGTGGGAGCTTCGGCCTTACTTGGGGGTTGTGGTCACGAAGACGATTCTGACTTGGATAGCATTCCCCGCGACTTGGTCACTTGTCTCAAGGGCGGCAGCTGTGCAGGTTATGTTGTTAAGGCTAGCTCTGGCTCGAAAAACTTCAATCATGTTTTTAGCAGTCTTTGGACAAACTATCCCAGTGGCAGCAGTTCCCAGGTGAAGGAAGACATTGGCGGCAATGTCGATGCTGATTGGATTACAAACACCTGCGTCGTGCGAACCAGCCGGGCTCTTAACTATTCTGGTTCTGCCTTTGAAATTCCTCTTAATTTCGAGCCATATAATGGCATGAATACGATCCGAGGTGGGGATGGCAAACGCTATGGTTTCAGAGTTGTCGAAATGGCTCAATACATGCTGGCCAAGTATGGTCGACCTCAGGTAAGATCTGCGGCGGCTGCGATCGGTCGCAAGGGAATCATTCTATTCGATCGTGAAGGCTGGAACGATGCTAACGGTCACTTTGATATCTGGAACGGCAGCTCTGCGAAGTACTCAGACTATACATCTGAGTCTACCAACGTATTTGTCTGGGAATAAAAGAAAAGATTTGAGAAGGGGGGCACCCCCCTTTGTCATTTAGCAGCAGAACTGAGGCGACCGTTTTTATCAATCATGACACAATTGGCGCTCGTCATGCTCTTGTGCTCGCCTTTAGTTTCCCACACCACATCGTTACAAACTTTGGCGGCTCCTGATGAGAATGGAGCTCCCCAGTCGTAGGCTGTTTCAAGCTTGATATCAAGATCGCGGTTCATATAGGCTAGTTTGCCATTGACATGGGTTCGCGCCAGACCTTCTTGAAAGTAATCACAGCCATTATCATAGCTGTAGACTTCCTTCATTTGTCCAGCCTCATTAAGGTAGTAGTTGCTCCACTTTTGACGCTTTTTAACCCACAAGCAAGTGAGCCCGTCTTGAAAGCGGACCTTCTCAAGGTTTGCTTTATTTAGACTTATTTTACCGTTGCGATCGATAGTTCCACACTGGCTTTCATGGGATTGTTCGCGGGCCTCGTTTTGATAGAGACAGGAAAATGTTTGGGCCTTTTCTTGATGGACGCAGGAACAGATTAGAAGGGGAAGAAGGTAAGAAACTCTCATATTGACTCCCAGCAATATTATTTTATTTAAGAAATTCATGAGGCCAGCTCACATCGTCTATGCTAGGGATAACAAAAAAACTGAGTATCAAGCTATTGTTTTTAATCAATCCATAGAAACGACAACGAAAAAGGCAGCAACCTAAAAGATTGCTGCCTCACGGGTATCACTAATGCTAGAACGAATTCTCGACAAACGAGGATTCCACAGGGTTATGATTGAGAGTAAGGAGGCTTACATTTGTTTTCAATTCCATACACCAATGCTGAGATGCCACCTTCATTACGAACAGCCACAACGAAATCCGCCAGCAAGGCAATTACTACACTGGGCGTTCCCAATGAGCTACCTGACTTCGAAAGACCAGTCATGATATCACTTAAAGACAGTCTGATACGATAGTCGTTACCATTCTGTTCAGGATATACACTAAGGTTACTAACGATTTCCTGTGCATCTTCGATAGTAAAATCATTCTTCCAGTATCTGAAATCAGGAATCGAACGGATGGCTAGGCCAAATTCAAGATTGTTCGCGCTAGCGATGGTAGTAACACAACCTTTGAGCAAGATCTCAACACTTGTGGGATCGAGGTAAGGATCGTCGCCTTCTACAAATGAAACCTGAATATCATCGCAAGTGGGCGCTGGCTCTTGCTCCATCTTCACATGAAGCTTGTTGTAGTAAACATCATTTTCCAGGGTGACATGCTCGAAGTCTAGGACACTGTACTTAAATCCAACTCTTGACCGATAAAAATCACAGTAGTCGGCCTCGCAGCCAGTGAACAAGGCTAGATCGATTGGTTGCCAAGCTCGAACAATCCTCTGATCTTCAACCCCTCCCCCACTATTATGGCTAAAGTAGTAGGCTCCATCCACCTCTTGGTAGGCGCTATCGATTTGAAACCTTCGGTCTTTAATCAGAAAAGAAGTTAGTTTCAGTTTGCAATCTTCGATCCTAGAAAAGATTTCAATTTTCTGGCCACGATCAAAGCTCAATTCCGATTTTAACTCGTCATTACACCAAAGTTCTGCTGTTTTTACCAAGACCTTTTCATCTCTTCCAGATCCCGATAACGCCAGTGAAGCATCGGTTTCCTCTAAGCTTACTTCCACTAGCGTCGTTCGAAACTGGTTGGGATCTTCACTAATGTCCTGACATCCAACCAGTGTGAACGCAGCGACACATCCAATTAATTTGACTTTCATAAATCGTCCCCTTGCAAAAGTACGGAGTCAATACTAAGCACGACACGGCCTAGCTTGAGCCCGCGGTTAAATCGATAAATTGTGTTTTGATCTTTAGGCTAGCACCTAGTGAGTTGGTGAAAGCCGGATGGGTTTAGTTCAATCACGCAGATATTGACGAGTCTCATGTCTTGTCCCCTTGCTACGCCGACGCTAAGTTGCTCATAGAGAACCTAGCCGATGACCCTTTTTTTTCGATGACAACCTCCTATCGAAACAAGAGCCCTGAGGTTAAGTCGTTTCTAATTTCGATTTTAATTTTAGTGCTTTTGAGATAGGGATTAATTTCAGCAAAAAAGTGAGGCGGCGATGAGAATTCGAATTTAGTCCTCGTGTAATAGATCTAAACTAATAAAAATACTTAATTTTCTAGGCTTTGGAGCAAAACGAGGACGGGTTTTCACTTTCATCTGGCCATTTGTTTATATTTTCCAGGTAAAACCACAGGAAATAGTTTCACTAGTGCTTAGTCACATTGGATTCTCGGCTAGGCGTCGAGGAATGATTGAGGAGATAGTACTCCCGTACAGCGACGATTGAGAGACGAAGACAACAACGCCGAGGATTCAATGTGACTAAGCACTAGCCTGCCTCTAATTCAAAGCTTTCGTTTTCGAAAGCTTTTACCGATAAGCGAACCTCGCGTAACTCACCTTCAGGGGTGATGCGAATCATATCGAAGGGGCTAAGAGAATCGCCGTCTGGGATGAGGCATTCCGATTTTATGTGTTTTGCAAACTTCTTCACGAGATCGGTAAATAGCTCTTGGTCTTTCAGGTTTAAGCCAAAAATTTGAAGCTTCATCTTGTAGCTACCTTGAATCTCTTCAAACTGACAGACAAGTTTCAAGACGTTGAAGTCCTCATCTCCACTAAATTCTTCCACGACCGCAACCTCTTCCGGAAGCATATGGAACGTGAATGCCAGAGCGCGCCGCAATTCGTCTTCTTCTAGAGTTCGGCTAGGATAGAGTTCTTCGACGTTCACTATGGAGCCTCCCAAGATTTGCAATAGAGCCATCATAGCATATTGAGATCAGGAGGAAAAAGGGTGGTGAGCCGTTGAGACTAAGCCAACAGCTCACCATGGTAGGGAATGACAATTTTGGGGTGCGATAGAATCAGAACCCAATTCTTGCCTTGTCTGGTCACGGGAGTTGGTCACCAAACAGAATCAGTCTGGATCACATTCAGCCCTTATTTCAGGACCTTAGTAATCCAATCGCGGATTATTAATCTCTAGTTTTCATATATTTTCTGCTGTGTAAATGCCATCCTTTAAGGTACCTTATTTCGGTACTACATACACCACAATAGACACCTAGGAGTAACCGATGGAATTTAGATCAGTCGCTTTAGCGGTCAAGCGCTTACTCAAAGGCAAAGACTACACTTACAAGCAGCTGGCAGCTCATCTAGGCCTTTCCGAGTCAGGAGTGAAGAAACTTCTAAACGGTGAGGACTGCTCTTATAATCGCCTCAGCCAAGTAGCAGAGTTTCTGAACATTAGCGTCAGCGACTTGCTATCGGTAACGGAGAGCCAGCAAGCCCAGAATATCCAACTAAACCCGTTGGTGCAGGACTACTTTCTTCAAGAGCCATCAGCCTTTCTGGTGTATTTTTGCATACTCTATGACAAGGCCAGAGTTGATGACCTGCAGAAGCGCTTAAAACTGAGCAAGGCTGAAATCTACCGCTACCTGAAGCAGCTCGATGACTTCCGCTTAATCGAGTGGCAGTCCAACGATCGCATTGTCGTGAAGGGTGAGTTGGGCGGTTTGCTAGCTGGTAGCGATGAGTTCATCCTTACATTCAAGAAGCGTTTTGCCCAACGAATTCATGACGAGGCTTCTCATATCGACTCAAGTGTCGATAAGCTATTTATACTGCGATACCTCTACTGTACCGATGAAACATTTTTCCACCTTCGCAAAGATATCACAGCCGTGCTGCAAGACTACGAGCGCAACGCCCAGCGAGATCAACGATTATTTGATAGAGATCAGTTAAAGCCGAGGAAGTTTTACATCTTCGGCTCCACTGGAAGGCTTTACTAAAAAAACAAGAGGCTTAGGCTAAGGTCCTTGCTTTAGGGATGATGGTACATTGATGGCACATGATAAGAGGCCAGAGGTAGCTTGAGCTGTTTGACTTTCTTCTTTATTGCTGGCTGCGAACTCCTCTGCAAGATTTCAGCATACTGACTCAAAAGGCTCATCGTTTCTTGGGCCCACGAAAACCCTTGGGCTTGAGACAAACCATATTTTTTAATCTTCGTCCGCAAATCGGGGTCATCGATCAGTTGCCGAAAGTAGGATGCAGCCTCATCAACTCTGTTCGGTTGATAGAGGAACCCATTGCGACCGTGATCAATAATTCCTTGGGTTCCACCAGCATCGGCAGCAACAACTGGAAGGCCTGAACAGATCGCTTCCATCGTTACGAAACCTAATGTTTCCGTCTGCGATGGCATAAAAAAGAAGTCTGCTGACGCATAGGCTTTCGCTAGTTCTTCGCCACGCAGGAACCCCATAAACGTAACGCGATCAGAAGGCAAACGTGATTCCAAACGCCTGCGAGCCGGACCGTCACCAATAATTGCAAAGCGAAGGTCTGGAACGGCTTGTAGCAGTGGCTCAATCGCATCAAGGCCCTTCTCGTGACCCAAACGCCCAACGTAAACGGCTAAAGGTCCTTCGGTTTTGCCCCCAGTAAGTTTGAAACGCATATTGTTGCAGCATCTACTCGGATGAAACAGTCTTGCATCCACACCACCTCGCCAAATACGAACGTCTTTGATTCGGTTTTCCGTTAGTTCCTTACTCGTTGCCGAAGAGGGACACAAGTTAATCTGAGCGAGGTTATGAATTCGACGAACCAGCATCCAGACCAAAGGCTTGATAAATCCAAGGCCGTATTTCTGGGCATAATTAGGAAAATCGGTGTGATATGACGAAACGATCGGAACACCCAAGAAGCGCGCGCAGAGCGTTCCCCACAAACCTGTTACTGCCGGCCCAACCACATGCACCAAATCAGGCTTATGCTGTCTTAATTGCTTCAGAATCCTAGGGCTTGGATAGGTAAGTTTTACCCCTGGGTAGGGCCTAAAGTGAAAGCTCTTGGTCTTCACAACAGGAGAGCCTTCAAACTCATCAACAGCATTATCTGGAGCAAAAACAACAACATCGTGCCCCATCCGCTTTAATTCTCTAATGGTGTTCATCAGACGGTTCGTAATCCCATCAATTTTAGGGAGAAAAACTTCTGTAAAAATCGCAATTTTAAGGCTCATAGTCCCTCTCAACAGAAATTTACGTGCGCATTTTTCATAGGAAATAATGACTTTTGTAAGTCTGATGCAATTAAAGAAAGAAAAAATATTTAATAAAAGTCCGTGGGACAAATCTAACGAAAACTACAATGCCTCGTAAAATAAGATCCTCATGTATTGGTATACACTCCGGTTTTGTATTCTACTGTGTCTTACTTCTAAGCATCCCGCTAATAAAAAGTCCAAAGCCCGAATTATCTCTGGTTTCGACGATCATAGCAGATTTTGTGAAAGAATGTCTTTACAGCGATATGCGGGAAACCCTATAAATTTAGATATGAGAAATAGAATTATCATCTTTATTGCGGTACTCGGACTTTCAACAGTTCTAGCACTTGGCTTTGCAATCTTTGCCGATAAGCAAGTTCTTTTAGATCTGGTAATTTTAAAAGCCAATCAAGTTCAGCTACTGACTCAGCAATGGCCAATTCTATCAGTGCTCGCCTATGGGCTTCTCTATATCATTCTAGTAACCTGTTCGGTTCCAGGAATGTTTTTGCTCACAGTCTTGTGCGGAGCTACTTTCGGCTGGCCAGGGCTGAGCTATACGGCACTTTCAGCGACTCTGGGGTCCCTCGTCGCCTTCTATATGTCGCGATACTGGTTTCGAGCCGCAGTTTTAAGGAACTGGGGCCACTGGCTCATGCAAATCAATCACATGCTCGAAAGCCATGGTACGCCCGTACTGATAACCGTTCGGCTGTTCACGATCATACCCTACTACATCGTAAACTTGGTCTCTGGTTTGACTACCGTGAGCTCAAGCCGCTTCTTTCTTACAACCCTAGTGGGAATGTTGCCTGTTCATGCTGTTTTTATCAATGCGGGAACTAAAATTGCAGAAATCAAAGTGGTAGCAGACATCTGGACTCCAAAGATGATCCTCTCGATCGCACTCCTTGGAGTCCTTCCCTTAATAGCCACCATCCTCAAGAGGTCGCGGAATTTTCAACTTGACCATAATTCTGCGGAGTAAAACGGCTTGCCTTACGCCATGCCAGACACTGAAGCTTATAATAAAGTGAAGGAAAGCCGGCAAAGAAGAATTTTAAGAATCTAAATGAGATCGGTTCTGGATCGGAGCCTATCGGTGAGGACGATTCGATCCACCGCACCATTCGTTCCGCGACCACATCAGCGTCTGGAGCTGACTCACAGCGCTTGGCTCGTACCTTGTAGCCCTTATCATTGAGACGATTTACCGGTGCCCATGACAGGGGCCCTTTGATCACACCTGGTCTGTAGAGACGAATACTTACATGAGGATTCGTGCTTTTTGCAATGGGGGCGACCGAGCTAACAAAGTAGTGAAGACTCGCTTTCGAGGCATGATAAAGAGGCCCAAAGCAAGATGGGCTACCATCAGCGATGGAGCCGACCCCGATCACCTGCATGGCTTGCGTGGCCCTTTTACTGGCAGCCATCATCACTTGGGCTGGGAATACGTAGTTCACTTGGTTGAGAGATTCTAAAGACTCCGGAAGCGGCATCCCCAGCTCGTCGATCTCGGTTTCAATCGCCCCTGCATTTAGAATAATAATGTCTGGTTGGGCGTCCACGAGTGAAACTGCATCCTCATAACTTGCTTGCGCAGAAACAAGCAAGTGATCCCAAGGCCCTTCCACTACTTCACGGCGCGACACCGCAATGACCGTCGCACCTCTCTCTTTGTAGCGGCGGCACAGCCCCTGACCCAGCGTTCCACTTGCTCCTGTAATCATCACTTTCATGTCATGCATCCTTTCTTAGTTGGTCTGCCGTACGAAGCGCATTCGCAATAATGGTTAGAGCCGGCCCTACGCCCAAAGAGGTGGGCAACACAGAGCCATCGGCGATAAACAAGTTGTCCAACTGGTGGTGACGTCCCATAGGATCTACCACTGAATAGCGGGGATCTCGCCCCATGCGACAAGTTCCCACTTGATGAGCCAAGTGAGCATTTTCTAAAGCTCCCATACGAACCACATGCCAGGATTTCGGTAAGACTCGTTTCATCAGCTTCTTAAGCCTTTGCCCAGCTTCGTGGCCCCGATACAAATCGTAGGGATGGAATCGGTGGCTAATATCAAGGCCGCGCTTGGTCCATCGAACCCGATTGCTAGCAACCGGAAGATCTTCAACCACCATGGCCGTAGCCATAGTATGGCGATAGAGCCAACGGCTTAAAAAAGGTGGTAAAGGAACGGGACTTTTAGAAGCAATCGTCCGTGGCCCCGTAATAGGAATGTTCTGTACTAGCCCAAGCTTATGTTTAAAGTCGGTAAAGCCTTGGTAAAAATCACTTAAGGCTATCTGCTTATGAAACGTAGAACTTCCTGGGTAGACCTCACGAGATATGGAAAGGCAGACAACTCCCAGATGAAACATATAGTAGCGACCTACCAAATCGTGGGGATCAGGAATCTGTGACGACTGCAAAATATAGGGCGTGTATATCGCCCCCGCAGCTAGGACAAAGGCGTCGGCTGCAATTGATCGTATGCGTCCCTTGTAAATTAGTTCGACTTTAGTAATTTGGCGGCCCCGATAATCGAGTTTTAAAACACGGTGGCCTGGTAGCAAGGTGAGACCGCCTTGCTTTAACTGAGGCTGGATCGCACGATTATAGCTAGAGGCCCGAGCATCAGCAGGGCAAACAAAGCCTGGACACTGAGCACATCGCACGCAAACATTCGAATCTACTGCAATGGGCATATGAAAGGGTTTCAGGCCTTGGTAGTTAAACTTGTCCATAAGATCACGATTGAATGGAGCTAAGGGCATTGCTTGATGGGTATAGGGACTCTGCCGTGACGAGAGGAACGGCATCGTCATGTGATGATGTCCTGCGACGCGGAATAGATCTTCGGCTTTTTCTAAATAGGCAGATAGGTCTTCCAAAGGCCATGGCCACTGGATCAATTCCTTGGCTTGATATTTGCCATAGAAGGGCTCCAAGTCCCAGTCTGAGGGACTCGGTCTCAGCAAAGCTGCACCATAAAGGCCTGTAGACCCGCCCACCAGAGCACCAAGTAGTGGTCGCACCTGTTCGCCATTAAAATGGATCGGATCGGGTGCAGCAGCCTTATGTAGAATCATGTCTTGTTCGCTACGACCCGCAAGAGAGTCGGGCATGTGGTCGCTAGCTTCGAGGATCGCGACTTTCATACCCCGCTGGGCAAGGGCTGCGCCCATGGTTCCACCTCCTGCTCCGGAGCCGATGACAACAACATCATAGTGTTCCAACCGAAGGCCTCCCCTGCAATCTATCTGGCTGTACCTGACAAACGATCAATTGACAATCCTACAATTAATTGGGGAAGGGCTTTTACTGCCAGATACTTTAACCACTCTTACTGATATATGTAATGAAAAATTCGAGTTAAGATATTGGCAATCCGGTGAAGTCAGCTTGAAAACTTTGACATGCCAAAGTATGCTTTCTTCCATAAGTAAAACTTTCCCGTATGCCATGTCATCAAGGCAATTTAGGGAACTAACCCTACCAGGAGGAGTCTATGAGACGCTTCGATCCGAGATTGCTAGGACGCACGCTTCTAGCAGTCGGTGCCATTTCCTTGTCAGCCTGTGGCCAAAAGCCAAGTGCTGAAGTATCGCTACCCCTTGTCACAGATGTGGACCACACAGAGGTGAAGAGGCAAGCCATCGGCAATTGCTGGCTATATGCCCAAGCTTCATGGCTAGAGTCCCTTCATCAAACGGCGACCGGTCAGTCTTTTGACGCTTCCGAAAGCTATTGGACCTACTGGCACTGGTATGAGCAGATCTTAAATGCTGCCAATCGTGGTCGCAACATCCAAGAGATTCAAACCGGTGGCAACTGGTACACAGCTCAATCTCTGCTTCGTCGGTATGGAATCCTCGCTGAAGGAGATTTCATTCGCTACGATCAGGGTCGAGAAATGTCTGTTGTGCAAGGCTACGCTCAGAATTATGTAGATACTGCTTTGGCAAGTGGTGCCCTAGCAAATATTGCAGATCGCACTCCACAAAATATCAAAGCCGTGCTCAATGCTGCCTTCAGCGTAAATATGGATGAAAAGCAAGCCCTTGCTACGAGTATCTATAACTTTCAAGTTGCCACTGGCCGAGACCTCGATCAAGTAACGGTGGTTTCTGAAATCATGAACAACTGGCGGCAGTATTCTTTATCCCGCTACCAAGATGAGTCTGTGCTACGGTATGTTAAGCGTGCCCTCAATGATGGTCAGCCTGTGGTCATGTCCATGTGGGTGGATTTCCGCTACCTCAACACCGAGACTGCAACCTTTCAAGGTAGCATCTACGATCCATCGAGCGACGGTGATGGTGGACATATGGTGGTGTTAGAAGACTATGTGGTCGATCACCCTGAACTCGGAATCATAGGTGAAGGAGACATGGACGACTCGATCAAACAGAAGGCTCTAGAGGGCGAACTAGTCTACTTAAAAGCGAAAAACAGCTGGGGCACCAACCGCCCAGGCCGTGGTCTCACTGATGGCTACACCCGCTTCGACATGGAATGGCTTTTGGAAACCAGTCGCGATGAGATTGGGTACCAGTATACCAGCTTCGTTCTGCCCATCGGGATCTACTAAGATCTGGCTTTTTGCCAACTAACTCCCTTGCCTCAGTTGCGACTGAGGCTTGCACCTCGCCGCGATTCCTGTAACACTTATTCCATAAACTCGCTACCAACGTCATCATTCCCGGCTAGGAGATACTTAGCAGTGAAAGTACGATCTTTATTGCAAAGACGATCCGTAAGGGTCTTGGTGCCAGCAACGTTTGGCCTGATCGTCTATGGTAACTGGGCTGCTTACGTGAACCGCGACACCGATCACCAGTTGCTATCCGGCATCATTGAAGGCTCGCGAGCATTTACCTTTACCCTTATCGGCAACATGCTAACAGAGGCAATCTGGAGCTTGACCAGTCGTATCAAAAACCTCAAGCTTCGTATTCCAACAGCTTGTGTAATCACGTGGTGCATCATGCAGAGCATCGCTTTCACAATCCATAGCTTCATCAATCCCGACACAGCCCTACAAACCATCATGCCGTCGCTCATCATGTCAGCGATCTACGTTTCTGCTTACATGACTGGCTTGTCTCGCATTGAGGCCAAGCCAGTCTTATAAAACCTGGTTTACTAAAAGTCTTCGGCAACAAACTCCTCCTCGAAGGCGAGACCATCATAGGCAAGTGCCTGACGATTTGCAGATCGAGGATGATTCATGTCGTATCGATGTGTAAATTCCGCAAGGTAGTTAAAATTCTTTTTCGTCGTCTCATGCCACCGATCAAGTTGCACAATAACACTACCGAGCTTCTGCAAGGTATCCCTTTGCTTCACCAACTTCTCCCGCAAAAGGCGATCGTTCCGATAGCTCGGCAGAGCGCGATTCACTTTGCGAAGCATCAGCTGCCGCTGCTTTTTTGCCCAGCGAACGGCTTTTTCAACCCGATCGTAGTCTTCAGAGTTGAGATCTCTCATAGTCCGGCGGCGCTCCATAACGAAATGAAACTCGTCGAGGAGTTTTTGCTGTTGAGGCGTTCCCTTGCTGACTTTCATCAAAGCCTGGTCCAGTGAAACCAGAATTTTCTGTGAGTTTTGCAGAGTCACATTATTTGCTTGGAGCTTTTTAGTGCGTTCGATACTATCGTTGAGATGGGTTTTCATCGACAGAATCGCTCGCGTCAGCTCGTTTGGATCAAACGGTGACGATTCTGTAATACCCAGGTCAACAAGTACCTGATCGAAAGATTTAAGTGTGGTGCACGATGTTCCCAGTAAGGAAATGGCTAGACTAATGGATAGCGGTTTTAAAATATTCATTGAGCGTCCCCTCTCTTTATGTCTTTCTGTGCTTCGGTAACAATTAGGTTGTCTCAACCCAAAAAAATAAAACCAGAGCGGTTCTCCTTAATTGGCATAAGAGAATTTTTTTTGGAAAGCTTCAGGGACCTCCAGGGACTCGCGATTTCCGCTCCCTTTTGTTAAGATTTTCAACAAGTTGGTAGACATGCACAATAATAGCCGGGAAGACGGTGATTCTTAGGATGGTTTCGCATGCAATAACAGAGACTTGTTTCGAGTCCTGAAGGGAGCGTAAGATTTTAACGCCACCTCTGAAAGGATAGACCATGAAGCTGTGCATCGCCGAAGACCCAAAAGACCTACCAAACTCAACCCAAAGTTTTTTGGAAGCAAACGAGCTTTCCAACAACATTCCCCTTGGAATCCTAAATCGATTGCGAAACAACCCCAAAGCGTACCAGGGTTTCAAGCTCTACTCTCTTATCGATGACGATGATCGAACCCTAGCCTATGGCCATTGGACACCTCCTCACCCACTGGCACTTGCCGCGGCAACGCAGCCAGCAATTACAGCTTTCGCAAAAGCGATTCGCCAAGAAAACCCTCAACTTTCGGGAATCAGCGGACCAAAGGACTGTATCGAAAGGTTCTTAGAGGAATGGCCTGAATTGAAACCTAAGATTACACGAACAGAACGAATGGGCGCTTATCGTCTAGACAAAGTCGTGCCACCAAGGCCAAGTCAAGCCGTGATAGGCCCGGCTGTGGAGTCTGACCTTGACCTTGTTCTACGGTGGCGCCATGCGTTTGACCAAGACTGCCAATTGATCTCGCTCCCAGACGAAGAAGCAAAAAGTTGGGCTATCGATCGAATCGCCCACCAAGAAATCTATCTTGCTCGCGTTGGCAATGTGCCAGTGAGTAGCGCGATCGCAGGCCGTATTTTGAAAACAGGCCGGAGCGTTGGTTTTGTCTATACCCCTCCTGAACACCGAGGCTGTGGTTATGCAAGCCACCTGGTGGCAGACTTAAGCCAAAGAATCCTAAACGAGGGCTATCAGTTCTGTTGCCTCTTCACACAATTAGAAAATCTTACTAGCAATAAAATCTACCAGAATATTGGTTATCAATGGTGTGAAGAGTTTGTTCATTATCATTTTTAAAGAATTCATTATAAAAACATGTCTTTTTAGCATGTTTATTAATATAAAATTTATATTGTTCTCATATAAAGAATTAACATTTTAAAACCAACTATGCTAAAAATTGCGCGTTAATTATTTCGTCACAGGGGTTTTCAGTGAAAAATATTAAGCGCATATGGCTGATGCTACTTATGTTCGGCACGATTGGCATTGGTACTGGTTGTAAGAAAGATTCTGGCAAAGATCAACCACCTCCGGTCGTCGGACCACCCGTTGTCGAACCGCCAGTTGTCGAACCTCCCTCCCTATCATTGCTTCCTAAAACGATTACTTGTGCTCAAGAACTTGAATCCAAGACGAGTGATACCTGCGAGCTTGTCTACCAGGGAAAAGGGAAGGGCATCTATATTGAGGGAATGGTACTCAGCTACGAAAACCCCATCGAGAATGGCGGGGTATTAAGCACCGAAGACGGTAAAGTTTCCTGCGTTGGGTGTGACTGTCGCCAGGCAGCAATCGACTTGGATATCAGCCGTATCTCATGCCCTAGCGGGGTTATTTCCCCTGCCCTGATCAATGCCCACGACCACCTTTCTTGGGCTCAAGCAGAACCTGGAGACTGGGGGACCGAACGCTTTGAACACCGTAACGACTGGCGAGGTGGTAAACGCGGCCATAACAAAGTGCGCGTTCCTGGTAGCGGCGGTATCGTAGATAAAAGTCTTGGCGAGATCCGGCAGCTGATGACTGGAACAGTAACCATGGCTGGCTCCGGTTCCGCTCCTGGTTTCGTTAGAAATGCTGATGATTTTCGCTATATGGAAGGTTTAACTTCAGCTCCTATCGCCTACCAAACATTTCCACTAGAAAGCGGTGGCGACTACGCCTTCGTAACTGACGACTGTTCCTATTCAAAGGCAGACTCGCTGAATCGTTACGAACTTGGTACCCACCTGATGCACGTTGGCGAGGGGATCGACGACGCAGCGCGGAACGAATACCTTTGCTTAAGCTCTGCTGACAAAGGTGGACGAGATGTCACTGCACCTAACAACTCATACGTTCACGCGATCGCTTTGAATGCCCCCGATGCCGAAGCGTTGGCTCGGGACGGAACGTCTGCGGTATGGTCGCCGAGATCCAACATCGCCCTTTATGGTAATACCGCGCCCGTCACCATGTATAAGAACCTGGGAGTCAATATCGCCTTGGGTACTGATTGGACTCCCAGTGGCTCGGCTCATATGCTGCGGGAACTCCAATGTGCTGATCACCTCAATGAAAACTTTTTTAATAAGTCTTTCAACGACTACGAGCTGTGGCTGATGGCCACTGCTAATGGGGCTTCAGCTCTCAAGATGGAAAAGGAAATCGGCCGACTGCACAAGGGTCAATGGGCTGATATCGCTATATTCAAAGCTCTACCCGATAGCAACCCCTATCGCTCTGTGATCGATAGCGATGCTAGCAAGACGATTGCAGTGCTGCGTGCAGGTAATATGCTTTATGGCGATGCTGCTTTACTCGCTGCCTTGCAGGGCGATAGCTGCGAAACGATTCCGGGAGACGTGTGTGGAGTCGCCAAACGGCTTTGCTACAGCCAAGAAGCGTCAGTTCTCCAAAGTGAGAAGGAACTCACCAACCTTTCGAAGTTCATGGAAGACGTTGCTGAAAAGTATCCCATGTTTTTCTGTGGTGTTCCAGACAAGGAACCGAGCTGTGACCCCCTTCGCGAAGGTGAGTATGGTGAAGCTAAATCCGACCTTGATCTGGACCAAGACGGCGTCAACGATGATGTAGATAATTGCCCGAACGTCTTTAATCCGATTCGCCCCTTCGAAGGTGACAAGCAGGGTGATCACGACGGTGATGGCTTTGGCGATGCTTGTGACGTTTGCCCCATGGCAGCAGGCAACAATCAGGCCTGTCCATCAGGAAACCCACTTGACCGAGACCTAGATAAAGTTGTCGATCTTGTTGACAACTGCTCTCTCAAATCAAACCCAGATCAAGGTGATGGAGACAAAGATGGGTTTGGTGATAGCTGCGATCTGTGCCTTAGCTTTCCTAATAGCGACGGCACCGCCTGCCCTGTAGGAAGCATTCGAACTTTGAAAAACTACAATGCTCAGCTCCCGCAAAACGAAATCAGTATTGGCGCTAAGGTATCTCTTCAGGGTGTCGTTACAGGAGTTTCTGACATCGGCTATTACATTCAGGACCTCCCTGACGAAAATCGTGAGCCCTTAGAGTCAGCAGGTATCTTTGTTTATGTGAATAAGGACGCTAAACCTGAAGCGGGCCAGGTTTTAAAGCTAGAGGGTGAGTTTGGACAATTCTTTGAGCAGCTCCAACTAAGCCAAATTTCTAAGACTGAACTTGTTGGCGAAGGCGTCATCGTCGAGCCAACCTCAGTTTCAGCTGCTGAATTCGTTGATCCTGTTATTAGTAATAAAATCGAAGGTATGCTGATTAAAATCGCCGACGAGGGTGAAGTAACTATTAAGGACCCAGAGGATAGCGAAAGACCGTTCGAGGGCTTTTTCCTCAATGGTGTGATCCCTGTAAGCCGTGATTTAGGTGATTACGATATTCCTTTCGAAGGAGATATTGTGCGAGTTGCAGGGATCGCTCGCATGTCATTTGGCAGATTGCAGCTAGATCCTCGGGACTCTGATGATCTGAGTGTGGTAAGCCAAGCACCATCGTCACTAGACAGCTTCAATGCGAGTCTAATTTATCTCGAAACTGACTACCCTGAAGCTGAATCCATACTTAAGATTCGGTTGGATCGCCCTAGTCTCGACCCCGTGACAGTTCAACTTCGAGCTTCCGACGCAAATGTAATTGAATTTGATGAGTTCCTGACGATCCCTGCCAATGCAGACGAGGTCTTCGTTCCTCTTAAGGGTCTGAAAGCTGTTACAGAGCCGATTCAACTTATTGCAACCTTGGGCAACCAAGAGATCACGACAGACATTTTGGTGGTCAAAGAGTTAATGCCTGTTTTGTTGACCCCTGATACCAATCTATGGAGCGCCTTGAGAGGTAGCACGCTGGAAATTCCCCTTAAAACCGACCTTCCTAGCTCTTTGGGCCGCGGTGGTGAGGCTGTCAGCTTAGGGATTAACCCCGATAATGCTGGGCTCGTCGCCGATCCTGACAGTTTGATGATTGCACCTGGCAACAATGAAACTACTCTAAAGCTTCAAGCGGCACAGGAAGGTCAGTATCAACTAACCCTTGGTTTGAATGGCAGTGAAATTCAGTTGACCGTAACGGTGACTGGCCGCGACCTTCTGATTACTGAAGTCTTCAATAATCCTGAAGGTAACGACTTGGACCGCGAGTGGGTCGAATTATATAACATGGGAAGCCGAGATATCGACTTGCAGAATTACAGCCTCGGTCACGGTGGTACCAACTATTTATACGGACGGTATCAGCTGCGAGGAGTGATCCCAGCAGGTGGCTGTATAGTTGTTGGCGGTCCAGGCAGTGTTGATGCCAATGGCAACCCAAGCTTTGCTCTTGCCCAAGATTTCAAGCCGGATATCCAAAACGGTGGTGATAAAGCCGATGGCATCGCACTCTTCAATACCAAAGCCAATGACATCAAAGAAGACACTCCAGTCCTTGATGCTCTAATCTATGGGAAGACTAACAGCAACAATCTAGTAGACGAATCAGGGACGGCTCCTGAACCACACGTTAAGACGGCCCCAAGTGGCCACAGTTATGTGAGAACTACTGATGGGTGGCAAACCAGTGAGGTATCGACTCCTGGAAAATGCGAACTAGTCGCGGCCCCCTAAAAACAAAGCCAAAGCACCTTCCACCGCCCCTTTTCCAATAGAGAGGGGCGGTTTCCTATCTTTCATACCCGTAATTTAGATATGCTCAAGACCAGCTAGCGATTTCTTGCTTTGGGTTAATTTTGTAGCCATTTGGTACAAGATTCCCCCTCCGCGTATCGACATCGCCTCGTGAAAAACCTTATGCTCGCTCTGGTCAAAAATAAATTCGATGTAATGAACCTAATAAATCTAGGTAAAGGGACTGCTACGCCCAACGGGGGAGTATCTTTCGTATCAGGCAGGCCCGACACTAAAGGAGGAGTCATGACGCTCGATCGTAACAAACTTGTAGGACTAAGTTTTCTTATCATGTCACCGGTAGCTATTGGCGCAAACTATGGCGAAGCGCTACAAAAATCCATTTACTTTTACGAAGCTCAGCAATCTGGTGTACTTCCCGATTGGAACCGCGTGGAGTGGCGTGGAGATTCAGCCCTCAGCGATGGCCAAGACGTAGGTATTGATCTCACAGGAGGATGGTTTGATGCTGGAGACCATGTGAAATTCGGCTTGCCCATGGCAGCATCCACCACCATGCTTGCCTGGGGATATATTGAATATCCGGAAGCTTACCAAAGGAGCCAGCAGGAAACCCACCTGAAAAACAATCTTCGTTTCGTTGGTGATTATTTCATCAAAGCCCATCCCGAACCCAATGTTCTTTGGGGTCAAGTCGGCAACGGTAGCAAAGACCACGCCTGGTGGGGACCTGCTGAAGTGATGCCGATGGAGCGACCATCTTATAAGATTGATGCTTCCTGCCCTGGTTCTGAGCTAGCAGGAGAAACCTCTGCTGCCATGGCCTCGTTGTCTATGATCTTCCGCAAAGATGATCCAGACTACGCTGCTACACTTTTGCAACATAGTAAGGAGCTATATAGCTTCGCTTACGATTATCGAGGCAAGTATAGCGACTGTATTACCGATGCCCAAGGATATTACAACTCTTGGAGCGGCTACGAGGATGAGCTAGTTTGGTCTGCGTTGTGGCTTTATCGAGCGACAGGAGATAAGTTTTATCTCAAACGAGCCCAAGAGGATTATGAAAATCTGAATACCGAAAATCAAAGTGAACTCAAGTCTTATAAATGGACTCAAGCCTGGGATGACAAGTCCTATGGATCTTATGTTCTGATGGCAAAGCTAAGCAACGGTGCTAAGTATCAAGAGGACGCTGAACGGTGGCTTGATTATTGGACAGTGGGTTTTGAAGGCAATCGTATTGCATACACTCCAGGTGGCCTAGCTTACCTGGATACATGGGGACCGACACGATATGCAGCGAATACTGCGTTTTTAGCTCTTATTTATTCTGACTATCTTAAAAATGCCAAAGCCGATCAGGAAAAAGCTACTCGCTATTATGATTTTGCTGTGAGCCAGATGGAATACATACTGGGTAAGAACCCAGCAAATATCTCCTTTCAGATCGGCCTCGGTGACAACTACCCTAAGAACCCCCATCATCGTACCGCCCATGGCGCTTGGACTAATAACCTTCAGCAACCCGAGCAGTCTCGACATCTATTGGTCGGCGCTCTGGTGGGTGGTCCCAACCGCAACGATGGTTACGAAGATGATCGTGGTGACTATATCCTTAATGAGGTCGCAACCGATTACAATGCCGGCTTTACCTCTGCCTTAGCACGGCTTTATCTTGATTTCGGCGGCGATCCAATTCCCGAGAAACAATTCCCACCAAAAGAAGAAAAAGATTTAGAGTTCTTTGTCGAAGCTAAGGTTAACTCACAGGGACCTCGATACATTGAAATCGCCGCTCGTGTTCACAATCGTAGTGCCTGGCCTGCACGAAACGCCAAAAATCTAGCTCTACGCTACTACGTAGACCTTACTGAGGAGCTGGCCTTGGGCTACAAGCCTTCTGACATTAAGGTTTCAACCGCCTATAGCCAGGCCACATCCGTTTCGCCACTAACTCTAGTAGGCAAAGGCATCTATTATATCGAGATATCTTTTGAAGGCGTCAACATTTTCCCTGGAGGCCAATCTGAGTCTAAAAAAGAGGTACAGTTCCGCCTATCCTTACCCAGTAACACGAACACTCCAGAATGGAGCAATGATCAAGATCCATCCTGG
The DNA here is from genome assembly GCF_900177345.1 of Pseudobacteriovorax antillogorgiicola. Lineage (NCBI taxonomy): Bacteria > Pseudomonadati > Bdellovibrionota > Oligoflexia > Oligoflexales > Pseudobacteriovoracaceae > Pseudobacteriovorax > Pseudobacteriovorax antillogorgiicola. The sequence goes on from NZ_FWZT01000003.1 coordinate 252,796, forward strand.
GATGCCTATGGCAGCCAGTATAAGAACGCGGAAAAGATTGTCCTGTTCGATGGTGAGCAGCTCGTATGGGGCAAAATGCCCTAGTCTAGGCCCGTCACTCATGGAATAGTATCAAGTATTTTGAAACCCTTCATGAAAGCAGGGGCCAGTTCAGGCTCCTGCTTTTTTCCGAAACCCCTTATCAAAGGGTTCATTTTTGATGCGGAGTCGAAAAAGATCAAATATTTTTGATTTAGGCTCAAAAGCTGAGGCCCTCTAACCCCAAGGAATTCCGTTCCATATAGTCTATAATAACTACCTCAAGGTAAGTATTCAAGGCCTTCCCCTTTCGATTTTGAAGATATATCATTCGTATTATCAATTACTTGTGTCTGCAACTAAATATTTCTTGGATTTTGTCGAACATATGATTTATATTTTCGAACGGTTGATTAATTCAAACAAACGTTTGATCCGGAGCCTAGGAGTTATTGATGAAGTATTTTTTCGGATTGTTGGTCGTGTTGAGCTACGGCTCCCACGGTTTCTCTTTGACCCTCGACGAGGCCGTGCAGAAGGGTCTTGCCACTAGTGAAGACCTTACCATAAGGAAGCTAGAAATTGATCTCTATAAGGAAAACCTCAGCGAGATCCAAAGCACCCTGTACCCCAAGATCAGCGGTAGCGCCCAATTCATGCACTATCTGGAAAAGCCAGTCATAACGATTCCCGAAGGCACCCTACCCGCCGAGTTACCATTTTCAGTTCCCGATGAGATTCCCATTGCCCAGGATTATGCGGGTGAAGCCTCCCTTACCGTACAGCAAGTGATTTATACTTTTGGTGCGATATCAAAAGGGATTGAAGCTGCTCGTCAAAGCATTAATCTCGGCAAGACTGTAGAAGAGTCTGCGCAAGACGATCTTCGCGAGGCGATCAAGAACGCCTACTTTGATGCTCTAGCGGCAGATAGAGCCCTGCAAATCGCCCGAGACTCACTAAAAAATGCTAAAGAGAGCGAGGCTTTGCTGAGCCAAGGGGTTCGCGGCGGACGGTCTTCGCAATCAGATCTGATTCGAATTCGTTCCGATATCCAGATTCGCCGACCTGCAGTGACGCAAAAGAAACTACAACGAGACTTAGCCTATGACTACCTCCGGTTTCTTATTGGAGCCAAAAAAGATGAGCCGCTCAAGCTAAGTGAGAAGCTACAAGTCTCCAGAAAAGTTCCCACCTCATCTGAACTAGAAAGTAAGATGATTGCGAACCAACCAAAATTGAAGGCACTACAACAAAAAGCTGATCTTTTTCGAGCGTCTGCAGCTGCTACCGAGGCTAGTTTTAACCCGACTCTCGCAGCATTCGGCAACCTCACTGTCAATGCACAATCAGAAGATATCAATGCAGATAACTTGCAGACAGTTTCAGCCATCGGCCTACAGTTGAACTTCAAGCTCTACGACGGTGGTACCAATTCATCCCAAAAACAGCAGCAGATGATCGAATCCAAAAAGGCTGAGCAAGAGTTGAAACTAAGCTCAAGACAGCTGAAACTCGGTCTGAATAGAGCCTTAGCATCGGTTAACACTTTAAAAGAAATTCTTGCCGAAATCGACCAGGCTCTCACCCTAGCAGATCGATCTTATAAGATTTCACTAAAGCGATTTCGAGTTGGTCAAACCACGCCTTTAGAGCTTAATGATGTTGAACGGAGTCTGACTCAGCTCAAAGAAACACGCCTCGATGCTTTGCTTAAACTTAACAAGGCCTATGTAACCATTGAAAAACTTACAGGAGTGGCTATCTAATGAATGTCCGAACCCTTGTCCATGGTGTGAGCTATGTGGTGGTTACGATCGGTGCTTTGGCAGCTATCAACTACCAGAAAGATGTAATTGTTGCCAAAAGAAGCAAGGCTATTCCTAGTTTCACAGGGCAGTACCAAGATCATGGAGTCCCTGTCGAGACCTTTAATGTAGAAAAGCAAAATGTCACCTTTCAGAAGAAACTGACGGTCACCCCAAGTGGCAAACGTGGCTTCGAGGCTCTAGTGGATCGCGAAACCCTTAAAGTCACCGAAATAGGCCGCAAGGTAAAAGTCTATAATGGTGACCGAATCTATCGAGGTCAAGTTTCTCGGGTGAGTAATACTCTCGACCTAGCTACAGGTTTATATCCCATCAGAATAAAATCAAATGATGAGATCCAATCCGATTGGGCCTGGTTTGAAGCTGATCTTGAAATCCCATTCGAGAAAAAAGAGATCGTGATACCCATTGAGATTGTTTGGTCTGTAGACAAGAAGCCATATGTATGGCGCATCGAGAATGGTCAGGCCAAGCGGTCTGATGTTGAACTTGGTTATTCAGATGGCTATCAAGCAGTGGTGAAGTCGGGGGTGATCGCTGGAGATATTCTTATCAAGAGTAAAACCGAACTCCTGTCTGATGATGTTCGTGTACGTATCGCCCAAGCTACAGGAGAATAAGGCATGATAGAATTTTTCGTACGGCGACCCGTTTCCACGCTCATGAGCGTGATGTTCTTTGTTCTAATTGGAATTGTGTCTTACTTTAATCTTAATATTGAAAAAGATCCTAGTATCGATTTTCCCATTGTGAGTGTCCGAGTCATCTATCCTGGAGCCTCTCCTGAAGACGTGGAAGAGCAAGTTCTCAAGAAGATCGAGGATTCAGTCGTCGAAGTATCCGAAATCAAAAAGATCGAGAGCCAAGCTTATGAAAGCTTCGGAGTGGTGATCGTTGAGTTCAACTTGGGTGTGAATCTAGATACCAAGTCAATCGAAGTGAAGGATAAGGTCGAAGCTATTTTAAATGATCTACCTTCCGCCATCGAAAAACCCATTATCGAGAAGGTCAACCCTTTCTCGCAGCCGGTAATGGAGATCGCTCTTACCAGTAGTAAGCATTCAGGGCTGGAGCTATATGACTTCGCTGACAACCGATTGCGCGGTATGCTTACCTCAGTGAAAGGTCTAGCGGGCCTCGATATTAGGGGCGGCCGTCAAAGAGAGATTTCAGTGCGTCTTGATGCTGAGTTGATGATTGAACGGTTTATTACAATCACTGATGTCATTAATTCAATGAAACGTTACAACGTTAACTTCCCTGGTGGTTCCGTAGACGAGAAAGACAGTTACTATAACGTTCGTTTCTTTGGCGAATTTGAAACTGTTGATGAAATCCGATCCATGGTCCTAACCACCCGAGAAGGTGAGCAGTTCAAGCTCTCAGACGTAGCACGGGTCGAGGATAGCTATAAAAAAGTAGTCGAGGACTCCCGCTTCAACGGCGATAAGGTTGTTCTGATGTCACTTCGGAAGACAACCGACGGTAACGCGGTAGAGATTACCAATCAAATTGAGCAGCTCTGGCCAAATCTTGAGGAAGTTCTAGAAGAAGGCATGGGTCTTACAGTAGCATCTGAAACCACATCGGCTATTATCCGGCAAACGGACGAAACCATCGTCAATATTTTGGTTGGTATCGGCCTCACCGTTTTAGTACTTCTATTTTTCACAGGCAACTTTTCGCTTACATTGATCGCTTCGTTGGTGATACCCGCTTCCATTGTATCTTCCATTTTTCTTGTTGACGCCTCACAGTTCTCAATTAACTCGATGACCCTCTTGGCGATTGCAACTGCCCTAGGGACTTTGATTGCGAACGCCATCGTTATCCTTGAAAGTATCCTCAAAAACATCGATGACGGTAAAGACTCCAAACAAGCAGCTATCGATGGCACCAAGCAAGTTGCTGCGGCAATCGTCGCAGCTAGTGGTACGAACTTAGTCGTATTTACACCCATCGCTTTCATGGGTGGTATCGTCGGTCAATTCATGATTCAGTTCGGACTCACTGTAGTATTCCTAACTATTTTCTCTATCTTTGCATCTTTCACATTGACGCCGATGCTCGCTGGGGTTCTTCTTTCCGATAAGAAGTCTGGTAAGAAAAGCTTCATCCTACAGGTGAGTGATAAGCTAATCGAGTTTCTCCTCCGTGAATATAAATTTCTCTTTGAAGGCATCATGAAAGCCCCCTGGGCATTCATCCTAATTTCCATCGGCCTTCTTTTTGGTTCGTTAAAGTTGGTTCCCTACATCGGGAACGAATTTATCCCAGGCTCTGACTTGGACCGAATTCAGATCAAGCTTCAAACCCCCAGCGGCTCGACCTTTGAAAAAACCGAGTCTGTTGTTGCAGAAGTTGAGCAGGTGTTAAACGGCAAGATAGAAATCGAATCCGTGGTTTCTAAGCTTGGTGAAAACGGGACTGAAAACGCCGATGTGATCGTGAACCTCAAGCCTTCTGCCGAAAGACAGAAGTCAGATATGGATCTCATCAACGAATGGATACCGCTACTCGCTCGCATACCTGACGCGGAGTTTGAACTCAAACGCGGTAGTAGCGCTCTTCAGGCTGATATTGTTATCAATGTTACCGGCTACCAGTACGACAAGATGGTTGACCTTTCGAAGAAGGTTGAAGAGATCCTTCAAGGCACCGGCTACTTTCGAACTCTTAAATCAAGCTACCGCCAACCCAAAAGAGAATTTCGCTTTATTCCAGATCAGGAGAAGCTCCGATTCTATGGCGTTTCCAACATTCAGCTAGCTCAAACCATCAGGGCATCCATCTATGGAGACGACTCTAATAAGTTCAAAGACGGTGGGGAAGAATATGATGTACTTATTGAACTGAGTCGTCGATTTAAGGACAACCAGAAAGCCCTGGAGTCTATTTTCATTACCTCCAAGAAGGGTATGATACCCATTTCGAAACTGGGTACGATCAAGCGCTTGCCTACAGTGACAAGCCTCAAGCGCCGTGACCGCAACAGAATCATTGCGATCGAGGGCTATCTATCGAAGGGAACGGCTGGGGAAGTACAAAATCTTGTTGCCGATAAGCTAGCAGCAGTCCAATGGCCAGCAGGTTACGGATTCTACTATGCTGGTAACGCTGAAACCCAGGCTGAGTCTCAAAGAGAGATTGCCAAGTCTTTCCTTCTCGCAACGATTCTAACCTACATGGTTTTGGCTGGGATTATGAATAGCATGCTCCACCCATTTACCATCGCAACCTCGATACTCACATCGTTCTCTGGAGTTTTTGTACTGCTTTTCTTCCTAGAAGAATCGATCAATATCGCTTCGATGTTGGCCATGATCATGTTGGTTGGCCTGGTGGTGAACAATGCGATTCTACTTCTCGAATTCACAATGTCTAAAATCGAGGAGGGGGTACCCATCAAAGAAGCCCTATGGCTGGCTGTGGAAGATAAATTTAAAGCAATTATGATGACATCAATCGCGATTATTGCTGGTGCCCTGCCTCAGTTGAGCGCGATAGAAGGAACCAAGTCGTCGATGGGGGCTGTGTTGATCGGTGGTATGCTCGGCTCGATTCTATTCACATTTATCATGACGCCTGCGCTTTTCTACTACTTTGAGAAGCTGGGTCAAGGTGTTAAGAAACTGACAAGTCGATCGTAGCAAGACCAAGGGGCCTCTGGCCCCTGCTGTTCGGGTGCACATCAGAAAGGGAAATAATATGACTATGAAAATCGAAGGAGATAGCCGTTCCCGAGTTCGCATTGCCGCGACCAAGCTTTTCGCTGCTCATGGCTACGGCAGGACCACTACAAAACAGATCTGTGAGCTAGCAGGAGCGAATATCAGCTCAGTTAACTACTACTTTAATAGCAAACTTGATCTCTATCGGGAAATCCTCTCATCATTTCTCAAAGGTAGTGGCCAGCTGCTCGATAGTCTCCTTAAATCCTGTGATAGCGCTGAAGAATTCCGTTTTCGATATACCCTATTCCTAGAGCAGTTTTTAGATCGGTGCCTCAACGAAATAGAAACCACGACTTTAATTCTTCGAGAAGCGGAAATGCTTAGCCAGGAAACGCAGGATATCTTTGAAACCTTTATGGAAAACAAGCATCTTTTTCAGTTTTTAAAAGAAGGTCAGAGAAACGGTTTTATAAAGGCGGATATAGATGTAGACTGTCTCGCAAAACTAGTCTGGGGTCAGGTCATGAATGTTCTTAGATTTAGTAAATTTGAACTTCAGTATCATGGCAAAGACATTCATGACCCTAAGTATCGACTCCACTGGGTTAAACAGATCGTCGAGATTACCCTAGTCGGCAGTCTCACAAACTTTACTCCTCAATCAGCTGACAGCATTCAAGAATCTATGGCATCGGAATCCTGAACCGTTACTGGATCTCCATGCCCTTAAACTTTTGGGATTCATCGGTCTACCCAAGGATATGATGGATGATTTTAGTAGCTTCCATCCACAGCACTATTCATATCAAACCAACTGGTTTGGTTGATTGAATTCACATAGTCTAGCACTCTTCGCCGAGTCAGGAGGCCGATGACCGCGCTACTCTCATTTACCACCGGGTAGGCATGATACCAGTTGTCGATAAAGGCCTGCACAGCATCGAATAGGCTACAATTTGCTTGAAGGACTTTCACATTGCTCGTCATGTAGTCCTCAACAGTTCCCGGAAAGCCATTGAAGTATCTTAGATTCGTTACAAGCTTTAGGCAATCCTTTTGAGATAGAAATCCAACTGGATTGCGCCTTTGGTTCAAGACGGGAGCTCCTGTTTGATGAGAGCGGACGATCTTTTGAATAGCATCATCGATACACTCATCGGGATCAACCGATACGAAACGCCTGCTCATCACCTCTTTCACTGTTACCATAAGTTGGTTCGAATCCTTTTTTAGAATTCTCCTGGGATGGTAGTTCATAAGCTACACCTCATTTTTATTGGTTTGGTCTTCTATAAGAATTACATTCTAAATCAATAAAAGTGAAAGAAAACTCGCCAATCCTTACATTAATTAACCGTCGACTAGGAAATTCCGCTTAGTAAAAACCATAAAGACACAAACAAATCAGTGGATTTCGGAAGCAATAACAGTTTGTTTTTCTTAACTCAGAGACTTAGCTCGCCAGTCTCAAAACTGTGATTTTCTATTTAGAAGAGCTAAATTTAGCATCATTCAGCCGGTAAAAAGCTCTCTAACATTGTAAGTTTATTAGGGTACAATTCTTACCATCGGAAATGATCCTTTTTATCTTCCTAACTTAAGCCACTTATCACATAGTTTTGAGTCCCTAGTTTAAAGCACCGATCCTGTATATAGCAACTGCTACTAAATTCATCGGAGGAAAGTCAGTGAAGATTCTGATTGTGGATCAGTGTTCTGTTGTTACAAGCTCACTTGCAGAAGCCATCGCCAATGATACGATTAACTGCGTCACAACAAATTGCGGTATCAACGCTCTCGATCTAGTGAATCTCCATGAGTTTGACTTGATCATAACTGATATCGATACTCCATCTGCAGGGGGTTTTCATACACTTTCGAAGATTCGAAAGCAGGGATTTGAAACTCCAGTTTTCGCTTTTACCAATAAACCTGCTGATATGGAACATATTGCAATCAAGCTTGGTGCAGACTTCGTATTCTGCAAATCGTCACCTCTTGGATACGTGGTAGAAGCAGTTGGGGATGTTCTTCGATAGGTGATCAAAGGCTCTTAGATAAATATTCTCAAGCTTTTTTCAGTAAATTTGCAGTGGGTTGCCAGGGGAAAAGTCCCTGGCTGCGATTCGCTCAGATTAGGTACACCAATGTCCCTTGGCTGGCAGTCTCACCGAAGGGCATGTTAAAGCTCCATCGGCTTTGTGCATTTCTGATATGTTCAATATAGTCACATCCAAGCCACGCTGCTCCAATATGCGAGCTGTTCTAGGGGCTGCCTGGCTCACGATAACCCGCTGTTGGGGCAGAGCCAAGACATTTGCACCATCTTTCTCAGGAACTGCTATCAGGTCCAAGCTCAGCCCTTCGAAGACGGATAAATCAATCCCAACACTTGGGTCATAAAGCAAGACTTCTGGACTGGCCAAGCTACAGGCAGATTTGAAGTGTAGACCCTTAGGCAATGGGGTTGATCGAGTTTCGATGCCCAGGGGCTTTGCAAGGTCCCTGAGCAGCTGAATACCAGCTTCATTGCTTCTCTCAGATCGCCCGGCAATTAGAGTCTGTCCCACCCTTAATACGTCCCCTCCATCCAGGGTGGCTGGATCAACCATCGTGTGGACACGTAGTTCGCCTGTCAAATACTCTTGGACAGCTTGCACCTCAGCACGCCTAGACGGGGCACCAGGATTGGTAATCAATACAGTTTCATGATCAAGGACAACGCAAGTGTCCTCAATAAACACGCAGTCTGGTAGAGCAGGATCATCATCAAGTTGGTTGTGGTCTGAAACAATTTGACTTAAGCATTTTACGTAGGCCAGGTGCTGATGATTCATGAGATCTAAGTCAATTGGGCTAGAGGCATCATGACGAATGCAGTTCTGAAAACTAACAGATGGTTTACGGGTCAATATACGGTCAACTTGAAACATCTCTGGCTCCTCATCTAGGGTTTGTCCCCTGAGTTAGCACGATATGAAGGAACACGCAATAAAACCCTTCGGTAAAGGCTGTAAACAACACACTCTCCCACTATAAGGAAAGAAAGAAGGCGCTCTCATAAACATGAGAACGCCTCAGACGAATGCAGTTTAGGGTATTTAAAGAGATGCTCCCCTAGCCTATTTTTGCCGTGACAGCGAAGCTGAGGGAACAATCGAAAAATCACCGTCCATACTATCTTTCCATAACAGCTGAAGAGTGATGTGATACCTAGGTCCTTGAAAGTAATCGACCCGAATCGGGTGAGAGCCTTTTTCTAGATAAATAGAGCCATCGACGCTTTTAGTAGCGTGAACACCATCATTATCGATAACCTTCTCATCACCAATGTATAGGTTAGAGCCATCATCCGCTGTGAGACGAAACCAGTATTGACCCGACTCAGGAATTTCTATCTCACCAAGAAATTGGATTCCAAACCATTCAAACAGCTCGGGAAGGCCTGGAAAGCCGGTATCAAAAGCTCGTTCAGGGACATCCAAGTTGTTGACAACGATCCGTGCTTTTTCGGTGTATAAACCGAAATCCGGGAGCGACTGTGTTTGGGCTGCTAGCTCGAAAACTTGGCCCACCAAACCGTCGACTTTACCATCATCTGCGACTCCAATATCCTGGTCAGCTTTCAGAGTGACTAAACACGAGGCTTCCTGACCATCATCTGTTGTCCCAATAAACTTGATTTTCTGCTCTTCTGCGATCATTTCAGGAGCCTGATACATGATCGAACCTGGGCTTGAGCCCATCTGGTAGCTACCGAGCATCAGGCCACCTTCTACTGAAATCATAAATCCAGTGTCTTCTTCAGTGATCTGCCACTGAAGCATCATGGTTTCCTGCGAGCCAACGATTTGATTGTCTGTGAGACAGGTAAGTGCTAAACTCTCATTGACAATGGCTTCATCTACAGAAGTTTCTTGGACCGGCACAGACACTTCTGGTGAAATCACTGCTTCATTGTCTGTAGAGCCTGGCACTCTCACCACAGCGTCCGAACCTTGTTCTAAAAGATCGCTTTCTGAGGTTTTAGAGGAATGAACGCCATTCATGATGGCCTCGTCTTGGGCACATCCCAATACGAGAAGTAGGCTTCCGATAATTATACCTAGTTTCATAATCCCCCCAATAACGTCCTGCATTGTTCTACCTGCTTTTTCGACAAAGTAATGTTTGCCGTTGAATCATGACGAATTCGTAATTGTTCACTGGGGTTTAGAGCGGACTATTTAATTTGAGACTGCTTGCGATCCGTAAAGGACCGCAACTGTCTTTTCTTACGGGAGGTATAATTCAAGCTATTCAGGAGGCACAGAAGCCTACAACAGCGCTAGATGTTTCGGCATCTGTGGGGCAGTTGTCTTCAGTCTTGGCTATGGTCGACCCTAGAGGATTGTCACGAAGGCTGAGCAGGGCCCTCACTTCTAATCCTTTTGCTGAGGTAATCGACTCAATTGCATTATTATCGACTAATACGTAGTCCAGATTCGTGAGGTTAAGAAGAGGGCTTAGATCGGTGATCTGATTAGAATCAGCCTCTAAAAATAGAAGTAAGCTCAGGCCACTTAGTGGACTGAGGTCGCCCACCTGGTTCTCGTCAAATTGAATTTCCTGAAGAGCTACCAGCGAACCAATCGGGCTCAAATCGGCAACAGAGTTTTTCTTGAATTCGAGATTCGTTATCGCCACTAGGGAAGATAAAGGAGCTAGATCGCTGACTTGATTATCTGAAAACCGCAGGTCTCGTAGTTCAGATAGCTCAGCGATGGATGAAAGATCACTGAGCTGATTGTCATTTAATAGAAGTACTTCGAGATTTGTCAAAGCTGATAGCGCGGAAATCTCGCTAATCTGATTGCCCTCTAAATTGAGACTCCTCAAACTAATAACTGTAGCAAGTGGGGAAACATCAGAAATTGCTCCCGACTTTAAATTCAATTCAACTAAGGGCAAATTTGAAATGGGTGTCAAGTCTGACACTTGGTTATCGGCTAGGTTCAGGTGAGTCAGGTGGGCAAAGTAAGCTAGCGCTGATAGATCTGAAAGACCCAGCCCCGAAAGATCTAGAACTTCGCTATCTTCGATGTTTAGCTGTGTTTCCGTACAGTTTCTACCGTAGACTCGTTCCGATATCAGAGCCATATCGCTGCTTTCACCTTGGGCGCGACAGTAAGTTGTGAACTCACTATTCAAATCGTCTGCTACTTCAGGCCTTTCAACTGAATCTCCTGGTTCAGCTTCTATCGCTGCGTCACTCCCCTGATCACCGTTTTGTTCTTTAGAATCGCCGCCGCAAGCACTTAAGAGTACAGTGCAAATGATTGCGCATAGTCCCCGTAATAACATAATGTCCCCTCAGGGCTGGTCTTCAAGTGACCAAGCAGTCTATAAAATGATTCGATAGACTTAAAAATGCAATTTTCTGACCGCTTTAAGTCATCAAATTAACTTGTTGCTCTGTGCTTAAACTTCAAGCAATGACTACCCCCTAAACATCCGAGAAATCACATCTTTCAATAGGTAAGAAATAAAATTGAACTAACTAAGACTTCGGATTGATTGAATGGCTTTCCACCATTTAAAGCGAACCAGCTATCCCTGTTTAAAACGATCGATTCTTGAGCCAGACGACGCACATCGCCTCCCTACTTAATCCAGCTACTTAGGCTCAGGGTACGCTATTTGCATTAGTTCGAACAGCTTCCCCGATGGAGCAAAAATGAAATGATACGAGGAGAGTTATGTCGAGTCGAAACTGGCGAGGGAGACTGTCTTTAAAAGACGACTGCAAAGTCATTGAAGGCCCTTACGGTTTGCTAGAAGTCATCAGGGGAGATCGGAGCATAGTGATCGAAGTTCCAGCAGATGAACGATCTCAATATTTGACAATGAACCCTGTGGCGATCAGTAAGCTAGCCATTCACCTTTTAGACTCAGGCTTGGTTAGGTATCAGCCCATGAGCTTTTGGGATCACACCAAGAATTGGTTTACAGCTCCTGCCTATCCCAAAGAAGGTATCTTTCCCTATGTAACAAAACATGGTGACTTAGATCAGTTGAATATCCAGGGTATCTTAAAGAACGCAGAGATTCGCGGCACCCGATCCTACGATCCTCTCGCCATTCTTTTTCAGCTACTACCCTTTAGCTATCAAGATCGAGCCCAAGGATTTTACCACCACGCTTCGGAACTGGAAAAGCAATCTCATGACCAGTTCAAACAGCTATCAGTATACTACCTATCTCAGGCTTACTATATTAAAAGCCATATTCTGCCGTCTTTGGCTCCAGCACTTCGATGGAAACGGATTCGTGAGCGACTCCACCATTTCATCAAGGAGAGTGAAAACCGAGAATCACTAGCCTACCATCAATTTATTAAGGCCCAGGCAAGGGGTGAGCAAGCCTATAGGCCGCTTTATGAGACCACACAACTTATGGAAACCCTGTTTCGAACTGCCGTTGATCACCCATTTTCCTTCACACTGGGCATGTGCCTATTCGATCAAGGGCAATGTCTGGGCGATCACCCACTCGCACAATCGATGAAGCGATATGTGGTTGGCGATGACCGGCGCACAGCCTATGGCACTAGCCAACAAAGATATAGGCACCCAACCATAGAATTAGTCGCCGACATGGGACCAATTCCCCAGCAAGCTGCGATTAACGGAGTTCTATCATTTTTCTGTTTTATCGCGGGATTTGAATCCATTTACGCCCAACTAAGGCGAGAGCTGAATCGCTTGGCAGGCAACGACGCCAGAACCCTTGGCTGAAACCTACCTGACAATCGCAAGCCTAGAAAAACTCGGTAAAATGACCAGAATCGTTTTGAACATTCTCATCATCATGCTGCCAGTCCGACGAATCGATTCCCAAAGCCTTAAAAACGGTCAATGCTGACCGAACTGGGCTAGCTCCCCCTGCATCGTTATGAATCCCTTTTTTGTACGCCGAATTACCAGCACCTCCAAGGAGAATGGTTGGCAGGTTCGTGAAGCGATGGGATGGGAAAGTTTCTTCGGTAACCCCATAAATCAAGGTTTGATCTAGCAGATTGCTCTCACCTTCGACTACTCCAGCGAGGGAACTTGCTAACATTCCCAATTGATTCATAATGATGCCTGTAATACCGCTGAGACGTTCAGCATCCTCTCTGTGGGTCAACTCATGATGATGAAGCTGGTCGGATATTGTCGGATAGATCTGATTGCTCGCTGGAGCTGAATGCAGAATCGAAACGACCCTTGTCATATCACACTTGAATAGATTGCTCGTGATCGAGGACATAACTCTCATTCGCTCATCAAGATCATCATTGTCAATGGCTTGGCTTGGATTGACCGCCAATTGATCACAAGATTTATTTTGCTTATCATCAATAATCTTGGCAAGATCGTTCACGTTCGCGAAGTATTCTTCGATGATATGCTTGTCCTTCTGCGATACTTTGTTCATTAGACGCTTGGTATCTTCTTTCAAGGCATTCATCAGGGAAATCTTCGTTAAGTACTCATTTTTGTCTGGCACCTGTCCAAAGAGTCGGTTGAACGCGGATGCAGGGTCGATTTCGGCTGCGAGAGGGAGAGGGTCGATATCAGCACTGGGCTTTCTGTAAGATAATATATCGGAACTGGGAACGATTCCATCTGAGTCTACAGAGTTGCTGACCCGTAGCTGGATGGATTCATAGGTCTGGTTGGTAGAAATTTTACCGGCAATATACTGGTCTATGGTTGAGTAGTTGTGCTTCTCGGTTCTTGGACTACTGCCGGATAGCTGCATGTAGTATTTCGCTGCATGAGGGTCGATCCCAGGGTTGGTGACACTCAAACCAGAGACGATATTTAACTGGTTCGCAAAACTAGCGAGCCCTTGCATGGACGGAGTTAAGGTAAATCCAGCTCCAGTCGTAGTCGGAAAAAAGTTATTGGAAACTCCGCAGCCAAAATAAAACATTACAAATCGTTGTGGCAGACCTTCCCCATTCGCTAGGGCATCACCATTACTGTTCAGCATCATTTCAAGCATAGGAAGCCCCAAAGCCACCATAGAGCCGTTAGCGATCCCTCTGAGCAGCGTACGCCGATCCAAACTTCTATTCTTTAGTATCATTGTCTATCTCCACGGGTTCAATAATAAGATCGCTCTTGAGTATTCTGTACAGAAGCTCATCTACTGATTTATCGCTACCTTTCTGAAACTGCTCTACAATTTCCTTAACCCCATTGCGAGCATCGCGAGTTTCAAGTTCACCCTTGGCAATGCGCAAAGCGTGAATCGCAAAGCATTCTGTTACCCGAGGGTCACTGGCCAAGATATCACTTAATTCTACGCCTCCCTGGTAATCTTGTTGATTCGCCATGGAAGGAAGTTCATAACTGGCCAAGTCAGGAAAAGCTACAACCTCTCCGTTTTGTCCGTAACCTTCTAGGCCGAGCGCTATGGGATCGAGCAGTGTATGACATCCCGAACAATTACTATTATCCAAGCGAGCTTTGATCACCTCGTACTTATCTGCATCGTCGGGCAAACCAGTAGAAAGATCGAGTTCGGGAGGTGGCAATGGAATATCTTGGCACAACAAATGCTGTAAAATAAAGTGACCTCGCTTGGTAGGAGATGTTGCACCACTTCCACCCCTCATCAAAAACGACGATCGAGTGAGAAAGCCTGATCGATCCTCAGCAGGTAGAATAGAAGCCGAAACATCAACCCCATAAGTATCGGCTAAGGTTTGATCTAGCTTTGTTTTGTTTGATCTCAAGAAGGTAGTGATAAAGTCGTCGCTATTTATACTCTCATTGACAAGGTAGTCAAATTCGTTGATAGCAGATTTAGCCAATTCAGTCTGTGAGTTTGTAGAGTTCGCCACCGAATGAAGCTTTGCGATGGACATCCAATCCCCAAAAAGAGTTTTCATGCCATTTTGAAATCGAGCCTCATCCTTCATCATGTCTTTAATGATTTTCGTTCTTTGACTCTCATCAAATAGTTTGCCCTCTTCTGCTGCTTTAAGTAGGGTATCATTTGCCGGACTATCCCAAAGAAAATATGCCAATTCATTAGCTATCACCCGACTGTACTCGGCTTTGAATGAATCACTCGGATCATCGTCTAGCTCGTCTGTCTTGGATAGAGTCTCGAAGTAGAGCGCCTTCGGCGATAGCATCATCGATGTTAGTGCGGCCTGAATTCCATCGCAGTTCAAACGTTCAGGAGAAAGTTGACTATCCTGGCCTTTCAGATCCTTCTTCACTCCTAAGAAAAGCTGCTCATAGCTACTGAGATTTTCTTGCTTCCCGTGAAATAGAGAGACTGCAATAGGCTTTAGACCAGCCAGTAACTGTTCAGTGGAAAGTAAACCACAAGATGAACCAAAGTGTTTTTCAAAAGCTTGAGAAGCTACGTAGGCTGCGCTTATTTCCCAGGCAGCCTGTGAATATAGTTCAATGTCCCGCAGCGAGAATGTTGCACCTTTTGTACCTACAGAGATCAGGCTATGCTTGGGTAGATCGTCAGGCAACTTTGCATCAATGGTAAAATCCATACCAAATGTAGTTTTTGCTTTATTAAGAAATTGGGAGCTTGTGATTCTTCTTAGCTCAAAGTTTAGAAGCTTTGTCTGATCGATAGGAACTTCTTCAGCTCTAGCAGCAGATTGATGGGGAGGGTTAACTTTATTTTTGTTACAGGATACCAGAATAAGCACCTGGGTCATGATCAGAACCGCACCTGCAATTTTTTTCACATCTCGCCTCACCTGTGGATATCTCTAAATCAAAGCATAAAGTGATTCAGCTTCAAGCAATAGGGCCTGTATTTCAAGATGCGTTCCCAATACAGACTGACCCAACTAGCCAGAATGTTTAGGGTGCTAGACTTAGCTTTCTGTAGAATCTTTTACTGCAAACCAACGAGTTCTTAGTATTGCTAAACCCTTAGGGCCAAAGTGAAGTTTTTTCATGGATGAGTCTACATTTCCCGTGGGATCTTCCGTGGGCGTTACACAATATGTCCTACATCTTGGAGATTGGTCTCGATTCGAAAAAACTTAAATTCTCTTCTTAAGTGAAGATTGATAAACTAAAGAACAAATCTCAAATCTAAAGCATGATTCGCTAACGATGATTGGAGTCACCTTTGCTTCATCGCCTGCCACGACACTATCTTGTGATGATGGCACTCGCATTCTTATCAACTGTGACATCATTTATTTTCCCTTTGACAGCTCCGATCATCATGACAATGACAAAATCAAGCCCGACTGAGGTCACTCTCGCACTCGGGATTCTTGGGCTTATCGTAGGGCTTTCTCAGCCCTACTTTGGGAGCTTTCTGGAAAAGGGCCGAATCCTTGCTCCCTTTCTCCTTTCTGTTAGTGGCGTAGCTTGTGGCTTGATGGTATTTGTCTTTCAAAGTTCTTCACTGATCATGGTTCTCGCCGGGCTCTTAGCCTTAAATATCGGGTATGGTGTTTACCAGACTACAAGCTCAATCATCGGTTTAGGGCTCATTCCCAGCTCCCTGCGAGAAACGGGTGCCAGCTACTTCTTTTTAGTAGTCAATCTTGGTCTCGCAATTTCTGCAGTTCTTGCAGCACTTTTCTTAACGCGATGGCGAGACATCATGTTCATCCTAGATCTATGCACGACTCTTTTAGCAGTATTCGGAGTCTATTTTATAACACTTCGTAAACGTCATGCTATCACAATACGCCGAACTTCAAATCACACTAGCTATAGACTAGTATTCCAAACCATCTATCACCATGCTCCTCTTATGATTGGCATTACGCTACTCTTCGCTGGTACCCATCTCGCAATTATGATCCTACCTTTATATTTTGAGTTTAAGGGTCTCGACACCATGAGATTGACGGCATATCAGATGCTTCTCAATACCATGATTGTAGCCCTAGGAACATTGGTTGTCGGGCATTGGGTTGACTACCTAGGACGTCCACGTTCTGCTTGCCTTTCGGGACTTTTAATTGGCAGCGCATTTATCTTAATTCCATATGTTGAGTTCAGAGTTATCTTCTTCGTCTACGCGTGCTTGTTTTCCCTTGGTGAAGTCATTGCCGTCCGCTTAGGTTCAGCCGTATTCTTCGACATCTTTCCAGAAGATCGTAAAGGCCTTGCATCGGGCACGAGTATGATGATCCATAGCATTGCTCGCACGATGTCGCCATTACTGGGCTTGAGCCTATTTCATTTGCCAGTCGCCACAGCTTCATATTTGCTAGGGGTGACTTTCATCCTTGGTGGAACCCTGCTTGGGTACTGGTATTGGAGCTATAGCTCAGAAATAACCCTAACCTCACACATGGAACATGCATCTTAAATATCAAGGGAAGTAAAACCTATGAGACAAGGTTTGGTTAAAGAAAATGCTAGGAGATAGTACAAATCATGAGTGACGAGTATTTCTTAGGCGTAACGAAGGATCAAAGGTTTTGCTCCCCTTAATAGGTGTTTTTGCCCTGTTACAAACTCAATGCGGATCTTGCTGTAGCGGTAAGGCTAGAGCTACAATCCGATTTTTACATCAACTTTTTGATATCGGCGGAGTACACGGTGTGTTTCATAGACTCTGCTTGTAGTACCTGACTCTAAGTTCCAGTAATAAATAGCTTCTTCTGCCATCACTGACCACCAAAAATAGGATTTTCCGGCAATTCTTCCAGCTCTAAACACTCCGCCCAAACCACGCTTACCTATGATTATGCCAAGCATTTCTTCGCTTATTAAACACTTCTCCTAGTCCTTGGGCATCATTTTGCAAAGACTCGATTACCATTGACTCAGGTTATCGATGTATTGATTCCGCTGTAGCTCTTCTTATGACACCTCGGAATTTGGTAGAAACCACCGTTTCATTATTAAGGAGCTTAAAGACATGGTTCGAAAGTCACTCATACTCTCGCTACCCATCCTGCTTAGTCAGGTGGCTTGTACCCAACTTGGGTTCGAGCTTAACCGCAAGGAAAATAAACCAACACAAACGGAGGAACAGCAGTTTCCCCCGGCGACCGTCTCTGAAGAGACTATAGCCGAAATGGATCAGAAGCTCATAGACCGTGTAAATATCGACCCCAAGTGTGAAGAGCAAGCATCATCAAGTCCATCGATACGAACTCTGACCCGCGAAGAATACCTAACAACAGTAACTTCACGTCTATCGATCGATTTAGCTGAAGTTGATATCGCCAGTGAGTTACCTCTCAACTCAATTGAAAAAGGCTTTCGCAACATCGCTGAATTGAATCAGATCTCACGAGGCCGCTTAGAGCAGTATCTCGATGCTTCGGAACTAGTGGCTGAGCAGTTTATATTGCAGAGCCCTAATGTTTTTAACTGTGGCCAGGCCCCTGGAAACTGTGTCGATCAATGGCTAAAGAGTGAGCTTACTGTGATTTGGCGTCAAGCTATCGCAGCTGAGGATTACGAAGAATTAATCGCCTTCTTCGAGGAGAACGGTAGCAATGAGGCAGCCTTCAAACTGCTAGTTCAACGAGTCATCATGTCTCCTAACTTTCTGACAATTCGCGAGCTAGGATCCGGGGGACAGTTAAGCAGCTATGAACTATTATCGAGCCTTGCTTTTAGTATGTGGGGCCAGGGTCCGGACAAAGAGCTAATCCAAGAGGCTGCTAATACAGCATTTGATACTAGAGAGAAGGTTGAAGCTAAAGTTCGACAGATGATGAAAGATGACCGATTCGATATTGGACTTAAGCGATTCCTGGAGGCATGGCTAGAGACCGATCGCATCCATCGCACTAATAATTCTGAAGAGACCTTCCCCGGTTTTACCAATAACTTAAAAGGTAAGCTCGAAGAAGACGTATTCCTAGTGTTCCGATATCTAATCGATAATGACATGGACACATTTGAAAACATTGTCAAAGTCGACTTTACTTTTACATCCTCTGAAGTGGCCCAAATCTATGGCCTTAACCGCCATGAAAGTGGAGTTCAGTTTCGCAACTCAGATATGTACGCCCTACAGGACTCGGCTAAAGGCCTGATGAGCTTACCTGGCATCGTTTCAGGACTGAGCACTAATAATAATTCGAATATTCCAATGCGTGGCAACTTTGTCCTTAGTAAGGTTCTTTGTACAGAACTACCTGAACCGAGCGCTGAAATTTTGGAGCAAAGTGCTGGCCTGCTACCAGACATGAATCTCAGTGCCCGAGACAGCTTGCAAAAGCAAACGGAAATTCCCGCCTGCTACGGTTGCCACGAGTCAATCAACGGCATAGGCTTTGGCCTTGAGAATCTTTCTCCTATCGGCAAAGTTCGATCCATGGACGACCATCAAAAACCAGTCAATGCAATCTCAAACTACGTTCAGACCAATCGTGAAACCATAGAGTTTAATGGTGCTCAAGGCATGAATGACTTATTGAGTATCTCGGAACGAGCCCAGCAGTGCATGGCAACTCAAATCTTCCGTTTTTCTTACGGTCGCTTTGAGTCCACTGAAGACAAGTGCACGATCGCTAAGTCTCGCATCCTCGCTTGGGATCAGGGAACCAAGTTTTCCGACATACTTGTGAATCTCTACACTTCACCACTTTTCATGCAACGAAAATAGGAGACACGACATGACTAGGAAAGTAACTAGGCGACAGTTCGCACAATATCTTCGAAACGGCGCGATCGCCGCTGCCTTCAGTAAAACGATTATTTCAGAACAAGCATTAGGTGCTGTACCGGGTAAAAACCTTGTGATTTTCAGCCACCCCAATGGCCATAAATCATGGGGCCTCACCCAGGCTGCAGTCAACGGCACAGGAATGGCTAGTCGCGCTCTTTTATCAGAAGGAATGTTCTACAATACAAATGGTATCTCTCATGGTGGAGCGGCGAACATCTTGCGTTTTAACGCTAACCAAGGTGGGTCCTTTGACATCGATCTCGATCAAGCTATGGGTATCAAAACCCTTCGTTTAGCTATCGACTTCAATCCTAACCAGAACCAGGACAACATGTGCCGAGACGCTAATGGTCAGTTGGGTAGAATTGTCGACAATCCCCAAAAAGCATTTGACGATCTATTCTCGGACGCTGCCGTGATTACAGATCCTGGAATGAGACAGGATATATATGCAGGAAAAAAATCGATCATCGATCACTGTCTCGAAGATGTCAGAAAAATAAAGTCTGGCCTTGGTAGCCTGGGCAGTCTATTCGATGAGAACTTACAGGCTCTAATTGAGCTTCAAGAGCAAATACTCACTCTGCAAAGTGAAGCAGCAGAGGCCGCGACTCAAGAACCACCCGCCACCCAGTGCGCGAACCCACAGATTCAGATTCCCAATGGGCCTTCCCCTCAAAACTACAATGCCTACTTTGATGTGATGTCAGAGATCATCTACCAGGGTATCGTTTGTAATCGCACCCAAGTCGCAGTATTGCAAATGTCAAATGCCCAATCGGATATGGTATTCAACTTCCCTGGCAGCCCTGTAAACAGCAATGCTGGGTTTCACGGTGGCCTGGTTCACGGTACAAACCGTGGTAACGATTATCAGCAGATTGTCTCCTGGTACATAGGAAAAGTTGCTGGGTTCGCCAACCGACTCGCCATGACAACCGGTGACGTCCTTAAGGATTCGGCTGTGGTTCACTTAAGTGAAATGGGCATCGCTGACCACTCCACCCGCGATATCCCTTTCATTGTCTATGGAGAGTTAGGTGGCGCAATCCAAACCGGTCGCAGAATACAAGGCAACAGCTCTACCAGTAGCTTCTTAAAAACAGTCACCGACGATATGTTTGGCCCTGTGGTGGGTCAGGGAGTGACTCCCATGAGAGGTCTTGCATAACAGATTATTCAATCAAGTGGCGGCGTCCAACGTCGCTTCTTGAGAATCACCGGTGAATTGCAATATCCCACAAATGACTGCTAAAAGACACTACCATACAAGTTCATGGTGAGCTTATTTTGCAGCTCTAAAAGTCAGTATACAAATGTAAAAGATTACATTTCTCGCGCGTATTCTCTTTCACCATAGAATGCAAGAATCAAGGCGTTGCAAGCCCATATCTAAGCCAATTCGATGGCAGGCGGAATGAAGGGGATCGCGTAAGGGTTGTGCTCTTTCGCATGGGAAAAAGTCGCAATTCCAACCGACACAGATGGTTGTTTTCATATGGAGCAAAGCTCATAGGCTTATAAAAATTCTCTTGATGCATGCCTATTATTTTTAAAATTTTACTTACCACAGCTACATTTTTATAATTTTTCTTCTTGAAGTATGTTCCTATTGATTTTTGCATTTCCACTGGGGAGCAAAGCAAACTTAAGGCTGTAATTTGCTGTTCGTCACAGATGTTAATCTAAGGAGAGTCCGCCACAACGAGCTATAAATTTCGCAAAATTTCGCTTTTTTGCTACACAGAAATTCACAAATCTCGTGAACTGGGCTCAATATGAGAGAATGAAATGTTTCTATTTTCGTGTGGATGGTTTATCCATTGCTTGTAATGACCGTCAACCACCGCAAACAATGGTCGCTGTAAAAGACGCCTTCACAAGGCAAAAAATTTTGAACGGATGAGGTGAGTAAAAAATGAACGGGAAAAAACTTCTGAAACGAACGCTGTTCGGAATTGCTGCTGTGCTACAGTCGGTGGCAATGATTATGGTTCTTCAAACAGGGGCTGTAGCACAAGTACTCGTCCTGATGCTATTGGTTTTAGTACTTGTATTCTTGAGTTTTGGGCTTCTCTCTGAGGCACCAACCCCTAGCGAACCCCTCAATAACAAGGATGCTCCAAATAAGCAAAAGCCTTATTCACCATCACCTCTTCGAGGCCATGTGGCGAAGTCTTTTAACGACCTTAAGAATTTCATAAGTGACCTATCAAGTGACAAGCAGCTTGGGGAGCCTAAGGAGATAACGAATCTTAATCACGCATTGGAAAAGGCTGAGCGCTTAGATGACAATTCTAAGCTTGTTTATAGCTCGGTACTAAACTGCAACGATATGATTCGCAAGGCCGGTGCTCGCCTACAAAGACTATTCGATCAATCACGGGAAAGTGCGAATTTTTCAGCAGCAAACAGATTGGACTGGAAAAAGAACACAATGTTGGGTCAGATTGGGCACATTCGCCAGTCTCAAGATAAGATCAACGAGACCTCAAAGAATATTGCCGCAATCCACGATTCAACGTTGCGACTAATCGATGAGTCACTGAAGGGTGAATCGATCTTCAAAGAGAAGATTCAACGTGTGGAAGTATACCTTAGCAAAGTGCAAGACAGCTCTCATCAGGGGTACAGGGCCCATGACTCATTGCTGGCTACAGTAGGAACCTCGATAGAGGATATCGCAACAGCGAATCAGCATATCAGCCGCCTAACCCAAAAGGCTGAGTCTCTCACTTCCGATGTTCACCGCTTGGTTGAAACAGCGGAAAAGTTGAGCTTGCGCATCAACTCGATAAACCTCGATCATCTTGAGTCGGATGACGAAGATGAAGGAGTCGATATCAATCAGCTGACAGCATCATTGCAGACAACAGCACGATCGATTTTCTCCATAGGCGGAGAATTCCAGGGCGATGTTGATACCGCGTTACTGAAACTTGCCGAAGCCGGAAAGCATAGCGAAGAGACGTTTTCGAAGATCAATGTTTGTGGGGAGCTTTACCGCAACAATGTGTCGTCAACAAAGTATGGGCTTTCAGAACTTTCCCTGTTGCTAAAAGAAGTCAACATTCATATCAAGAAGCTTTCAGAAATCGAAGATCTAGGAGTCCATGCAGGGCAGCTCATCGAAAGCATGGAGAACCTGCTTGATGGCTATGGTGGCATTAACAAGAGAATCTCAGACGACACAACCGATCTCGCGGCTCATTGCGATAAGTTGTCCCATCTTCTCGCCAAACAATACTACGAGCTAAGTCACTGCGACAAGATGATTGGCGATAGCACTAACTTAGTTAAAGAGCTCGCAGAAAGCGTTGGCCAGACCAAGCAGGCGGTGATTGCCATCAAGGCTGTTTTAAGCGAGATCATCACAAGTAATGACAGTGAAGAGGATGGTGAAGACCGAGCGAATCAGTGGAAGCGCTCGCTAGCAGGTCAGAACTACAACTTATCGGTTATCGAACGGGCCTTAAAGGGTGTTGCGGATCAGGACGAGCAAGAGCTATCTGTAGTTGTCGTGGACAAAATGCCTTCTCGTGACGTTTCAGGTTCCGACCGTAGACCTCGACTGAGCCTCTATCAAAAAGATGATGCCCGAGAAACGAGCCACTTCTAAAGCCTAATAAAGTTGGGATTCCAGTGTCCTTCCTTGTGCTGAAACTGGAATCCGGGGCTCTAAGCCCCACAACTCTTTTCACTGTGCCACTGGCGAAGCCATATTGATAAATGTAATGGCGCCCTTATTCATCCCATCAGAATCGTCTTCAAAAGGAATTCCTATAGCAGCATTGAGCCCATCGATGGCTAAGCTAAAGCTATACTGAGAGCCTAATTCAAGGTCACTTGGCTTCCCCATCTTATAACTCATTGTCCAAATTCCGTTTTCATAGCGATAGAAGTAGGCACTTCCCACATCTGTCATCGTAGCTTGATCTGCGTGATCATCACCTGGCGCTCCTACCATTATTGTATTTCCAGAGATGGCCACAGCAAACCCGAAATGATCCTTTGCAGCTAAATCCGAAGGTGGAGCGATAACATCAGCCGCCCATACTCCATTTGCTAGGCGAAACACAAAGGCTGCTCCTGCATCAGCTCCTGACTCATCGCTCTTATAAGCTCCCACAACCGCAACACTGTTATCTCCGCCCTGAATATCAACACTTTTTCCAAAATGCAGATCTGCCGTAACGGTATTGGGTGCAAGTTTGCTCTTTAGCGACCAAACCCCCGCAATATCGCGCTGATACACATAAGCGGCACCGACTTGAGTCGCTAGACTTGCCCCATCTGTCTCGTCATAAAGAGGAGCTCCTACAATGGCAAGGTTGCCATGGACCGCGACGCTTTCGCCAAAGAAAGCATCGGCCTGCTGATCCCCTAGTGGAGCTGTAATTTCTCCGGAAGCTGAAAAAGCATTCACGCTATCGGAATGAAATAGGTAGACTCGCCCCACTCCCTCATCATCGCCCTTGGCTCCCACAATTATATCGATCCCGTTGATCGGAAGGCCGGAGTTTGGATCAAGGTTTGGGTCGGCAAAAATATCGACACTGATGCCGAAGACATCGTTGTTGGCTAAACCTGCTGGGATTATAGCTTCTTGAAAGCAATTCCAAACTCCAGCGCTATTCATTTTAAAAACGAAGATACCTCCCTTTAACCCGATGCCCTGGATGGATGTTTCAATGAGCGAGGAGCCTATATTGCCCATGAAATCGTCGTTGACATCGGAGGAGTCATCGAAATCCTGTGGCGCTCCCACAACGGCAAAGTTTGAGGATATGGCAACCATTTTGCCAAAGTGGGATTCTTCAGATTGGGTTGCCCCACAGCTTGCTGGAGTTACCTTTTGCTTCATCACCCAAGTCTCAGTATCACCGCGTGCCTCCCATCGATAGAAATAGGCTGCCCCAGCATCAACATCATCGTCATCATCTCCCCAGGCTCCTGAGATCAACCATTTCCCGGAAATATCCACGCTGTAACCAAGCAAGTCGCCTTCTCGGGCTGGATTGTTAGCCTTAATAATTTCCTTTGGTGGTAACTCCGGGCTTATAACCTCACTGCTTCCATCGTCAGCAGTGTCCGACACATCTGCAACGGGTGGAATGATACTGCCATTTTCTTGCTGAAAGGAATCATCAGGCCCTGTTCGATTTGAGTTCTGCCCAGCAAAATGAGATCCCGAACAAGATGCTGCTATGATACATACGGTCAAAACCATGATATTAATTATTCGCATGATGACCAATCCTTATAAATGATTTGTAATTACGAATCTTGCAACTCGCCCATCTATAGGATTGATCGCAATTATATAACCAAAGTCGTAGGAGCCTATTTTTCTGAGCGCTCCAGCCGATCTTTCGTGAATTTTGCTGATAAAAACTTGTGCATCTTGAGATGAATACCCAGTGTCATAAAAAGGAAGAGCTGAACATAGAAGAATTTTCTCATGGCAAAAATATTGCCATGTCATTTACCTAAGGTGATTTTTGCAAGGAGCCGTATAACTGACTAGCTTTAAACCATTAATGCTCTGGCTGAGAGCTAGCTACGGCCTGGCTCGCCATGGAGGACTTAAAGAGATCTCGATGGTGAAGCTCGTCGTCTTCGTAGAGACTTTCCGCACGACCCAAGATGGAGTGATCGATTGGCCGAATTACAGAAGCATCTTTATTGTCATATTGAAACTGACTCAAAACATAGCGCATCGCATTGAGTCTGGCTCGTTTCTTATCATCAGAGCGAACCACGATCCAAGGGGAAAAGTCTTTGTCGGTATAGTGAAACATGCTTTCCTTAGCCTCAGTGTACTCTCGCCAAAGACCGAGTGAGGCCACATCCATGGGGCTTAATTTCCACTGTTTCAGGGGATCAGTCATGCGCCGAATAAAGCGTCTCAACTGCTCTTCGCGGCTCACAGAGAACCAGAACTTGACGACTGTAATATCACTCTCAACCAACATCTTTTCAAAGGACGAAACCTGCTCAACAAACTGGAGATATTCTTCGGGTGTACAGAACCCCATCACCTTCTCAACGCCCGCTCGGTTGTACCAGGAGCGATCGAAGAACACGATCTCACCATGAGTCGGGAGATGTTGTATGTAGCGCTGAAAGTACCACTCCCCTCGCTCCCGATCGGTCGGCTTCTCCAGAGCCACGACTCGTGCCCCACGGGGATTGAGGTGCTCTGTAAACCGTTTGATAGTGCCACCTTTGCCTGCTGCATCTCGACCCTCAAATACGATCGCGATTCTATGACCTGTCTTTTTAACCCATCGTTGCAGCTTGACTAGCTCAATCTGGAGCAAACGCTTGCGTTCTTCGTAGACAGCTCGGCGCATTTTCCCTTGATATGGATAATTGCTACCGACCATTTTGCTGCCTGGGGTTTGCCTGACCCTTTCGATAATGCTTACTGGTATGTTGTACTTGCGAGAGACGATGTGTAGGTCTCCCGTTGCAATTTCATAAAGCTTTTCAAGTAGTTGAACATTATCGTCGACTATCATTCCCATCTCCATCCCAATCCTGCGCACTCTAGTGCTAATCACTTCCGAAGTCGCAGAATAGACCAGATGAGACATCCCTTCAAGAAAAAGCCTGCTCGATTGGCATCCAAATCGTGGGATTAAAAATCCTCTGAAGGCTATTCCAATCGTAGATTACAAACAATAGCTCGGTGGTCAGAAGGTGCTTCGGCCCCCTCCTGATAGCCGTCAATATAGCATGAATCTGAGGTCACTTTGAAACCCATGATATAATCTAACTGAATTGCAGGAACCCCACCCCAGGCATTGAACGTCGCTCCCCAGAAAAAGTTTTTAAGGGGAGTATTCTCCAGCAAGGTATTGAGAGGTCGGCTACCTGGTTGCACGTTCAGATCTCCCATAAGGATTGTCGGTCTTTGCTGGTCTTGACTCACAAACCTGAATCGTTTGACCATGATCTCAGCCGATCCTTGTTGGGCCAGAGAATCCACACCCCAATGGTTATTTAGTACGATAAAGCGTTTGCCAGAAGCCACACGCTCCAATTCAATCCATTCAGAATAGCGATCCCCCCATCGATCGGCTATCAGATCAATTCGTCCTGATTCGATAAACACGAACTTATCACGGTGAAACAAGATCTGCCCCAGAGGAGACACTTGCCAAGAATCACCTAACTCTTGATGAATGTATTCCAATTGCTCGGGAGTGGTCTCTTGCAAACCCAAAACATCAGGGGCCTGAAAACGAATCCCATGAGCAACCTCTCCTCGCCGGACAGCCCACTCTCGCTCTCCTGGGTCTTGAGCCAACTCAGTTCGTATATTAAAGGTCATGAACCGTAAGCTTTCATAGATCGAGTCTTGCGCTAATCCAAGTGACGAGGTGAAACCAAGGAATAAAAACGTGACTTTCAAATGTAGTCCCATGCTCCAGGCCTTATTGAGCAGTTGTGTGCATTTCATCGCAAGCTCCTACTTTGATCGATTTTGTGTAACTTTGCTGCTGTTTCTACAGCGACGTAAGAGCCCTAAGCAAGAAATTTATCGGATGCAAAAGGCTGAGAGGATTGATAACGAAACTAAGTGGAAAATTGGGTGGCTGAGGGCAGATTTGGCAAGGACCTCATCCACCCAAATTCAATGACTCGTAAAACCGTAGGTTATTATCCCACACGAAAGCTAGGAGCCTATTTCAAAAAGCTCTGGTCTAGATTGTCACTTGATTTCAAAGCGGCTCTAGAGTCATCCCATGAAGGACGACTTTTTCAGCACTTTGAATTTGAATGCTGAACGAACCAGTATGGGTCGACTCGTAGACTACGAAGCTTGCATCACTGGCTTCAGTGTTTCGCCCAGCCGCCAAAGTGGTCGTCATAGGATCGTTACCAGGGCTTGTCAGGGTGATACCCGCATCTTGATCTGTGAACAGACTTCCCAAGTACAGTGTCAGGCGATAGGCTCCAGCTGGTAGCTGACCATTAAGCGTCATAGTGCCAGCTGAGCTGATTCCTGTAGCACTCAAAGTACGCCACACACCGTTGCCACTCTCGGGGATCGTGCCCTCGGGAATGAGCAAGCGACCTCCCTGTGGCACGATATCGATTTGTACGTTACCGATTGCACTTCCCATATTAGTGCTTAGAGTTGTATTGGTTTGCCCCGTAAGGTTAAGACCCATCCATCCATTTGCAACTTGGGATGCTGCTGGACCAAACAACAATTGGAACGGGGCAAGGCGATCGTTTGCTTCGTCTTCGCTTTCTGGTTCTGTTGCTTCATCACCACCTTCAACTTCGATCCCGGAATCTAAGACCTTAGGTAGAGAGTTCTGACGAACGTAACCATCATATGTGAGTCCTATACTGGCACTTGTGATGGCCCTTTGCCGAGCGTCTCGATCTCCGAAAAGCATAAAGTTCACGTGCCACGGCTCGTCATCAGGCAACAAGTTCTTGACCATGCGAATATCACGTTGCGGAAAAGTTAGGGACCAAGTTTGATCTTTTTCCGATAGATCCATTTTTTGGTCAGCCTGCTCCAATCGACAATCGATGCTTGAATACTCTTCATCGTCCTCGGACTGACAATAAAGGTAGCCGGGAAGGCCTTCTCCACTCTCTTGCGGGCGTGTGTGTTTAGCCTCTAGCTGTTTTTGGGCTGCCTTATCAGATGTCACATTAAGTGACTGATCTTGGCAACTCCACAGAAATAGTGTGCTTAGCACCCCAGTTAATAAAATCTTCATGTCTATACTCCTCTCCAAATGCAGCAACAAGGTGTCGTAAATTTTCTACAGCTTCACTAGCACTTCAAAATTATCAGACTGCTTCATTCCATAAAATTCATAGATACACTGTCCACCGTCTACTGAAACATAGCCTGGTGTATACTCACCATTAGGATCGTTTGCCGGGCGCGTAGGATCTGATGGCTGCCCACCTTCTAAGTCCCTGCAACTGTACAATGCCGCACCATCAGCAAGGCGACCGGTAACAACCGCTTGTTCTGGGATGACACCGTTGTTCACCGCGACCCACTGAAAGTTGTCACCGGCATCAACAACCAATACTTCATGCTTATGGGCGACCTGTAAACTATCGTCGATAGACTGGTGGCTCACCCCATTGACTGCTGTAAAGCAAACTGAATAATTATTGTCCACATAGTGAGTGCGCAGCTTCCCCGGGAAAATTCCGTCACTGTGATAAGACCGGCATATAGCAAGCTCTACTTGTCGCCCTTGCTCAGTTCCTGCCGTTAAGGCGTTTGTTGGCATTGGTGCTCCTGAATTCTCTTGCCAATGTAGGAAAGGCTGAGGGGTAAACATAATACTACCGAGTTCAATGTTATCATTGGCTTCATTAACATTCGTTTCGATCTCTTGCTGCCCTGGCACCTGAACTGTAAATATCATCGATCGAAGAGAGTTATTAACAACATTCACGTCGTTACCCACAACTGTATGGCGAACATGCCATCTAGCGTTGCTCACCTGCCTTGTCGTTTCGATCGAAATCCGGCTATCATTAACCTTTACATCCCAAGAAAAAAGAGACTCTTTCTCCCCATAATTAATCTTTCTGTTGCTTTCGATGTCTTGAAGGGCACAACCCACCAAGCCATTGCTGACCTCGTCAGCTTCTTGCTCGATCTGACAGTATAGGTAGGCACCGCTGATATTTACCGGGTAAGCTATCGACTCATCATCATCATCACCGACAAGGCTCTCTGCTGAGTCCTGTTGAGCTGGTGTTTTGGTTTGAATGGCATCGACCAAATCATTGCTATTGCAACCTATCATCCATTGAAAGCCCACGAGCCACAGCCAAGTTAACTTTTTCATTTGCATCTCCGTTCACGCCTCATTATTGTGACTTCTGCCTAAAGGATTGCAATTGATGTTCCAAAATGTTTTCTTCTAGTTCCGGCAACTTAGCTCGCTAAGCTCTGCGTAGGCCCCATCGAAGGCAGTCCCTCAACCTCACATAAAAATGATTTTATTCATTGAATTCCAAGACTTAGCGTAGAATTGCTTTCAATTCGGTAAGAATGAGGCCTTCGGATTTGCACCTTTTTCCGCAAGTATTCTATAAGCTACTATTTATATTAAGGTAGTTGGATCAAGAAGAAGAACCTTTGCAAACCGCTTTTGGAGAAAAGAAGAAAGGCCCGCCCTGGAGATGGTCAAGCCTGATTTGGAAGCCTAGGCTCTGTCAAAGCCATGTGAAGTCGACGAGCACGATCCCCCTGATCACCACGCGATCGTTGGGATTCCAATTATCTTGCATTTCCCAGATCAAGCGATTGGCTTCACCGTTCTCGTTGAAGAACTTCTGAGGCATATCCATAGAAATTTTAGAACAAGAACCAGAAAGTCCGAAGCGGGTATTATTGCCTTGAGGTGAGTGAGAAAGCCAAGTGGTGGTCGGAGCCCCTCCTGCCTCTTCGAACTCGCCAGGCTTGATCACACGCAGCCCCCATTGGGCATTACTTGAAGTCCCTTGGTGATACGCATAAACTTCCGCTCTTTTAAAGGTAAACCGTCGACGATCTGAGCTACCAGAGGCATTTGGAGGTGTGAATTTAAAGCCGTGGTAGCGCACCTCGTTACCAAAGATAATAGATGGTTGGCCACTATCGTTTGAACGGAAGATTTTTCCGTTCCCCCAAACATCATCGATTTTCCAACCATTCTGCAATTGAACCAGTTTCTCAGTATGACTTTGAAACGATTCACCCCAATAGATGGCAAAACCATTACTCGGCACTTCTGCATTGTTGCAATCAGCTAGCTTTGCACTTGGATTTGTGGGCTCCATAGGTTCAAGGCTTCCACCACCTTGATTGCTATCAGAATCATCGACTCGATCATCATCGCTTCCTTGATCGGAGCCGCCTTGATCGGGGCCGCCTTGATCGGAGTTACTCATATCGTCTTCCGTGGCAAAATCAGCACTGCCATCACCTTCGCCGTGACGACTTTCATCAATAGGATCGTTGTTTCTAAATTCATCGGTCCAGGTTACACGATCGCCTTGCCGAGCAGGATCCGTATCCTTATTTGAATCCTGGCTAAACGACGATTGCTGCGGCTGTTCCAAATAGGATGGTCTCAGAGGGGCATCGGGTCGGCAAGACCAGAGTAGAAGCATAAGAGGTATGAAAATCGATTTCAGCATGTGGGTCTCCTTCAGAAGCATCTCTCGCTTGAATAAGCGATGCAAAGGCGTTGCCAATTTTCTGAAGGCCTTACCATTATAGACATAGGCGAGAGGAAGCTCATCGCTCTGTTTAGAGCCGGCTCGCAATGACTACACTTTTTGAATTTTTTTCCTAACGTTGCTAAACGATATGAATGGCAATGCTTGTCTGGGGACACTAAGAAATATCCAAGACTTCTGCTTGCAATTGCCCTTTGTTTCCCTGACCGATTCATAAGCTTATGAAATCTATGGAGCTTGACGGTGCAAACGCCTCACTATAGGCTAGTTGTACGGCAGACTACTAGGCTACAATTTGAAACTATTGAGTTAATCATGATTGCCTAGGGTCCGCTAGTGTCTTAAGGCAAGCCCATGGCTTTGACCTTGCCGAAGCTACTCTTATGAAGAGACAACAGACAATATCTTACAAATTCAAAAGGCCGCGGCACTTAGCTATCATTGCCTCGATCAAAACTGCATTACTAGCATCAAGGTACATCAAGGCAACCTCATCCTGATCACCAGGATGGTAGCGAAATCTCGAAGCTGCATCTGGTTCTTGGAAGCCTAAACTTGCCAGTAAATCCGCTGGTGAAGGAACGGTAGGTGCAATCATAACGTAGCTCGCTGATTGGCGAGAGATAAACTCAAAACATAGCAACGCCAGCCACACAATAGCCTGAGAGTCCTGGTAACGTTCATCAATGGCAAAGCGATTTAGTTCGATATTTTTAGACGGGCTCTTTCTTAGGAAGCCCGGGATGCTATGGTAGCGTTCCACTTCCAACTGGTTATCAACTGGCTTGATAGCTCTAGCCACAGCAACAAGCTGGTCGCCATCCCGTACCCCAAACCAATGAGCGACCATATCAAAATCATCTGCCAAAGACGATCCGAAGGGGTTTTTCGCAAGATGCCAAGCCGATTTATTTCCTTCTGGCGGAAGCCATTGAAGTTGCTCGCAATAGACCTGATAGAGAAGATGCTGAGCTTCTAAAATCTCTTGCCCCGCTAGCGGCCGTCCCTTGAGATGCATCAATCCCCCTCCAAATACCCTTGGATTCGTCAGCTCAGGAACTGGAGATTAGATTTTTTTCCAAGACTACTAGAATGATTCATTTTTTTAGCGAAAACCAGCCGGTTCTCAGCTTTACCAGAATAGCACGCGAGGCTCCTAGAGACGCTCCAATGAACGATTGACTCGCATGGCTAGTTTCCTGGGCACGTACAATTCGTAGTTTCTGGGCAGGTAAGCGCGCTTGCTACGGCGGAAAGCGTGTGGCTTGATACAGGGATTGTACTGGCGAATCATCTTAGTGCTGAGGGGTGTATTACGAATCAGTGAATCTAATGGTACCTTTTTCCTTAGCTTAACCATTTGCACCGGCAATGGCTTGGGCCTTAGCTTCATCTTACGCATGTGGCTACTATAAACCTTGCGGGCTGCTAAAAATTCGGCATAGAAGTTCTTGCTAGCAAATCCGAAGCTAGGAGAAGAGTAATGAGTGATCATCTTAGAGAGTCGCTTGGTCTTTAACCTTCGCGCTCCCCGGTTCATACCAGCAGCGCCGTGATTATAGGCTGTAATCGCAAGGGGCCAATTACCAAGCTTCTTGTAGTTGGTCCGCAACAGCCTCGCCGCAGCCCGAGTGGCCTTGAGAGGCGAGTTTCTTTCATCGATATGACCATTGATAATCAAAAAGCGTCGGCCAGTAGCTGGCATAAACTGCCAGAGCCCCGATGCCCCCACTTTTGAAATAGCCTTGGTGTTGAACATCGATTCCACAAATGCGATGCGCGTGAGATCGCTCGGAAGGCCATGCTTTTTAAAGATTCGCTCCATATGGGGTAATAGAGTCTGCGAGCGCTTCATAGCGATCTTAAACTTATCCGCCAAACCCTTTTGGCTTCGAAGATTGACATTACCCTTCATGAGGGCTTTCAGGGCTTCCGGTCGCTGCTTGTAGACCTGAAGCAAGCGTTTTTCGATGGCCCCCATCAGATAAGCTCTTTGCCCCAGATCACCGAACCGCTTGACTCCGGTCTCGTAGCGTTCCAGATAGCCTTTCACCAATTCCCGCTCTTCTTTACGACTGAGTTCTCGCTTTGGCAAATCGATCACGTCTACAATAAGATGGGGTCGATCGGCATCGTGAATCAAAACTTGGTGGCTTCGATAGTCTTTAAAGACCTGCTCCCAGAACCAAACCTGACGGTCGATCACGGGAGCTGATGGAAAGCTGCAAGCTAGTGCTGAGTAAAGAAGGCTTAAGGCCCCAACAAGATACTTCATCGTTAATTTCGCTGTGAAAGTTGCTTAGGCATAGCCGAGCTAGACGGACAGCGATCAGACACTAACTCAATGCGATTCTGTTCCATGAGCTTGATCATGCGGGCCATATCTCGCATCAGCTTTTTCTCCCCACCGCTGGTCTTCACAGCCTGGGAAGGCATATTGTCC
The DNA here is from genome assembly GCF_900177345.1 of Pseudobacteriovorax antillogorgiicola. NCBI lineage: Bacteria > Pseudomonadati > Bdellovibrionota > Oligoflexia > Oligoflexales > Pseudobacteriovoracaceae > Pseudobacteriovorax > Pseudobacteriovorax antillogorgiicola. The sequence goes on from NZ_FWZT01000003.1 coordinate 285,654, forward strand.
AATCTTTGATCTAAGTCTTGGAGCTGCTGCTTGATCTCACTTAATAATAAAGTCACTTGGGGATCAGAAGCCGTTACCGCTGCTCCAGGGGCACTAGGCCGCTGCACTGTTTCCAAAGACGTTCGGACCATTTTTTTGAAATCCCGCTCGATATAGTTCAAACACTGCCCGATATAATGTTCTCTCAAAACTGGGTTGTTAAACTGAGCGTGTTCACGACCGAACTTATCGCCGTAGTAGTAGCCGGCAAATAGACCTATAAAGGGCAGCGGCAAACTGAAAACCACAACGAAAAGCCATAGTGGTGAACGCTTTTCTTTGATCACAACCGTATTGCTCGGTTCGCTTTTCTTTTGCTCAGTGGCTTCGAATTTGGGTACCAAATCCTCATCAAGCCCGACTCGTGGTTCCTTCACAGTTAACTCCCTAACATTGGCGAAGACAGTACGACGTATTACAAACGTCTAGGCCCAGAATGAACGATTCTAACCCCCTTCGCAAGTTCTACCTTAGATTTCAATCACTGGCGAACATCTTTCCAAATAAGGCTATTTCTCATTTAGGGAACCCTTAAAGGTTCTCCAAATACTGACGCTCTGGGCAGGTCGCACATTGCGTCACCTTGTATGAGAAATTCATAAGTTAATTGCTAGTATGGCGCAGTAGAAGTATGTCATAATTTTCAAGACACTGAATTTAAGCGCACTGTCAAAGATTCGGGTGCCGTAGAATATGGCTCCTTCGTGACTAGCTCTAGCGCTCAGCGTGATCACGTATTGAAGGAAAGATACCCAAGACATGACATCATGCACATTCGACTTAGTAAGTGCTGGAGCTGCTGCTCTTGTATTTGGTAGCGTCGTAGCCATAAAGATAGCCAATATAACCAAGTCAAAAGCGATAGGTTTCTGCTTGTTCATCCTCTCCCTATCCTCTATTTCGGTCGCTTTTATAGGTGGCCAATGGCTGCAATCTGAAGCTTGCCAAACGAGACAATAGCTCAGCTGCTCCCTGACTGACTCAAATTTCATACACCACGTGTAGCTTGCAACCTTCCCCAAACTTGCCTCTCGCCTTTGATTGGCACGATCTTGCCGCTCCTCTAACTGCAATTAATCCTGGCTTGGCCTTTGCATTAACGGAGCTGTGAGTTTTGGATTTAGATGATACGGAAGGCTAGAGAATGACCGTCAAGAAAAGATTGAAGCCCAGCGTTTGGATTTCTTACGCATCGAACATGATGTTTCTTATCCTTTGGGGAACTTTGGCACAGGCGAGCGAAGTTACATCTCAACTTTACCCCAAGGCTCAAAAGGTTTTGAACCAACGTTGTATCGCTTGCCATAGCTGTTACGGATCACCTTGCCAAATCAATCTCAATAGCTACGAAGGCATCATGCGCGGCGGCCTAGCAGATCCGATTTACGATGGCATGCGATTGACCCCACAAGACCCTACGCGACTCTTCATCGATGCCGACACCCCCGAGGAATGGCAGAAAAAACATAATTTTTTTCCCATAGTGAACCCCAAGCTCAAGACTTCCAGTTTACTGACGCAATCAACAGAACTGGGAAGATCCCGCGGTTTGAACTACCGCAACTATCAATTCGACGCTAAAAACAACCTGCAATGCCCGAAGCAAGACGCCTGGTCGGCATTTGCCAAGGACCACGTCAAACGGGGGATGCCTTTTGGCTTTCCAGCACTGACAACAGCAGAGCAATCAGCCTTGACTAGCTGGGCCAATGCTGGATTTCCAGGAGAGAGCCACGCAGATCAAACCTTAATTCAGGGAATGGATCAAAAATTACAAAAGACCATCCGAGACTGGGAAGCCTGGCTGGGTGGTGTTGCAATCAAGCAACGAATCGTGAGTCGGTATTTGTATGAGCACTGGTTTCTGGCTCATATTCACTTTGAAAACCACGACGATAAATTCTTCAGGATCGTACGATCAAGCACACCTTGGCCTCAGGAGATCAAAGAAATTGCGTCCGTCCGCCCCTTCGACGATCCCAAAGTCGAGCGTCTCTACTATCGATTTCGCCCCGTCCGCGGGGAAATTATGCATAAGAATCATATCGTTTTCGAGCTAAGTGAAGAGAACAAATCTTTCTACAATCGCCACCTGCTCCACGGTAATTGGGTATTCGAACCCAAGTCCTTCCCCTCCTACGAGCCTGACAAGGCCGCCAACCCACTTCTTACCTTCAAAGATATGCCTTTAGAAGGCCGCTATCGATTCCTACTCAGAAATGCTTTGTACTTCACACAGAGCTACATTCGTGGCCCAGTTTGCGAGGGGCAGGTGGCTGTAAACGTGATCCGAGATCATTTTATGATCGCTTTCGTCGACCCTGACAGCGACATATCCATCCAAGACCCCAACTTCCTTATCTCTGCTAATTCATACTTGTCTTTGCCCGCCAGCGGGCAGTCCTCCCCATTCGAATCCTACTACGCTGCCTATAATGAAAAACAACGGAAATATGCAAAATTTAGAGCCGATCAGTTTCGAAAAAAGCATCTAGCCCTGACCCCCAATAGCTTGTGGGATGGCGATGGCTTCGATCGCGACGCTCTTCTAACAGTTTTTAGACATTTCGATAATTCAAGTGTTCTACGTGGCGCTTGGGGGGGTAGCCCAAGAACTGTGTGGGTCATGGATTATCCGATCTTTGAAAGAATGTACTATCTACTCGTCGCAGGCTTTAACGTGTTCGACAACGTTTTTCACCAGTCCGCGACCCGTCTCTATATGGATAACTTAAGAGTCGAATCGGAAAATAACTTTCTGTACCTTCTACCAGAATCTGTAAGGGAAAAGGTCAGAGCTCATTGGTACGAAGGCAAGGATGCATGGGAAACTATCCAAGAAGATCATCCTTTGCACAGTGCATCGTACCGTTATCAATCGCTGCTAGAGCCTACCGCGACAGCCCATCCTCGCAAGATAGTTGAAGTTAGCTGGAGTAAAATTCTGCAATCTAGACTTTCTGCGGTTGCGCCAAAGGAAGATCCATTTCATTGCTGCGTTTTGAATGCTAGAAAGAAAACTCCCCGAAACGAACTAGAGACCGCCATGCAGGCATTTACAAGCCATCAGCAAGGCTTTGCTCAGCATCTCCCCGAAGCTATGCTGATTTCTCTATATAACGAGTCTGGCAAGGACACGATTCTATTTGCCAATAAACTTAGCTCTCACAGCAACATGGCGTTCATGTTCAACGAGAAGGAGCGACGACAACCAGAATACGACCGGGTTATCGTGACGAAAGACTGGGTGGGCAGCTATCCTAATTTGATCTTTCACGGCAGTCCTAAGACATTTACAAACATGGTGATGGAGCTGAGAACGGCCACGGAAAAACTAGACGTCTACAACATCCTTGGCAAGTACTGGCTAACTCGGGACACCCCAAATTTTTGGGTCATCTTTGACCGCATCCACCATTCACTCAAGTCCAAGTTTCCTCTTGTTTATGGCCGTTTAGATTTGAGCAAGTATGAAAATATATACAAGGTTCCTAAGCAATTAGGTTCTATCAAAAGTGCATCAAATACTTTGGATTCATCGATTCGCCCCACTGACAAATAAACTAGCCTAGTCAAGTTGAACTCTCAGCTAGGTGACAAGGAGCGAGCGAGGAGGCAGTACGTGCTGGATACGGTGACGAGCGACAGACAAAGTCAACAATGCCGAGGCTAGGCATTGTGTCTGTTTTGGCTCCAACCTCCTTGAAGTCGTTACGCTGCCATATTTTTATGACTTGTCACAAGTTCAAGGGGAAACGATATCACAAACGTCGATCCCCTACCCTTTTCACTTAAAATTCGAATGTTGCCGCCCATGGCTTCAGCGAGCTTTTTGCAAAGAGTCAAGCCCAAGCCAGTGCCACGCAAGCTATCATCGCGGTTGATCTGGACAAAGGGCTCAAAAATTCTGGCTTGGTCATTCCTATCAATTCCACAGCCCGTGTCGGATATGAGAATTTCAAATCGGTTTCGTTGGTGACTCAGGCTTACCTTGATCTTCCCGTTTTCAGTGAATCTGTTGGCGTTATTGACAATATTTATAATAATCTGCCTTATACGAATGGGATCTATAAACAGCTGTGAGAGATTTAAATCATTGACGAAGGTAAATTCATTGCCATACTTTTGAGACACCATTTTGCAAGTGCTAGAAATACCTTTGAAGAACTCATCGACATTGATATTTTTCTTGTCAATGGAGTATTCATTGTGAGAGATCTGTGCATAATCCAGAATGTCTTCCACCATCGCGAGCAGATAGCGACTTGAATCTAGAATAGCTTCCATGTCCGAAGCTAGCATATGAAAATCGTTTTCTTTGGTGTTTTCAGTGATCAACTCCCCATATCCGATAATTGTAGTCAAGGGTGTTCTGAATTCATGACTCATGATCGTGATGAAGTCCGACCTTGCTTGTAGCGCAGCATTGACCTCTAAATTTGCTTGTTCCAATTCCCGATGCTTCTTTAAAATTGAACGAGCCCACTCGACTTCTTTTCTCCTGTTAATAACCAAGACAAATATGGCTGAAATCGAAACGAGCACTGTCGATAGGGTTAAAGAGACCACAGCTAGATCTTTGGCCCTTTTTCTTTCCACTAAAAGTAGGCGCTCCTGATCCTTGAAGAAAGCTGTTTCTAATCTGATTTTATCGACAGTTTTCTTGCCAATCTTTGAAATTAGCATCTGAGTGATCTCTGGGGGAATTTGAGAGCTTTCCCCTGCATTCCGCCGAAACCTTATTTTAGGTTCTGCTACATTTTTGAACCAGCTATCAATAAGTACATTTATGCGAGAGATCACTGCTTGCTGTGGCTGATTGTCGCTAACGAAGTCATGAAGTTCTGATAGTCTATTAGACAGTACTACCTTCGCAGCAAAATAGGGATCCAAAAACTCTATCTTTCCAGTTAGTAAGTATCCACGTAGCCCAGTTTCCAAATCGATCACCAGCTTTTCGATCTCTGTCATCTTCCCGATAGCATCTCTCGTATGAGCGTCCCAGGCTGAGCGATTCACTAGAAAGAATATGCACATGATAGTTGTACAAAGAGATACAAGGGTTAGGTATATCGGAATTTTTGCAGTGCGAAGTGGCATGTTCCCTCCACCGCCATCATCGGTATCTCAACCGTTATCTGAACCGATGATGGCCCTTCCACAGAGGATTCGCGAATTAAGCCAGACAAATAAGCATTGAAGAGATCGAATCAAGTCGCTAATAACTGAATCAACTCAATTTTTTGACTGTTCGGGGTTCGCGATGAAATTCAACTCTCTTATATTCTGCATGAGTCTTGTTTGCAGTTTAGAACTAGCTGCAAAAACCAAATTCCTAAAATTCACCGGAGGCCCCACTGGGGGAACATTCCAACTATTTTCCAACAGTCTGTCTGTCCGGCTCTCAGAGAAACTACCCGGGGTGCGAGTTTCCAACCAAGCCTCCGCAGGCTCCACGGAGAACCTGCGTAAGATCAACCGAGGCCGGGTGGACTTTGGTGTGGTTCATTCAGGGGATCTCTTTTTAGGGAGACAAGGCAAGTTATCAGGAGACAATAAAAGCTATCAGGATGTTCTGGCCATGGCTGTTCTCTATCGCTCTGCAGCTCAGCTGGTAGTCCTAAAAAAAAGTGATATTAGGTCTCTTGCTGACCTCAAAGGCAAGCGAATTGGCATAGGAGGCCCAGGCTCAGGTGCCGCAGCGACCGCAGAGCGATTTTTTCGGTCCGTAGGTCTTTGGGATTCCATTGACCGGCAGTTTCTAGGTTACAGCAAGGCCGCGAGTGCCATGAAGGACGGACACCTTGATGCCATGTGGGTGGTTTCTGGTTTCCCAACCCGTGCCATTATAGAATTGGCAGCAACGAAGTCGGTGCGGCTTTTAGATCTGCAAGCAGAAGCCGACAAAAAAGGCTTCCTGGCAGCATACCCCTTCTATCAGGCTATTACTATCAAGGCAAAAACCTATGAAGGCGTAGACCATGATGTGAGGGTTTTTGCTGATTCAACAGTCTGGGTCGCGGGCCGAAAAACAGATGACTCCTATGTGTATAAGACTCTCAAAGAAGTTTACTCGAAGGATGGCCTCGCCTATTTGCAGTCTGTGATTCCTTCTTCGCGATACATGTCGCCAAGCACAGGAATCCAAGGGCTGAAGGTCCCACTTCACCCTGGGGCGAAAAAGTTTTGGCAGGAGATGGGGCAAGAGCTTACTAAGGAACAGCTATGACAGCCTTTAGGCAGCTTTGGAGCGATGGCCCAAGGCAAACCCTCTTGGCCTTGCTCTCCGTAGCTATGGTTAGCTTTTACGTCTATACCGCAGCGTTTGCTCCCCTTGGCCCCCAATATCATCGTGGTATCTATGTGGGAATCAGCCTCGTTATGATTTTTCTGAGCTATCCAAGCAAGCTCGGAACTTGGGTTGGGAAGCCTATCGACGTAATCTTGATCGTCGCGGCTACAGGCACTGTGAGCTACTGGATGACTCAATACGAAGCGCTGAACCTCCGCGCTGGTGCTGAAAACTCCACGGACTTTATGGTTTCCTGTATCGGCATTGTCGTGGCTCTGGAAGCCTCACGGCGAGTTCTTGGCTTCAGTTTCGTCCTAATAGCTCTGCTTATGCTTGGCTTTGCCTATGCTGGCCCGTGGATGCCAGAGATGATCCAACATGGAGGCTTCGAAATTGAGGAGATAGCTAATTACCTCTTTGTATCCACAGGCGGTGTATTCGGTATCATGGCAAATGTACTCGCCACCTATGTGATTCTCTTCATTTTCTTTGGGGCTTTTCTAGAAAAGTCGGGAGGCGCTAAATTTTTTATAGACCTCCCCCTGGCCCTAGCTGGTCATAAGGCAGGTGGTCCCGGAAAAGTCTCTGTGATTGCATCCGGTTTATTCGGTTCTATATCAGGAAGTGCGATCGCCAACACAGTTTCTACCGGCTCGTTCACCATCCCATTGATGAAGAAGTCAGGGTTTAAGCCTGAAGTCGCTGGAGCCATCGAGCCAGCAGCATCGATCGGTGGTATGTTTCTTCCTCCCATAATGGGGGCAGGAGGTTTCATTATGGCTGAGCTAGTGGAACGAAGTTACTCTGATATCATGGTGATTGCTATCCTCCCCGCCCTCCTTTATTTTCTTGGTGTTTTCTTTATGATTCATTTTGAAGCCAAACGATCTGGGGTTACCGGACTTTCGCCATCAGAGCTACCTGATACTAGAGTTGTTTTAAAAGAAGGCGCCTGGCATGGGCTGCCCTTGCTCGTCATTGTGATTAGTATGATCCTAGGTCGGTCAGCTGGCTACTCAGCCGTCTTAGGCATCGGGGCTTGCATTCTGGTCAGTTGGATCATCGGTAAAGAGCCGATGAAGATCCCTCAGATACTTTCAGCCATGATCGACGGGGCAAAAGCGACTCTAGTTATTGGTGCAACTGTCGGGGTGATTGGAGTGGTGGTCGGAGTTGTCGATCTTACCGGGATTGGTCTGCAAATTTCAGAGATGATCCTAAGCGTGGCTAAAGGCATCGAACTATCACAATTTATCCCAGGCTTGGTTGATATTCCGGCAACGGAAATCAATCGCTATGGCCAACTTCTGGTGACCTTGATCCTAGTTGCTATTTCGTCCCTGGTACTCGGTATGGGAATGCCGGTAACGGCATCCTATCTTGTAAGCGCAGTTTTGGTAGTACCCGCCTTCACCGAGCTCGGGGTTTCAGCCATTGCTGCTCATATGATCGTTTACTGGCTAAGCCAAGATTCAAATATCACGCCTCCAGTATGCGTTGCAGCCTATGCTGGTGCCGCCATTGCTAAATCGGATCCTTGGAAAACAGGTTGGACAGCATTTCGATATGCAAAAATGCTCTATATCATGCCCATCCTATTTGCATTCCACCCGGAGATTTTACTGTCTGGAGACTGGCCTAACATCGCTTTGGTATATCTTGGAGCTATTGCGGGAACAGTGTGCTTCTCTTCTTTTGTTCAGGGATATTTAATAGAACCCTTGAGTCCCTTGGGGCGGAGCTTTATGCTTGGAGCAACAGCTCTCTTTTTCTGGGGGAGTATCTTAAGCATAGGAATTGCCGTGTGCTTGGTCTTCGCGAGCAAACATCACAGCGCCATAACTAGTGCCTAGTCGATTTGAATTCGGCTAGGCGACTAGAAGCGAGCGAGGAGACAGTACCTGCTGGGTACAGTAACGCATGAGTGACAAAGTCAACAACGCCTAGGCTCCAAATCGACTTGACACTAGCAAGCAACGATGAGGCTAAGATTGTCTTAGCCTCATCCTCAATGATCAAAGTTGAGCACTAAGCCCAAGAAGGACAGAAACCGAGTTGTACCCGATTGAGTTGTCTTTAGTTTTGCCTAGACTCTGAAGGCGATCGGGACCACCAGCTAGGTTGATTTGGTATTCGTCGACTTTTGACTCTCGGATCTCTAGCATTTTCGATCCGATATCAACCGCCACCATTCCTTTGACGAAGCTCATCAATGGGAAATAGGTACCGACGCTCACATCCACACCCCGCTCACGAAACGTTTCCGTGCCACGAGCATCATAGCCAGTTGCTGTTTCGATTCCGTCAAACTCTCTTTCACCCTTAGAGTATAGGGTGTAGCGAAGCTTAGCAAACGGTGTTAGCAGGCTCTCATGGCTACCGATGAGACCGAAGTCTAAGGAAACACTATTATGTACAGCATCAGTGGTAAGATCGCTGGCACCTGTGAAATTATCGTACTTTGCAGTGCTAAACGATAGACCTGTAGTTAGCGGGAGTCCAGTAAGGCCCTCAAGCTGATAGCCAAGGCTCAAGCGAGCTTCGTTGCTATAGTTTTTAGCACTTACTTTGCCAGTATCAAAGCTGGACTCCCGGCGTCCGGCTTCCATGTCTACCGAAAAATCAGCAAGTGCGGGACCAGCTAGTAACACGCCTAGCAAAGCGAATGATGTATATTTCATGGCTATCTCCTATTTTTCAACTTTAATCAGAACGGTGTCGTTTTCACCAACAGAAAATCCAAGATCGAGATCAAGCAGATTCGATGCCTCATCAAGATTAACCTGTACTGAGCCAAGGACTTCACCTTTGTTGGCCTCATATTGCTTATGAGCCCAAGTTTTCTTGATGTGGAATAGGATGTCGCCAGTCTCACGATCGAAGTCCGGAAGAATATTCGCGCGATTGACAACGAGGCTCTTGTCCCCTTTTGGGTACTTCATCGCCATTTTATCGAGAATCATGTAGACGATCTCGTAGTCGAGAGTTTTGCCGTCCTCCAACTTGAGAAGAGGAAGTCCTTGATCCTGATCTTCCAGTGCAACGTCAGCTAACTTATAGCTGATTGTGTGATAAGCCAGTTTCTCTTGCTCACGAAGAAGTGTTCTCACTTGAGTTAAGGCTTCTAAAGCCTTGGTTAGTAGATCCTTGTCTTCAGAACCTACGCTTTTGCGATCAGCACACTTTTTTTCACCACAGGTAGCCAGATTGGAAACTCGGTTGACAGCGTTGGCAAGCTCACTAAGAAGTGTTTTCTTCTCCTTCTCAAGCTTTTCCTTTTTCTTCTTATCGTCTTCTGCATCTAACTTAGTCTGGTTGGTCTGAAGTTTATTTGCAAGAATCTCGATCGTCTTCTTGGTTTCCATATCTTCAGCATAGATCTCGTGGGCCTCATCGGCCTTCTCGCGCTCTGCTTTTGTAAGGAGAATGGCATCCTTGACGCTCAGTGCAACTTCTTCGGAGACTGGCTCAAGGTTCAGCATATACCGATCTAAAGCCTCAACCTTAAACTCGACTGTTTGACCTTCACTAGACGCCGGATAGTAGTGTTTGCTTCCTAGCTTTGTGCCATTTAGCACTAGACGATAGTCACCAGCACTCCAGTCCAGATCCTGACGAGCGATTTTTATTAGAAGAACTTCCTTATCCAGCGAAACTTCAAATAAGTCATCGCTTAAGGTCTTATACTTCACCTCTTCCGTCTCGCCATCAGATTCTACTTTCTTCTGAAAAGCGATCATCTTCTTCAAGTCTGCTTTGATAACGTCTGGATCGCCTAGAAGAACTCCACCAAGAGGCAATGAAAAACTGATCGGATTAGCGACAGACTCATCGTAGGTATTCGTCTCATAGGTTGTACTCACCAAGGCAGCACCTGGCACCGAAACAGCTTCACGATTTTTCGCTGGACCATGATCACCAGAATCATCGTTTTGACAGGCGATAGGCAATACCCCTGCAAGAGAGACAATCAAGGCTTTTCTAAACATACACAGCTCCTTGTTACTCAAAATTTTTTTGCTGCAATGAATTGTCTAGTTTTAACTTCAACCGAAACTCATATCATGCGAAGCCACAAAGATTACAAACACTGCAAGCAACTATCACGTTCCTAAGAACGACTAGATATAAGTAAGAAGATTTGCGATGACAACGAATTATTGCGTTTTTTAGCAAAAAAAATAGGTTTTTGACTGAGAGTTACGTTTTGTTGGATCAGTATGACCCGATGCTCGACCTTAAAAAATAACTAAGACGGTCGTGAGTAAGCCTAAGTTTGGGTGTTGGAGGATGCAAGCACATCCTCCTTTTGCCGGAATAGTGTATCCCTTAAAACTCAGGTGATTCTATATAGAGACTGGGGCTATTGCCCCTAAATCGGTGAAAGCCATGGCCTAAGAGAGGGTACTTCGTATCTTTAGTGACCAAGCTAAAACTAGACATGCTCCAGTTATCATAACTGCAAAACGTGCAGTTTCCCGAACGATGGATAATTGTGACGCCGTTGAGATCGAAGGGGTGGCTTAGATTTGCGACGTTGATCGTGAACTCTTTAAACGAACCATTGGGCAAGGATGAGGCTCGATTAATATTTCGAAACCATTGAACTCCTGATTGGGTGTCAACACGGATATCGATTCGACTGCCGCCTCGCACGTCGTCTCCTCCAGTGTTAAATTGAGCTAGCAACTCTCGGGCGTGCAAGGGAGCACTACTTAAAAAAGCCGATCCTAGAATGATCTTTGCTAGTATTACTGTCGTTCCATACTTCATAACTTTTTCCTTTCGTAATAGAATGCTTTTGGAGTTGATTAAAACTAGCATCATTTTTTAAGTGAGTATGATAGTGACTATATGTCTGAGGCTGATTTGCGTCCGCAAATTTTGCGCTTTGCGAACCCTGTTAAAGGAGGCACATTATGTCTGTTAAAGTAAATCCCCTACACAAGCTGTCGTGCCATTGCGGGGCTGTCGAGATCCAGTTGACGCTTCCCCAAGGCATTCATAAGCCAAGGCGATGCAATTGCTCCATATGTATGAGACGGGGAACGGTCGTCGCTTCGGTCAAGCTTGAGGACCTTAAAATTCTAAAAGGGAAAGAAAAGCTTAGCCTATATCAATTCAATACGATGACAGCAAAGCACTACTTTTGCTCAATATGCGGAATCTATACTCATCACCAGCGGCGATCTGATCCTACTGAATATGGCTATAACACCGCTTGTTTGGAGGGTGTCAACTCATATGAGATTAAAAATGTCGAGATGGGCGATGGTGTGAACCATCCTAAAGATCGAATCTGATCAGCAAATCGAGCTTAATGCTACCTAAGGCACGAACGTCTTTAGAAAAGCCAAGACCCTATCCTAGAACATCTTGCAATTCCTGGGTTCGCGCCTCGAAATTCTGTTCGTCGAGATCATCAGACTCGCACAGGGTAATATAGTTGGTCTCCTCGTCAGAGTAACTTTTCCGCGACAATAGCTTCGCGTACGTCCGCGCTTTTTGAAACGTGTCGCGACTTTCTTCGAAAGATCGATTAAACCAGTCTATGGCCATACTGTAATCTGACTGGCGATAATAGCCATAGCCGATGTTAAACATCAGCTTTGTCTTCGCATCGCGATCAACAATGAAACTTAGAGCAGACTTATAGTGAGTGATGCCTTCATCGATGGCTCCACCATGAACCTTCGTGATACCAATACAGTTCATCAAGCAAGCCAAGGTTCTTGACAGGGAAGGCGTCTTCTCTCTTATATAATCTTGAAGGTTTTGAGCTACAGTCTTGCCCGCAGCGGCGATTTTGTTATTAGGGTCAAGTTTCAGGCCGCGTTCAAAGGACTCAAGGGCTTCATCAGCTTTCTTAGATTGAAGCTCCAGCTGACCCAAATGACAAATTCTCTCCAAATTATCTGGGCTCAGCACATCAGCTAGCTTAAGATAGTTATAGGCATCCTCGTTCTGCTTGCGCTCCATACAGATTTTTCCCATGAGGGTCAGCATTCGAACGTTACGATGATCACCATCCATCAGCTTGACTAATAGAGACTCACAGGCCTGATAATGGCCGCGCTCCCAAAGAATATCCGCAAGCAGTAGGCTCAATGGCACAGGATTAGGGGCTTGCGCCAGCAGATCGATGATAGTTTTCATTGAAGACTGGGAATCTTCCCGCAAGTCTAAGGCCTGATGAATCATCTGGTAGTGTGTGTGATACCATTCATACTCATCGAAAATATTCTCCAGCTCTTTTTGGAAAACGTTTTGTGTCACAGGCTTTGCTAAGAACGACATGCAAAAAAACTCATCCGCCAATGCCAGGTCTCGATCTGCGATCGTTCCCGAAACCACCAGAATCGGCGTCAAAGCAAACCGTGGATCTTGTCTAAGCCGATGGGTGATACCAGGACCCTTGATACCATCTTTGATATCCCAGTCGATGAGAAAAAGATCGAACTCTTTCTCAAGGGCAAAGTCTTTGAATAGAGCTTCAGCAGTTTCATATTTGCAGACTTCGAACCCAGCATCTAAACAATACTGGCTAAGAATCTGTTGATAATGAGGGTCGGCATCGATGATTGCGACCGTCTTAGCGACGGAAGTAGCCATAGTTACAACTCCAAAGAATTTTCAGCTTTTGCATATAAGTTAAAGCTTCGGTCGCTATGGTGGCTTTTTTAGGCTACTTTAAAGCCAAGTAGATACCTGCCTAATTTTAGAACCTTAGCAAGAGCCACCGAAAATCAATTAAAACGGTAGCTCCAGACCCGTCGCTAAAAAGTTAGCTTAGGAATCAAACGGACTATACAGATAGAGTGCTTTCTTACTCTAGGTAGGTATGGCGCGGCGTTTGCAGGATCTCAGTCGATAATCGGGCAACTCCATGAGGATGATTCATGAAGTTTCTTATCCCTATGTTTTTCGGGGCCTTGATTGTTGCTGTTATCAACTCTTATTCCTCCAAGCTGAGCGCTACCCGATTCTCATCAGAAGACCTGGAAAACATCGAAACTAGTGTGCCACTACTTGAAATGCAATGGCCATCATTTGGGCCAATCTCATCACCCTTCGGGACTCGCAAGGGTGGCTTCCATTATGGTATTGATATCGCGTCAGATCCTGGAACTCCAGTTTACGCGATTGCTCAGGGTAAGGTCTATTGGGCAGCCAAGGCAAAGGGTTATGGCAATACGATAATCTTAGACCACCCGTTTAACCTTCAGTCTACCTATGCTCACCTCGATAAAATCTACGTGCGCTGGGGCCAAAAGGTCTCAACTGGAGAGCTGATCGGCACGGTGGGCTCCACAGGTGTGGTGACAGGACCTCACCTGCACTTCGAAGTGCGTTTAGCCAGCAAAGCTCTCAATCCCACAGAGGTTTTCACACCTCACCCAGGGTCGTTTCTGATTGATAATCGATTTGAGCGTATTCCTGAAGGTAAGAAAGCACCGGAGCAAACGAAGAGCCTGCCGTTTCAACCTATTCATTAGCGGCACCATAAGGCCCATGGGCTAGAAAATGTCTAACTCTTGGCCAAATAGAGTGTCTAAAGCTTTAACAGTTTTTTATGGAATTTCTCAAGCAACACCCGATGTCATGTAGGGACAGTTCATCGACATAAAACGCCCAGAGGGGCGATTGCGATTTTCGGCTTGCTTTGCCAGATTAGCGATCACCTCGTGGTTCCTCTCCCCAGGCCTAGGCTTTTGGCTATGAAAGTCTGAAACCTCAACTTGCAGCATATTTAAGATGATAACAGATAGAAAGTGTAGGAGAGCCCTTTGGAATTCATTCGCCTTGCGAAAGAATCGTCCAATACGGGTCAGATAGCTCATTCCAATATAGACAGCCGTCATGGTTGGTCCCCCACTACAAAGTATTTACGCTAAGGCAATCTCTTTGTTATCGACAAGTTAGGGGGGACACTTTAGCTAATCTGTAATTCTTTTATTTAAATACGATTTTCCAGCATCTTAGCGATAGCGGCTCCGCGGATGCACCATAAAATCA